>JBKJZR010000064.1:0-4698 GCA_046715035.1 Burkholderiales bacterium | reverse complement strand
CATAACAAGGCGCCGTCGGATCCCTCCAGGTTTTCACCAAGGACTGCCCGCATGAAGATACAACGCGGATTCACCCTCATCGAAATCGCCATCGTGCTGGTTATCATCGGCCTGCTGCTGGGCGGCGTCCTCAAGGGACAGGAGCTCATCACCAGCGCCCGTGTGCGCAATCTGATTTCGCTGCAGGATGGCGTCAAGGCCGCATTCTTCGGCTTTCAGGACCGCTTCCGCGCTTATCCGGGAGACTATGCCGCAGCGACCGGCAACATCAACGGCGCGACCGTCAACGGTGACGGCGACGGCCGCATCGAATTGGCCGGCGCCGTGGTGGCGCGTGAAGACATCGCCGTGTGGGAGCACTTGTCCCGGGCGGGTTTCATCAACGGGTCGTACACCTATGCCGCAGCCCCAAGTCCCGCCACCAATGCGATCAGCCCCTACACCGTGCCGATGCAATTGATTAACGATGCCGTCTACGACGACCCGGGCGTTGCAGTAGCCAAGCACAACATCAAGACGGGCAATCAGATTCCGGGCGACATCATGGCAGAGCTCGACCGCAAGATCGACGATGGCGACGCGCTGCGCGGCAGCTTCCGGTTTTCGGTTTACGCGCCGGGCGGCAATGCGCCGGTTGGACCTGGCACGTGTTACACCGCCGTAACCGGCCAATGGATAGTGACGGGACCCGTAAGCGCGAACTGCGGCGGCGCCAGCCTGTTCTGATTGGGCCCAGTCCGCTGGGGTGTAGGCGATTTGGGCTGCCCACCAATCCAGCTCAGTTAAAAAAAGCCCGCTGCGGCGGGTTTTTTTGTTGCCGACGATAGCGGGAACCTGACGCGCGAAAAAAAATTCGGGCGCCTCAGACGCCCAAATCGCTGCTGCCAGGAGAGAGATCGTCTACCGCGCGCTCGAGTCCTGAGCCGGTATGCCGATAAGCGCCCTGCGCGTGCCCGGCGGAGCATCGTTTGGCGGCGCCTGAATAACGCCGACGTAAGCTGTGCGTTCCGCTTGCGAGGCCGTAATATCGGGCACTCGCACGGCGGGCGCGGGATTAGCGACAACCTGAGGCGCACTCGGTTGCACGGTGCTCGTCGAGTGGATCACGACCGTGTTGCCGTGCCTGATGCCTTGAGTCCCAACGATCTGGGATTGTGTCGATCCCGAAGGAATGACGATCGTGCCCGGAGGGGCGTGGATTACGTTGATTTGCGCGGGCTGAGTGGCGGATGAAGCGGCGGCCTGCGAAGCCTCCGGAATACTGGGGGAGGGCGAACGCAGCGCGACGCCAAACTCCACGGGGTCGCGCAACACCGTAATAGCAGCGGACCTGCTAGGTCCCGCTGGGGCAAACGGCACTTTGCTCGCGGCAGGCATCGCCTTGCGTGGCGATAGAGGGGTGCCCGAGCTGTCGGTCCCTGCACTGGCACCTGCATTGACTTGCGAGCTCGCAGTTCCGCCCGCGGTGCTTTGCGCCAGCGCCAGCGGCGTAAGGGTTACCGTCACCGCCACCATGAAGGCCTTGGTAATCCGCTTGAGTTCCATGCGAGGGTTTCCTTAGCGCACCATCGACTTCGACACAATGATGGTATCCCTCGCATCGCGCCGGCGCATTAGGACTGCGCTGATTCGCGTGTAGGACGGCCGGCAGGCGCGTCGCAACACCGCAATCCGGGAAGTATCACGACGCCCTACGCCCGCACCCGCCCCAGCGCCCCCACGAGCCGCATGGACGCGATGCAACTTGCAGCTGCGGAGCGGTGTTTTCGGTGCGTCAATCCCAGGCCGGAGCGCGGCCTTGCGGATTCGCGATCCTGCCGTCCGGCCGGTGCAGCGCAAAGATCCTCGCCATCTCGGCATCGCTCAGCGCGAAGTCGAAAACGTCGAGGCTTTCCGCCATGTGCCGCGCATTGGCCGAGCGCGGAAGGGGGGCGACGATCTGCTGCTGCAGCGCCCAGCGCAAGGCGATCTGCGCGATGCTCCTGCCCCGGTCGCGCGCAATCTCGCCCAGCACCGGATCGCCGAGTAACCGTCCGCGCGCAAGCGGGCAATAGGCCATGAAGACGAGCCCGTTGCGGCGACAGTAGGCGAGCACCCTGCGCTGGTCTAGATAGGGGTGGTACTCGGCCTGCAAGGCCACGAGCGGTTGCGGGCAGAGCCGCCGCGCTTCCTCAAGCAACGCGATGTTGAAGTTCGCGACGCCTACATGTCGCGTCTTGCCGCCGGTTTTCGCCCGCGCCAGTGCCTCCATCGTTTCCTCGAGCGGGATTTGATCCGTGGTGGGCCAGTGCACGAGCAGCAGGTCGACGTAATCGGTCTGCAGCCGCGCGAGGCTCTCGTCGACCGATCGCGCAAAGTCAGGCGCGTGCAGATATTCGTGCGAAACCTTGGTGGTCAGAAAAATCTCGCGGCGGGGAACGCCCGACTTGCGCATCCCTGCCCCGACACCCTCCTCCGTGCCGTATTTCCACGCGGTGTCGATGCTGCGGTAGCCCAGCCCGAGCGCCGTCGCGACGACGTCGCCGCAATCGCCGAGCTGCGAAGTGCCGAAGCCGATACATGGAACTGCCGCGCCATGCGCAGTCAATGCGGGGACCATTTTTGCACCCTTATCCGTGTGCCCGATGTTTTCGAAAGGCGGTAGAACGCCCGCTGAACAGTGCTTTTGCGTCATTGCCGCCCAATCAGGTACTCAACCTGCATGCGCTTTCCTGGACTCCTGCTTACGAAGCAGTGACGCGCATTCTCATCAAGCCGGTCATCAGCAGCCTGCGGCACGATGAGCCGGCTCGATCGCCTATAATACGCATTGCATCAGTCCGCCGGCGGCGCCGTGCCACGAAATACAATTGCCGTCTGTCCGCACGCTTATCGCAATTCCTGCCGAGGAGCCGCAATGCAGCGCATGACGACTCAGCTTCGCACTTTGCTGCGCAATAAAACCTTTCTGCACATGCCATCAGTATACGACGCGATCGGCGGACGCCTCGTCCAGTCGCTGGGGTACGAAGCCACGTATGTCGGCGGCTACGTAACCGGCGCATCGACCGTCGTGACCGAGCCCCTGCTGACGATGACGGAGCAGGTGAGGCTCGCCGGCGACATTGCCCAGAGTATCGCCATTCCGCTGATCGCCGATGCCGGCGCGGGCTTTGGTGAGCCCCTGCATACGATGCGCACGGTGCGCGAATTCATCCGCAGCGGTGTCGCCGGCGTGCACATTGAAGACCAGCTGTATCCCAAGCGCGCGCACTACCACAAGTATGTCGTGCACGGCATTCCCGCCGATGAGTTCGCCGAGAAGATCCAGTTCGCTTGCCAGCAGCGCGATGCCACCGATCCCGATTTCGTCATCATCGCGCGCACCGATACGTGCCGCGCGTTGGGACTGGAAGAAGCCAGCATGCGCCTCAACCGCGCTGCGGACGTCGGTGCGGATCTCGGCCTGCTGTTTCCGCGTACCCCGGCCGATGCGGAGCGCGCACCCAAGGTCTGCCGCCTGCCGCTCGTCTACGTGCAAAGCCGCGGCAATCGCGACGGGCGTCCGCTGTTTTCGCGGCAGGAGCTGCAGCAGATGGGCTACGTCGCGTGCATCGAGGCGCAGGTTGTGCTGTGCGCAGCTTTTCATTTTCTCAAGATCGCGCTCGCGGAGCTGCGCGAAACCGGCAGCTACACGGGCATGACCGCAGCCGAATTCGTCGCTTCGCGGCAGGAGGTGGAGGACGTGATCAGCCTCGACGAGTACTACGCCATCGAAGAGCAGACGGTCGAAGCGCGCCAGGGCAAGAGCCGTGCCGACGCCTGACATTCCGCCGCCGATCCGCGACACGCGTGCGCCGCGGATCAGGTTTCCGCCGCTCGCGTGCGACTGTCACGCGCACATCTTCGGGCCGGCAAGCCGTTTCAAGCTGCTGCCGAAAACCCATTTCATCCCTCACGACAACCTGCTGGGCGACTATGTACGCATGCTGCGCGTCATCGGCTGCGAGCGCGCGGTGCTGGTGCAGCCGAGCGTCTACGGGACGGACAACACGGCGATTACCGAAGCGCTGCAGTCGGGGTTGTTCGACCTGCGCGGCGTTGCAGTCGTGGCTCCCGGCATAACCGACGCCGAGCTCGAAGCGCTGCACGCAGCCGGCTTCCGCGGCATTCGTATCAATACCGCTTCGGCGACGCAGGGGCTCAAGCTTGCGGATGCGGCCAGGCTTGCGGCCCGCATCAAGCCGCTCGGGTGGCACCTCCAGTTCTTCGTGAACTTTCGCGATATGCCGGAGATTGCGGACGTGTTGGCGAAACTGCCGATCGACATCGTCATCGACCACTACGCACGCATCTCGACCGCGGACGGCATCGACGCTCCGCCTTTCCAGGCACTGCTGCGGCTGCTGCGCCGCGAGCACTGCTGGGCGAAGCTGATGGGCCCGTATTTCATCTCCGACGCGTTCCCGCGTTTCGGCGACATCGCGCCGTATGCGCAGGCGATGGTGGAGGCCGCGCCGGAGCGCATCGTCTGGGGATCCGACTGGCCGCATCCGAGTGCACGGGAAAAAATGCCCGACGATGGCGACCTTGCCGATCTGCTGCTCGAGTGGGTTCCCGACCCGGCCCAGCGCACGAAAGTGCTCGTCGCCAATCCGCAGCGCTTATACGGTTTCGGCTGAGCTGCGGCCCACACGACAGCGCTCGTCAGAAACGTGG
>JBKJZR010000063.1:0-18846 GCA_046715035.1 Burkholderiales bacterium | reverse complement strand
CGCGACAACGTCCTGCTCACCTGGATGCATTTGCGTCTGGTCATGGGATTCGTATTGCGGCTGCCGTTACTGATCTGGCGCAAAGTCGTCAGGCGATGAGCGGCCGATGAGGAAATCTGGGCGCGGTCACCAGCTACGTACTGGTAACGGCACACAGGCAACTTCCGAGCCAATCCGCGACCCTCTTCTAACAGGCTGATTTGCGTTGAAAACGGCCTAGACCATCCCGCCTCAAAAGGAAGTGCCAAGCGATCTTGATCAGACTGCGTTTAATCTACTGCTGCCCTTGCAAGCGCGGGCGCCTGCTGATTACCGCCACGGGCAAGTGGTTGCTCAAATTCTCTGTGCGAATCCCGAGTTAATCGCGATATCCCCCTTTCTTGCCACTATTTCTCATTGCGCGCTGATACGAGACGATTCAAGATCTCCTGCAACGTCGCCGAAGCAAGCACAGAAGTTATCGCAGCCGATCACCGCGATCGATCGCAGACTGCTGATCGCGAGGAGCCGATCATCAAGCGTCCCGCCAAGCCACTCACCGTGTTGCCCTCGAAAGGGCTGCCGGACATTGCGCTAGGCGTACAATCGTTTTGCCCTTGTTTCTTCACTGGCGAGATGCCAATGCGCTCCCCAAAATCGAACCAACCCCTCCTCCATCTACGTCCCAGGAAGGCCAGATCGTACGTGTCGATCGACGCGACCAGCTGCAAGCAGTTCGTTGAGTTTTGATATCAATTCGGATATCATGAACATCAAGCCCGTGACATGGCTCGGCGACAGCCATGAGCAAGTGAAAAGTTTTCCGGCTGACCCCCGCAGGGAACTTGGATTCGAACTGTGGGAAGTCCAACAAGGCAAAGAGCCGTCGGACTGGAAGCCAATGCCATCGATTGGGCTTGGGGTAAACGAGATACGGGTGCGGGCTGGAAACGCATACCGCTTAATCTACGTTGCCCGGTTCGCGGAGGCGGTGTATGTGCTTCACGCCTTCGAGAAGAAATCACGCAAGACTTCCAAGCCAGACTTGGAGCTTGCGCGCAGAAGATTCAAAACACTGGTTCAGGAAAGACGGCAGCGATGACCGACAAACTGAAACGAACACGCGGCAGCGGCAACGTATTCCGTGACATTGGGTTTCCTCCGGAGGAAGCGGAGAACCTGCTCCTTCGCGCGCAGCTGATGTCGCGCATTCGCGATGTCGTGCGGGCGACAACTCAGCGCGAAGCCGCGAAGCAATTCGGCGTGTCACAGCCGCGGCTGAATGATCTCATGCGCGGCAAGATCGGCAAGTTCAGTCTCGATGCTCTCGTTAACATGCTCGCGCATGCCGGCATGCGCGTCGAGCTGAAGGTGAAAAAGGCAGCGTAAGTGAAAAAGCGCGTCAGCAGCCGCGAGCCGATCCCCGCGAGCGTGCCGCACCGGCCGCTGGTTCTCGCATGGCTGAAAGATCCCGCGAATGCGGCCGCTTATGTCGAGGCGTGCTTGACGAAGGCGACCCCGCGGCATTGTGCGAATCGCGAAGAAAACCGGACTCCACCGTGAGGCGCTTGATCGCACGTTGTCCAAGCGCAGCAATCCGCCGCTCCCCAGTCTGGCGCCGACGAGAATCGTCCCGGATTGCAGCGTCTGATCGCCGATATCCGCCAGCGAAGCCGCGGCTGGGACACGGTCCTGCTGCTCGATACCAGCCGACTCGCGCGGCGGCCGTTCATCAATGTCATGTTCGAACGCGACGCCGAGAGGCACGGCGTGCGCGTCGTCTATAAATCGGTCCCCCATCATGAACGACTTGATCACGACGGCCGTGATCGGGTCCTCGTCGGGGCATCGATCAGTGGCACAGCCTCACGAGCAAGCGCAAAGGCCTTGCTGGCATGGCGGAAAATGTCCGCCAGGGCTTTCGCGCTGGCGGTCGAGCCCCGCGCGGCTATCGTTTGGTTACGATTGCAACGGGCGCTGTCCGGGAAGGCGCACAGGTAACGAAGTCAAAGCTCGAGCCGAGCGCTGATGCACCAGTCGTCGCCGAGTATCTGCGGCTGCGAGCCGAAGGTATTTCTCGAACCGCCGTCCAACGCCAACTGAAAATCCCGAGGCCGGCGACCTCGCTGATCGGAATCGAATGGAACGCCCTCACCTATGCCGGCCACACGGTGTGGAATGGGCACAACGAGTACGGTTCAGAGGGTTACAAGGGCGGGGTAAAGCGCCGGCCGCGCAGCGAATGGGTAATTCAGCGTGATACGCATCCGGCACTCGTCAGCGACGCGATCGCGGAGACGGTCCTCCAGCAAGTCGAACGCGCGAGTCACAGGAATAACCGCCAAACCAGCGCAACATACCTGCTGACCGGTCTTCTGAAAACGCCCGCCGGTGCGCCGTGGCACGGCAACCGGACGGCTCGGTCAGAGTTCTATCGCGCGAGCAGCACGGCCGGCAGTCGGAGTATGCCTGCGGCGCGTGTCGATCGCGCCGTGATCGAAACAGTCGCGAAGGATTTGCAGTCAGCGCAGTTCGTCGCCGCAGCCGTCAAGTCACTGCGAGAGAAATTCGCGATCACTCATGGCGAGGAAATTGCCGCGGCGCGCGCCGAGATCGCGAAGCTCGACAAGCGCAGCAGCGAGCTGCTCGACAGGGCGCTCGAGGTCAAGTCGCGCGCGCCTATTCTGCGCAAGGTGGACGAGCTCGAGGACCAGCGATGCGAGATCGAGCGCCGCATCCTGGCGTGGGAAAAGGAAGATGAGTCAGCCCAGGCGCGGGCCGATATTACGGATGCCCACGTCAAGAAGATGCTCGGCCGCATGGCCGACGAGATGCGGCTCTACGACCGGAACGACCTGAAAGACTTCCTCACGACCATCCTCGATCGCGTCGAGCTCGATCCCGACGAGGCCACGCTGCAGGTCTGCTACCGCATCCCGCTGCGTGGGGGGAATAGTATGGCGTCCCCACGGGGATTCGAACCCCGGCTGCCCTCCGTGAAGGGTCTTTCGATGTGCTCTTGAATAACCTCCCCACGGAACGGCAACGCTTTCTGATACTATAAATAGTATAATGGGCGCGTGACGAGGCGTGAAAAGCTGCTGGTCGGGATACGCAACAATCCCCGGGGAGTGCGGTTCGCAGACGCATGCAAGGCGGCCGAAACCATAGGGTTTGTCAGAATGGGCGGCAAGGGGTCACATGCCGTGTACGCAAGGGCCGGCGAGCCGACGATCCTGAATTTCCAGAATCGCAATGGATGTATCCCGCCTTATCAAGCCCGCCAGTTGAGTGCAATGCTGGACAAGTACGAGGGGTAACATCATGCGCTATCCGATCGAGGTCTTTTGGAGCGACGAAGACGGGGGCTTTATTGCTGTCGCTCCCGATCTTTCCGGCGCGTCAGCGTGGGGCAAGACCGAAGCCGAGGCAATCAAGGAACTGCGTACAGTGATCGAACTCTGGATTAAAGCAGCCAGAAAAGTGGGTAACGCGGTTCCCATGCCGAGCGACCGGGCGGACGTGAATTACAGCGGAAAGTTTCTGATGCGTGTTCCAAAACGGCTGCACGCGGAGCTCGCACATGCGGCCAAAGCGCAAGGCGTAAGCCTCAACCAGTATGTGCTGTATCTCCTCACCAAAGGTCATGGCGCGCGCGCCAAGCGGGCGGCGTAACACCACCCGAGCCCGAGCTGAAGCTGCTGCTCGACAAGCTCAAACTCATCTTGCCTGCCCAAGCACCGCCCACCATCACCGCCGACGCTCGCGCGAATCCGCTGAGTTCGGTTAGCTCAAGCTGAGCGTCGCAGCCCGGCAAAATTCAACTCGTCGATTAAAATTAAACGGCATATCGTAGGGTGCGCTTGCGCACCGATGTGATGGTGTCGCATGGATACGGACATCTTTTCTGCCTGGTGCGCAAGCGCACCCTACGCCGGATTTGCTAAGGATGGGTCCGCCTCAGATCATCGCGCCGTTGATCGAAATGATCTGGCCGGAGATATAGGCCGCGCGGTCGGACGCGAGAAAGCCCGCGAGCTCGGCGACCTCGTCGGGCTGGCCGGCGCGCCGCATCGGTACGAGCCGGGAGATCACGTCAGGGGTGAAGACCCCATCGCTCATCGGCGAGGCGATGATGCCGGGTGCGATGGCGTTCACGGTGATGCCGCGGCTCGCGAGCTCCAACGCCAGCGATTTGGTTGCACCGTGCAGCCCCGCCTTGGCGGCGGCGTAATTGGTCTGCCCCCGATTGCCGGCCAGCGCGGCGACCGAAGACAGGTTGATGATGCGCCCCCAGCGCGTGCCTATCATCGGCATCAGCAGCGGCTGCGTAACGTTGAAAAAACCATCGAGCGACACGGCGATTACGCGCGACCATTGCGCGGCGCGCATGCCGGGCATGACGGCATCGTCGTGGATCCCCGCGTTGTTGACGACGATCTGGATCGGGCCGTCGGCGAGCAGGTTTTCCAGCGCCGCCGCCGTCTGTGCGTGATCGGTGACGTCGAAGGCGACCGCGTCCGCGGCGCCGCCTGCGGAGACGATGTCGGCGGCGATCTTCTCGGCTTGGCCGCGATTGCTGTTGGCATGCACGGTAACGTGGCAGCCATCCGCCGCGAGGCGCCGGCAGATCGCGGCGCCGATGGTGCCGCTGCCGCCGGTGACGAGTGCGCGCTTCATGGTGCTACTTTATCTGGTTCCCCATTCCACCCCATCCCCATCCCGGCCTTCCCCTTGAAGGGGAAGGAGAGGACAGCCGCGCCGCGGTCTAAACGACTTCCCCATCCCGGCTTTGCCCTTGAAGGGGAAGGAGAGGACAGCCGCATGGCGGCTTACAGGGCATCGAGGACCACCGTTGCGCGTCCGGACAAGACTTCGGCGGCCCCTATCGACAGTCGGAATCCATAGATGACGCGGCTCGCGTCGCCCATGACGCGCTGCGCATCGACGATCAGCTCGCCGTCGAGATCGTCGAGACGGCCGACCCTGCACGCGACTTCGCGCACGCTCACCAGAAACCCGGACTTGGGCTTGCTCGCCGGGGCGCAGGCAAGTCCGCCATGGACGGCCATAGCCTGCGCGGCATATTCGATTCCGCACAGCACGTGCAGCGTGCCGCGGCTGCGCAAAGGATTGTGCGGATCGCGATGCGTGCTGCTCACACAGCGTATCGATTCCGCGTCCCAGCTCACCACGCCGTCGAGCAGACACATCGGGCCAGCGTGCGGGATCATGCGCTCGAGCGCGGATCTGGTCACGGCTAACACGGCGCTACCGCCACGCGCAGTTGACCCGCGCCATAGTCGAGGACGATGGTCGCCGGGGCGCCGCACGCGAAGGCGGCGAGCAACGGCAGGCTGCGCGCCGCCGGCACGCCCGTGCGCACGCTCTCGAGCGCCGTCTGCGCCATGGCGGTGGCGTTTCCCGCGCGCTGCTGGAAGCTCACGGTAAGCGCGGCGAAAGCACGGCTCGTCGGCTGTGCAGTGAAGACGAGGGCCACCGCAAAACTCGCGGAGATCCGGCGCACCGCACTCAGTGGCTCCGGATAGGGCTGATCGTACGCGATCAGCGCAACCGGCTGACCGTCCGCAGCAACCTGTGCAGCGGTCTCGAGCAGACCCGCCGCGAAGCTCGCGTCGTGGCAGCACAAGCTCGTCGAAGCCGCATGCGCGCGTGTCGCTATGCTCCAGTATCCAGCCGCGGCGTTGTGCACCGAATTATGAAACCGCGTCGGCGAGACTTCGCGCTGCGGCGAAGCGAGCGTCTCGCAAATCTGATGCACGTTGTCGCTGTCGCCGCCGGACGATGTGAACACCGTTGCCGTGCCGGCAGCGTCGCGGCCCGCGTGCGTGAATGCTTCCTGTCCGGCAGCGAGCGCGAGCTTGACCGGGATGCCCGTGCGCCTGCGTTCGGCCGGGGGCAGCAGGCCGCTCGCCGCGATGACGGTCGGCGCGGCGACGTACGCCTGGCTGCCCGCGAGCACCGGCCGGCTCGCGGTCCAGCCATCGAGACCGGGCCCGACGAGTCCGACGCCTTCGACGAAGACCTCCATCAGCGCGCGGCTCCGAGCACGAGGCTGCAGTTGCTGCCGCCAAAGCCGAACGAATTGCTGAGGACGCGCTGCACGGGAGCATCGCGATTCACGACCAGGTAGTTGCTCCTGAGCGCGGGGTCGACGTCGCGCGTGTGCACCCCGCCCGGCATGAAGCCGTGCTCGAGCGCGAGCATGCAGAATATCGCTTCGGTGATTCCTGCCGCGCCGAGCAGGTGCCCGGTCGCGCCTTTGGTCGAGCTCACCGGGACGCGCGTGCCGAACAACTCGCAGACGGCCCGGTCTTCCGTGGCGTCGTTGGCTTTGGTCGCGGTGCCGTGGAGGTTGATGTAATCGATCGCGGCGGGGGCGAGGCCTGCCGCGTCGAGCGCGCGCTGCATCGCGAGCTTCGCGCCCAGGCCTTCGGGGTGGGGGCTGGACATGTGGTGCGCGTCGCAGCTCTCGCCGACGCCGAGCAGCAGGGTCGCATCGTCTGCTGCCGCGGACGGCTTTTCGAGCAGCGCGAATCCCGCGCCCTCGCCGAGCGAGATGCCGTCGCGGGCGATGTCGTACGGCCGGCATGGTGCGCCCGAAGTGAGACCGAGCGAGTTGAAGCCGTAGAGCGTGGTCAGGCACAGGGTATCGACACCCCCGACGACCGCGGCGTCGCAGACACCCGCCGCAATCATGCGCTCCGCGTTGCCGAAAACCTTGGCCGTCGACGAGCACGCCGAGGAGACGACAAAAGCCGGTCCTTCGAGACCGAGGTAGCGCTGCACGAAATCGGCGAGTGAATAGGTGTTCTGCGTCTCGGCGTAGCGAAAGCCGGGCGGCAGCGCGCCCGTGAGCGGATCGCGGCGCCGGTAGGCGAGTTCGGTCTCCAGGATGCCGGAGGTGCTGGTGCCCAGGAAAACTCCGATGCGCGCGGGCCCATACTTCGCCCGCGCAGCGACGACCGCCTCCGCAAAGCCGTCGAGCTCGAGGGCCAATTGCGCGAGCCGGTTATTGCGGCAATCGTAAGCCGCAAGCTCGGCGCGCATGCGAATGTCCTCGATCCCCTCCACCCTGCCTATCCAGGTGTCCAGCGCGACCGTTTCGAAGTCGCAGCGCCGCAGGCCCGACCGCATCGCGCGCAATGCCTCGAGCGCCGCGTGGGCGCCGGCGCCCAGGCTGTTGGCGATCGAATAACGGCTAATAGCTAACGGCTGCATGCGGGTACCTGTTCGCGGCCCTGGACGATGCGCCGCACGCAGTCGGCAACGAGACGGACTTCAACCCGCGCGCGGCGAGCTCTTCGAGCAACTCGCGCAGCACGGGGAGCACGACCGGCACGCCCGCGGCGGTGCGGGCGTGCGCGCCATCGTGCAGGAGCAGCACGTCACCCGCCGCAAGATCGCGTTTAAGCCGCCGCAGGACGCGGGCGGGGTCGGTCTGTACGCTGTCATAGCCGCGGCGCGTCCAGGACACATAACGCAGGCCGCATCGATCGAGCACGGGCGCAAGCAGCGGGCTGCGAAAACCCGCGGGCGCGCGAAAGAAAGCGGGTGTGACGCCGGCAGTGCGAACGATGATCGCCTGAGCTGCTTCGACTTCGCCCCGCAGCCGCGACCATCCGTACCAGGCGAACGCCGGCGAATGGCTGAACGTATGATTTTCGATGCTGTGTCCGCGCCGCGCGATTTCCCTGACCAAGTCGGGAAAAGCCGCCGCTTTTGCGCCTATGCAGAAGAAGCTCGCGCGCGCGCGGTAGCGCTCGAGAAGGTCGAGCACCCGCGGTGTCACCTCCGGATCGGGGCCGTCGTCGAATGTGAGACAGATCTCGTGGCGCGCCGCGGCAGCGTCGGACAGGCGCACCAGATTGGGCCCGAGCCAGCGTCCGCGCGGCACCAGCGCTGCCAGAAACAAGGTCAGGTGATTGATGAGCAGCACGCCCGTGATGGCAGGCCAGGAGGACGGTTGCAGCGCCAACGCCGCCGCGCCTGCCAGGTGCGTTGCGAGCGTGACGCTGAGCGCCGGGCTGGCGCGCCAACCGGGGGCACGCTCTGCTGCGGTGTGTTCCGATGCGTTCATCAGCACCTACAACGCGCGATCGTCATTTTGGGTCGAGCGCCCGCGTTCGCTGCCGGCCATTGGCAAACACATTCCGATCGAGCAAGCGCTGCCACAGCTTCATCCACGTCGGCCAGTCATGCCCGCCGTCGAGCGTCGTTACGTTGCCGGGCGGCAGGTGCGAGGCCAGCATTGCGCTCGCCGGGGCAAACCGGTCGCCTGTTCCGTAGGCGAGATGAATGCTCGGCAGCGTCGGGTCATGCGCAGCGTAGCACTGCAGCCAGGTCAGCAGCAGGCGCTCGCCATCGTCGGCTGCGGTTGGGCCGGGGCGCCAGCGCTGCAGACCACCCGCGTGCGCGATTTCGGCGAGCGTGCCGCGCGTGCCGAGAAACGGCGCGAGCAGAACGATGCCTTCGACATCCATGGCGTGTTCGCGGGCATACAGCAATGCGCCCATGCCGCCCAGTGAAATTCCCATGAGCCACAGTCGCCGATGGCGCGGCTCGCCGGCGCGTTCGATGATCTTTCGCGTCAGCATCCCGCTCAGGCTGTGATCGAGGTAGTGGCCCAGGTGCGCATCGACAGCGATCGCATCGACGGAGAGCTCGCGCTCGCGCAACGCGCGCACGAACCCCCGATCGATCAGGTCGCGGGCGCTATCGCCGGCGCCGGGCAGCATTACGAGCAGCACATCCCCGCCGGTCGATCGCTCAGCGGCCGCAGCGTCAGGCACTGGCGCCCCCCGCTGCCAGCCGCTCGTGCGGAATCAGAATTGCGGAAAAGACGAGGCTCAGGACCGCGCCGATGCCGACGGTCGAGCCGATGGCGTGCAGCAGCGGGACTTGCGAAAACGCGAGCAGCCCAAAGCCGATGACCGTCGTGACATTGGCGAACAGCAGCGAGGCGACGATTCTTTCCCAGTCATGGCGGTCGCTGCGCTGCTCGAAAAAAAGCGCGTAGTTCGATCCGACCGCGACCACGAGCAGCAGCCCGACCAGGTGAAAAATCGACAGCTGAGCGCCTGACCACACGAGCAGGCCGGCGGTAACGATCACTGCCGCCGCGAGCGGCGCGAGCACGCTGAGCACGCGGCGTGCGGAGCGCAGGCTCGCCACCAGCAGCATCGCAATGACGCCGGCACCCAGCAGCGAGTAATCGACGATTTCACCGAGATAGGTCTGATACAGCTGGTCGGATTCGCGTTTCAGATCGACCATGACGGCGGCGGTGGCGGGGAGTTGCGAGAATTCACGCGCGATCCCGGCGGCGTCGGTGACGCCGCGCAGCGGCAGCATCGCCGCCCAGCCGCTGCCGCCGCGATCGACGAGCAGCGAGTCGACCTTCACGGCGAGGCGTGTGCCTTGCAGGCTCGTGCGGGTGAGCAGCGGCTGCTCCCGCGCGCTCGCCACGTCGCGCAGAAAAGGCTCGAACACGCCGGGACGAAACGGCAGCCCCGCGAGCGCCTGGGACAGGTTTTCGCGCAGCGTTTCCGGCGCCGGGAGCGCAGCTTGCCGGGCGCGCTGGAGCGCGAAGCTGGGAAGGTGGATGCCCGGTGCGTCAAAGCCTTCGAGCAGACCCGACTGGCGAGCCCGTCGCAGAATTTCGCCGACCTGCTCCCCCGTTTCGAGGGCCGACTGCTCGTTCGTGGCGGAGGCGACGATCAGGTGCCGCGCGTCCGGCGCGCCCAAGTCGCGCCGCAACTGCTTGTCGAGCACCTGATCGCCCAGCGGGATCGGGCTCAGGCTCGCGAGCTCCGGGCTCCAGATCGCATCGCGCTGCGCGATCAGCAACCCTGTGGCGAGCGCAACGACGCCGAGCAGAGGATAGCGCATGACCGGCGCACGCCGCGCTGCGGCCATTGCCAGCGGCGCGAGGACGGTGGCCGCGCGCACGCTGAATCCTTTTGGCAACAGCGTGGGCAGCACGTAGCGCGTCACCGCCACCGCAACGACGAGGCCGGCGATCGAAAACAGGCCGAGCTGCGCGAGCCCCGGAAAACCCGACAGCAGCATCGCACTGAAACCACAGATCGAGGTGAGCACGCCGAGCCGCAATGTCGGCCAGATGCGCTCGAGCGTGGTCTGCGGGTCAGCGCCGGGCGTGGTCTGCGTGAACAGATAGATCGCGTAGTCCACGCCCTCGCCGATCAGCGTGGCGCCGAAGCCCAGCGTGATGCCGTGCACCTCGCCGAATCCCAACGACACCGCTGCCACGCCGCCCAGCGCGCCGCTCGCGACGGGCAGGAAGCCCAGCAGCAAGACGCGCGGGGAGCGATACAGCGCGAGCATCAGCGCGGCGACGAGCGCGGTGGCCACCACTGACAACCGCCATGCGTCCTCCTTGATGCGGGCGCGGCTGCTCACGGAGAAGACGCCCGGGCCGCTCAGCAGCAGCTTTTGCCCGGCCTCCTTGTTGGCGCCGGCAAAGGCGCTGCGGATCAGCATAAGAACGCGCTCCTGCGCATCGATGTCGTAGCCTGCGGCGTGGGTTTGCACGACCAGCAACGCCCGTCGTCCGTCAGGGGCAAACCAGACGCCGTCGCGCACTCCCGGCCGCGCTTGTGCTTCCAGCTGCTCGACCAGCCGCAGCAATTCGCCGGTCGGATCGCTCGGCAGGACGCGCTGCACCAGCATTCCGGCGGGCGACCCCAGCAGCTGCAGATTCTCCTCGAGCGCGGCCCGCAGTGATGTGGCAGAAAAATGGCCGGGAACGATGGCCGGGCTCAGCAGGTAGCGGTTGCGCCAGAGGAACTCCCGATCGCGTGCAGCGCCCGCGTCTTCACCATTGTCGACTGCGGCAATGCCGGGTTGTCCGCGCAGCCGGGCAGCGAGGGCTTTGCTCGTCTGCGCCAGCGCCGGCTCCGCTGCGCCTTCGATGCCGATCAGGATGAGACGCGACACCACGCCGTCGCGCAACTGCTCGACGAGCAACTGCTGGGCCGGCGTCGGGACGCGCGGCAAAAACGCGGACAGGTCGGTGCTCAGATGCGTGCGCATGACAATCGCCAGGCAGGCGGCAAGGAACACCAGCCAGGCGCCGATCGCGAGGCGCGGGGACATGCTCACGGCGCGTCCTCGGTGATACTCATGACCGAGCGATTACCCTCCTTCTCGATGATTTCGATGGTGCGCACCCGGTTCCTGCTGCCCGCGATGAGGATTTCGCTGACCATCTCCTGCATCCGGGGCTCGCTCGGCCTGAGCGTGAGCCGCCATTGCTGCTCGTTGCCCTCGAGCGCGGTCCGGTAGAAACGGTTCAGCGTCCGTAGATCGCCGGCGAGCGTCGAGCGGAAGCTCTCGACGAAGGCCCACACCACGGGGTAGTCCTGAAGCGCAAGCGTGCGGCGCTGGTTGCGAGCCTTGTTCTCGATCACGAGCCTGTCCTGCTCCAGCACCAGGCTCTCGGGCTTCGGCAGCAGCGTGTGCTTCTCGACGCGGCCCGGGGCCGTGTAGACCAGCGTGCCGGAGAATTCGAGCGGCGCGCTGAGCATCGCCAGGTGCTTGCGCTCGACGAACTTGCCGCGAGCCGTCTTGACCTGCGCCAGACTCTGCATGAGCTGCTCGATAGTCCATTCGCCGTCGGCTGCCGCGACCCCCACTGAGGCGACGCATCCCGTCAGCGCGAGCCACAGCGCGGCGAAAAGTCGGCACAGGCACGCCTTACTGCCAGAAGTCATAGAAGTTGTACCAGTTGTAAGGCGCGATCCGGCAATAATGCTCGAGGCGGGCGACGTAACGCCGCAACACCTGCTCGAGCGCCGCGTCACGCTGCGCGCGCGGTGCGTCCCAGGTATCGACCAGGCGCTCGAAATGGATGTCGTAGCGATTGCCGCCTCGATAGATCCCGAACATCAGCACGAGCGGGCGTTTCAGCATCCAGGCGATTCGAAACGGGCCCAGCGGAAAAGGCGCGAGCTCGCCGAGGAACGAACACGCGACCGTGCCCTCGCCCTGGATCGTGCGGTCGCCGAGCATGCCGACGAACTCGCCCGCTTCGAGCGCGGCCTCCAGCTTGAGCATCGAATCGACTCTGCCCAGCGCGATGACGTGCAAATCGGCGTGCGGATTGATCGCGCGCAGAATGGAGTTGAACTGCGTGGCGTTGTCTTCGTACATCACCAGGCCGATGCGCACTCCCGCATTGCGGTTGCCCAGCGCGCGGACGATCTCGAAACTGCCCATGTGCGCGCCCAGCAGGAAACAGCCCGCTCCGCCCGCCGCCATCGCGGCAACGACGTCTTCGCCGTAAACGCGCACGTCGAAGCGCGAGTACTGATCGTTGTACAGGAAGACGCGGTCAAGTATGGCCGCGGCGAAGGTATGGTAGTGACGATACTCGTCCGCTGCACTCGCTTTGCGCCCCAGCACTTTGCTCAAGTACTTTCTCGACGCGGTCTTGGTATGGGGGGAAAACACCAAAAAGTACAGACAGGTCGGATAGAGCAGCAGGCGTGCGGCGCGCCGACCCAGCGTCAGCGCGACCCAGACGATGAAACGCAGCGCAAGCTTGTTGCTGCGCTCGGGGCGCGCTGTCCACTCCGGCCGCGGTTTGCGTGCGGGCGCGCGCGGCGCGGTGACTACGCCGGAATCGGACGGGCTGCGCATACGACGCTGCCGGTGAGAACGGTTTTTTCAAGAACCTTGCAGGTGAACGTGATGCCTTCGGCCGCGAGGCCGGAGTACTCGATCAGCACGCGGTCGCCGGGACGCGCCGGATGGAAAAACTTGGCGGTCCTGACATGGCATGGCGCCAGTGTTGTGCCGAGGCTGGCCGCGATCGCCTGCAGTGCCTCGCTCAGCAGCAAGGCGCCGGGAACGATGGGATTGCCCGGAAAATGGCCCTCGGCGGCGCGCAGATCGCCGGGAAAATGGCATTCGACAGTGGGGGTCATCCGGGGGTCTTGGCTGTGGCGTGCGCGACCAGCCGGCCCACCGCCTCCCGGGGAAGTTTGCCGGTGGTATTGCGCGGCAGGGCGTCGACCAGACACAGCGGGCGCGGCAGAAAAACCATGTCGATGCGCTGCCGCAGCGCATCCATCACGGCTTCGACCGTGAGCCCCGGCGCGACCGCGAAGGCGAGCAGCCTGGTGACGTTGTCGCCCTGGTCATCAGGCATGACGAACACGCCATCTTGCACGCCTTCGATCGAATTCAGATGATAGTTGAGATTGGCGATCGAGGACCGCTTGCCCGCGATGTTGACGAGATCCGCCGTCCTGCCGTGCAGCAGAAATGTGTTGGGGTCGCGCAATTCGATCACGTCGCCCAGCAGTACCGGCTTTTCCACGTGCCCGCCGGACACCCAGGTGCCATTCGCGTCCTGGTGCAGCGCAACTTCGCGCAGCGCACGCCAATGCGCGCCCGCCACCGTGCGTCGGCTGGCGACCTGTCCTGCCTCCGTGCAGCCGTAGATTTCGTGCAGCTGCGCGCCGAAGCGCGTCTCGGCGGCAGCCGCGAGCTGCGGGGCGAGCGGCGCGGTCGCGCAGAGCAGAAAGTCGACGCGCGGCAAAGGGTCGCTCTCGGCGAGCAGCGCGCGCAGGTGCACCGGGGTGGTGACGAGTCCCCGCGGGCGGGGCAGCGCAGCGAGCTCGGCGCGGATGTCGGCGGGGTAGAACGGCCGCGCGGCGTGCAGCGCGAGGCCACCCTGGAGGGCCAGCAGCACGGTCGACTCGAGGCCGTACATATGCTGCGGCGGCACCGTGCCGACGATGACCATGCCGGGATGCGCCGCGACGCCGAGGCGGTCGGCTTCGGCGAGGCCGCCCGTGACGAGCGAGCCCCACGATTTTGCGTTCGGCACGGGCTCGCCGGTAGATCCCGATGTGAAAAGGATGGCCGCGGTCTGCTCCGCGGGGAAAGCAGCTGCCGGCGGTGCGGCAGTCGCGCCCGTGAGCGGTGGAAAAACCACAGATTCCAGCACATCCTGGCTGCCGGGGACATCGCTCAGGCAATACACGCCGGCGTAGCGCCGGCTCAACTGGTGGATGAAATCCGGAGTCTGATTGGGCGGCAGCAGGCTCAGCTGCCGGCGCAACAGCGCGGCGCCGAAGCCGACGGCGAAATGGTAGCGGTCGCCGCACAGATTGAGCATGTGGGGCCGATCAGGCAGGAGGCTGGCGACCCGCGCGACGTCCTGCAGGAATCGCGCCTGGGTGATCGGCTGTCCCAGTCGAAAGGCGATCCACGCACCGGGGTCGGGGTTACGGATAAGGGGCAGGCGTGCCATCGACATTTAACGCGCCTCGGCCTTTTTGGAAAGCGCATCGTCGGCCGCGAACGCGCGTATCGACACCGCGAGCGATGCGTGTGGAAAGTCCGGGTGGCGGGTGATGCGATAGGCGTATTCACCCCCGAACATCAGCGCGAGCAGCGGTAAATTGAGCAGCGTGATGAACAGCGACCAGTGGTCGAGCGTTGAGAACAGGAAAAGCAACAGCGAGACCACGATCTGACCGCCGAAGAAAACACACCAGGCTATCGTCACGCGGCGCGTGTATGTCTCCATGACGGGCGGCAGCCCGCCGTGCACGCGGCGAGCGAGCCGCGTGACGAGCGGTTCGGCACCTGGTTTCAGGGTTCTGCCAAAGACCCACAGCAGGCCCGCGTAGATCGCGGCGTGCGGGATGCCATAGGCGGCGGCGACGCCGCTGTATTGCAGATGCTCGAGCGCATAGAGCGTGCCCCCGGCGGCGAGCAAAACCGGCAGCCAGATGATTTTGCGTCGCGCGCGCGTCACGATCCAGTAGGCCAGCGCGAGCAGCGGCAGCATGATCAGTGCCACGCGCAGCGCCGGGGATTGAGCTTCGATGATCGCCCAATGGACGACCCACTGATAGGCGGCACACGCCAGCAGCAGGGCTGCCCAAAGCCACCCCAACGGGCGCCCCATTACTTCGTGCGGTGCTCTTGAATGTACCGGTTCAGGCTGCGCAGAGAACTGAAGATCTGGAGATTGTTTTCGTCGTCCGACCGCAGCTGGATGCCGTAGGTCTTGGAGATTGCCAGTGCGAGCTCGAGCACATCGATCGAATCGAGCCCCAGGCCTTCCTTGTAAAGCGGCGCGGCCGGATCGATGTCCCCGGCGGCCGCCTCGAGATTGAGCGTGGTGACGATCAACCGGGCCAACGCCTGCTCCTCGGCGCCGCCGTCCTGGCTGTCGATCGTCATCGCGAGGCCTGTATTAGTCGTGTCCATTTATTCCGGAAACTTCCAGCGGTTCCTGTTCGATACCGCAAACGGCGCGCGGCACAGGAGCGACTACGGTTAATGCCATCATATCTGCCGCATCCAGACGTTCTGTGCAACCGCACACATAGGAGCCTGTACACGCTCCTAGCGGGATTCTTACTACAAAGCACGCTTTAGTCAAACAGGGCGTGGCCTTTGTTCAGTCGGTGACAGCCCCTTTGCTTGCTGTCGACACGACCTTCGCATATTTGGCCATGAGGCCGCGCGTGTAGCGCGGCGCTGGCGGATGCCAGGCGGCGCGGCGGGCGGCGAGTTCGGCTTCGCTTACGTTCAGCTGAATGAGCCGCTGATGCGCGTCGATTGTGATCGAATCGCCTTCGTGCACCAGCGCAATCGTGCCGCCCACGAATGCCTCCGGCGCGACATGCCCCACGACCATGCCCCAGGTGGCGCCCGAGAAGCGGCCATCGGTGACGAGTCCGACCGACTCGCCGAGTCCCTGCCCGATCAGCGCGGAAGTCGGCGCCAGCATTTCCTGCATGCCGGGTCCGCCGCGCGGCCCTTCATAGCGGATGACCACGACGTCGCCGGCCTTGATCCTGCGCTCCATGATCGCCGCCATGACTGCGGGCTCGGAGTCGAAGACGCGCGCCGGACCGGTGATCGTCGGATTCTTGAGGCCGGTGATCTTGGCGACACAGCCCTCGGGCGCGAGATTGCCTTTGAGTATCGCCAGATGTCCATGGGGATAAAGCGGGTGGTCCCAGCGCCGGATCACGTCCTGATCCGCGCGCGGCGCGTCGGGCACGCTCGCCAGCTCTTCGGCCAGCGTGCGTCCGGTGATGGTCATGCAGTCGCCGTGCAGCAGGCCGTGGGTCAGCAGCATTTTGAGAACCTGCGGCACGCCGCCGGCGCGATGAAAATCGGTGGCGACATAGCGGCCCGACGGTTTGAGATCGCACAACACCGGCACGCGCGTGCGCACGCGCTCGAAATCGTCGATCGTCCAGTCGACTTCCGCGGCGTGCGCGATCGCGAGGTAGTGCAGCACCGCATTGGTCGAGCCGCCGGTGGCCATGATCAGCGCCACCGCGTTCTCGATCGCGTTGCGGGTGATGATGGCGCGAGGTTTCAGATCGAGCTTGATCGCGTCGACGAGCGTGCGCGCCGAGGCCGCCGCGGAATCGGCTTTCTCGGCATCCGGCGAGGCCATCTGCGACGAGCCGAGCAGGCTCATGCCGAGCGCCTCGAACGAAGAGGACATCGTGTTCGCAGTGAACATGCCGCCGCACGCACCAACGCTGGGGCAGGCGTGTTTCTCGATGCCGATGAAATCTTCTTCGGTCATCTTGCCCGCGCTGAACGCGCCGACGGCTTCGAACGCGCTGACCACCGTCAGGTCCTGGCCTTTCCATTTGCCGGGCTTGATCGTCCCGGCGTAAACGTAAATGCCGGGAACGTTCATGCGCGCCATGGCGATCATCCCGCCGGGCATGTTCTTGTCGCAGCCCCCGCACACCAGCACGCCGTCCATCGCCTGCCCGTTCACCGATGTTTCGATCGCGTCGGCGATGACTTCGCGCGACACCAGCGAGTACTTCATCGCCTCGGTGCCCATGCCGATGCCGTCGGTGATCGTGGGCACACCGAAGACCTGCGGCATCGCGCCGGCGTCCTTGAGCGCGGCCATCGCGCGGTCGACCAGCGGCTGAATCCCGGCATTGCAGGGGTTCATCGTCGAATGGCCGTTGGCAACGCCGACGATCGGCTTCTCGAAGTCGCCGTCGCCGAAACCGACCGCGCGCAGCATCGCGCGATTCGGCGAGCGCGCCACCCCGTGCGTGATCAGATGACTGCGCCTGTTGAAAGCCATTGGTGTCTCCGCGCGCGGTTTATCACTGTAAGTATCGTGGACCAAGGGAGCGATACCTCCCTGCACATCCCCTGGGTGAGCTCGACTCGGGAGAACGCTCCAACCAGGACTTTGGATACGTATAATCTCGACGATTCTAACCCAATCCCACGCTGCCCCGGTGCTGGTCCATCCGCAATTCGATCCGATCGCGATCTCCATCGGTCCGCTGGCCGTACGCTGGTACGGCCTCATGTATCTGCTCGGTTTCGCACTGTTCTGGGGCGTAGGCCGTTACGCGATTAAAACTCGCAAGCATTCGGTGTGGACCGCGCAGGATCTCGACGACGCGCTGTTCTACGGCATCCTCGGGGTCGTCATCGGCGGCCGCCTGGGCTACGTTTTCTTCTACAAGTTCGGCGAATATCTCGCCGAGCCGTGGCGCATCTTTTACGTGTGGGAAGGCGGCATGTCTTTCCACGGTGGCTTTCTTGGCGTCATCCTCGCCATGTGGTGGTTCGCGAAATCGCGCCGGCAGAGCTGGCTCGCGGTCACCGATTTCATCGCGCCGCTCGTCCCTCTCGGGCTGGCCACCGGACGCCTGGGCAATTTCATCAATGCGGAATTGTGGGGCCGCGCCACGACCGTGCCGTGGGCGATCGTATTTCCCACCGTCGACCGCACGCCGCGGCATCCGTCGCAGCTCTACGAGTTCGCGCTCGAAGGCGTGCTGCTGTTCGCGCTGCTGTGGTGGTATTCGGCGAGGCCGCGGCCGCGCGGCGCGGTGTCGGCGCTGTTCCTGATCGGCTACGGCCTGTTTCGTTTCGTCGTCGAATTCACGCGCGAGCCCGACGGTTATCTCGGCCTGCTCGCGTTCAATCTGACGATGGGGCAATGGCTGTCGCTGCCGATGGTGCTCGCGGGGATCTGGATGTGGGCGTGGACGTCGCGCCACAGCGCGGGCCGCGGTTAGCGTTTAGCGCCGGGGTCTCGCCGTGCGCTTCGACAAAGCGCCCCAGCCTAGCCACCACAGCGCCAGCGCCGCGAGCACGTGCTTGAAGCTGTGGCCGCTCAACACGCCGCCGAGGTTGTAGAGAGGCCGGTCGAGCCAGGTGTCGAAGGCCATTGCGATCCCGTAGATCGCGAGTGCTCCCCAGGCCACATGCCCGTGCGTGTAGCGCGACGCAAACAGCGCCATCGCAATGCCGGCGACGGCGAGGCTGCCGTAGAGTGTGACGAAGTAAGGCCACACGTTGTCCTGCTCCGCCGATTGTGTCGTTCGCCAATAGATCAGCGCTCCGCAGGACAGGACGAATAGCGCGGTCATCGCCCAGCCCCCGGCGCGCGCGCCGAAGCGGTCGGCGAGGATAGTTCCCACGAAAGCCGCGCCGACGAGCGTCATCGGCAGCCGGTCCCAGAACAGCCGCGCGTTGTCGGGCGCCAGATGGTAGTACGCCGATCCGAAAGTAACCAGGATCGTGCCGCCGTACATCACGGCGAACATCCATGCTTCGCCGCTTTCGATAAACATCCGCGGGAAGTGTCGCCGCTGAGAGTAAAGCCACGCGAGCATCCCCAGGCCGACGATCAGGAATGCGAAGTTCGTGGCCGCATTGAAGAAATTCGGGATGCCCAGACACGTGCGGACGTCGGCGAACAGGTGATAGCCGCGCGGCTGCGGCATGCGATGCGCGAACAGGAGCAGCAACGGCGCGATCGCGGCGCCGACCAGCAGCTTGAGCCGGAAT
>JBKJZR010000062.1:0-12399 GCA_046715035.1 Burkholderiales bacterium | reverse complement strand
GCGTACGCGGCCCCGTGCCGCGGCGCCGCATCGTTCTCTATGAAAACACGGCTCGCCTTGCGGGGCCGCTTGCGAGCCGCGACTCGTATCGTAGGTTCGGTGATTTAACGCGTGGGTTTGCGCTTCGTAGTAATCTTCGGCTTGCTACCGGGGAGCTGTCGGATAAGCTGCGTTTGAATCGCGACACGCCCCGCCAAAGCCGCAGGCCATCTCCAGCGCACACCGCAATTTTCATTCAAGAGGGAAAATCGACATGCCTGACGTCAAAATCACCGTTTCGAAGAACGGACCGTACAAGGTCGAAGGCCCGATCGCGCTCTTCAACGAAAACGGCGCAATGCGCGTCGACAACCCCACGGTGTTTTTATGCCGCTGTGGCGCGTCGAGCAAGAAACCGTTTTGCGACGGCACCCATTCGAAGATCGGCTTTCAGGCGGCTGCCGAAAAAGTGCCGGCGAGCAAGGAGTAACGCTTTCTGGGCGCGGCCCGGGTCTTAGCTTTCGAGCCAGCGTTCGAACGCCTCGAGGTCGGTCACCATGATCGGCACGTCCTCGCCCGGCCAGGAACGCTGATCACGATTGATCCACACAGCTTGCAGGCCGGCCAGCCGCGCGCCTCGCACGTCGAGCTCTACATCGTCACCGACATGGACCACTTCGCCCGGCGTGCAGCCGAGCTCCTTGCACGCGATGCGAAACAGCGCGGGGTCGGGCTTGCTCGTGCCGTGGTCGTGCGCCGAGACGGTCGCATGGAACAAGTGGCGAAGGCCGATTGCGCCGAGGTCGGCATTGCCGTTGGTGACGGACACCACCCGGTAGCGCTGCGCCAGCCGCTCGAGACACCCGAGGACTTCCGGGTAGAGCTCGACCTGGTTGCGCGCCTGCATGAAGATGCCGAGCGCCTCGTCGATGAGCGGCGCGGACGCTGGAGCGTCGAAGCCGCATTGCGCGAATGCATCGGCGAGAGCGAGACGGCGTATCTGCAGGAGATCGTGACGCAGCTCGGCCCGGGCAGTGTATATTGCGACGCGAAGTTCCCTCAGCCGCTCCGTCGACCAGTCGGCGGCAACCTGCGGCGCGCGTTCTGCAAGCCACTCGTGCGCGAGGCGCTCCGCACGCATGATCGCGGGGCCTACGGGCCACAGCGTGTCGTCGAGGTCGATCGTGATGGCGCGTATGGCGGTTCTTGGCATGTCGACGGCGCGCTCGGCGCGCGCATCAGCGAATGCAGATCACTGGTGGCACTGGCGGGCCGGGCGAAAAGCGCCCAGTGTAACGCAGCCCGTGTGCTTGAATACCGACGTTCGATTCGATAAGGAATCTCTGCCGTGGCCGGCGCCAGCCTGTTAGCTCTGCTCGACGATATTGCCAGCGTGCTCGACGACGTCGCGGTCATGACGAAAGTCGCGGCGAAGAAGACGGCGGGCGTGCTCGGCGATGATCTGGCGCTGAACGCGCAGCAGGTCGCGGGACTCAGGGCCGACCGTGAACTACCGGTAGTGTGGTCGGTGACCAAAGGTTCGTTCAGGAACAAGCTGATCCTCGTCCCGGCGGCGCTCGCGATCAGCGCGTACGCGCCATGGGGCGTCACGCCGCTGCTGATGCTGGGCGGCGCTTTTCTGTGTTACGAGGGATTCGAAAAGCTCGCCCACAGAATGTTGCATACGAAAAACGAGGACGACGCGCACCGCGCGGGGCTGGCGGCAGCGCTCGCCGATAGCGCCGTCGACATCGTCGCTTTCGAGCGGGAAAAAATCAAAGGCGCGATCCGCACCGACTTCATCCTGTCCGCGGAAATCATCGCCATCACGCTCGGCACGGTCGCCGCGGCGCCTTTCTGGAGCCAGGTCGCGGTGCTGACGGGCATTGCCATCATCATGACCGTCGGGGTCTATGGCCTGGTTGCAGGCATCGTCAAACTCGACGATGCAGGCCTGTACCTCAGCGCGCGCAGCGGCGGCGATGCGCTGCGCGGCGTCCAGCGCGCGATCGGCCGGGCGATACTCGCCGCGGCTCCGTACCTGATGAAAAGCCTGTCCGGGCTCGGCACCGCAGCGATGTTCATGGTGGGCGGCGGCATCCTGGTACACGGCATTCCCGGCCTGGAGGCGCTCATCGACGAGGTTGCGCACGGCGCCACGGCGGCGCTCGCCATGGGCGGATTTCTCGAAGCGCTGGCCACTATAGTGCTGGCCGCGCTGGTCGGCATCGTTGCAGGGGCAGCGGTGATGGCGGGCGTCGCTCTAGTACGACGTATGTTGCGCGCCGTCAAGCGCGAGCCCGAACGGACTAAATCAGAGCTTCCCTGAGGAATCGGTCAACTCGGCTACAGCGTCTCGACGCGAGCGGCGTGCCAGCATAAACTCATCGCGCCCTCTTCTACCCCCAAGGACACCCATGAACGCCAAGCCCAAACTCACCATCGAGATCGTCTCGGACGTCGTTTGACCGTGGTGCTTCATCGGCAAGCGCCGCCTGGAATCCGCCCTGCGGATGCTCCAGGAGCGCTCGCCGGGTGAAGACAAGCCAGTCGTGCGCTGGCTGCCGTTTCAACTCAACCCCGATCTTCCCGATGAGGGCATCTCGCGCCAGGACTACATCCTGCGCAAATTCGGCCCCGGCGGCGCGCGCAACTATTCGCGCGTTGCCAGCGTCGGCAAGGAAGTCGGCATCGATTTCGCGTTCGACGACATTACCGTCCAGCCCAACACGATAAACGCGCATCGCCTCATGCTGTACGGAGCAAAGCACGGGCGCGAGGACGAAGTCGCGGAAAGTCTGTTCCGCGGCTATTTCCAGGAAGGCGCCGTCCTCACCGACAACGCCGCGCTGGCCGCAATCGGTGAGCGCGCCGGGCTCGAACGCGCTGCGCTGGAGGCTTATCTCGAATCCACCGAGGACCGCGACACAGTGCTGCGTGGAGACGTCGAAGCGCGCAGCGCGGGGATCGGCGGCGTGCCGTTCTTTATCTTCAACCGGCGCATCGGGCTGTCGGGAGCGCAGGAACCTGAAACACTCCTGCAGGCCATGCAGGAGGCGGTCAAAGGCTGACTGGGCACTGCAACTCCCACCGACATCTGTGTGCGTTGCGGAACTGCCATGGCGCGCACGGGTCTTTGCAATACCCCATTCGAACTTCGAGGCAAACGATGAATGCACAGGAACGCGAACTACTCACTACTTTTCTGCAGCAAATGGCCCAGGCAAGCGCCGGCCAGAAGGATGCCGAGGCCGAGGCGCTGATCCGCGCGGCGTCCGCGCGCCAGCCCGATGCCGCCTATCTTCTGGTCCAGCGCGCGATGCAGCTCGAATACGCGTTGCAGGCGGCGCAGGCCAAAGCGGACCAACTGCAGGCGGAGCTCGACCAGGTGCGGCCGGGCAGCCGCAGCGGATTTCTGAACAATCCGAACGCGTGGGGACGCGGCGCTGCCGACTCCGTCGCGGGCGCCGACCGTCTCGCGCCGACAAGTATCCCCGGCAAGGCCGGGGGCGCCGAGCGACTCGCTCCGACGAGCGTCCCCAGCAAGGCCGCGGGCGGCGCTGCCCCGGCGTGGGGTTCAGGCATGCTCGGTGCCGTCGCGGGCACAGCCGCCGGGGTAGTCGCGGGGTCATTCCTTTTTCAGGGTATCCAAGGTCTGATGGGCGACCATGACAAAGCCGCGACAGCCCCGCCACCGGCGTCAGCCAACGCCACGCCTCCCAGCGCGGAAAGCGCTGCGGCCGATGCCCCGTACGAAACTGTTGCTGCGGAGGACACGACCGACCTGGCGGACGGCGGCGGCTGGGATTCGGGAGATCTGGCGTAAAGTCGCGGCGGCCTTTCCTGTAGACCGCGCTGCAGCTGAACTCTCCGTCCCCTTCAAGGGGAAGGTCGGGATGGACCACGTTACTGCGCGTAGCGCCGTCTTCTCCTTCCCCTTCAAGGGGGAGAGCAAGCGCAGCGGCGAGGGGGCAACTGGCATGGGGATGGGGTGATGACACGCTATGCCGAAGCACTGCCCCTGCATCAGCCGCGCGCGGCGCGGCAGATCAGCACCGCGTTCGTTCCCCCGAATGCAAACGAGTTCGACATGACGACTTCGAGACCCGTCGCAGCGCGGGCTTGCCCGGGCACGTAATCGAGATCGCACTCGGGGTCGCGAATTCTCAGATTGATCGTCGGCGGCACGAGACTGTGCTGCATCGCCAACAGTGCGGCGATCAGCTCGAGCGCTCCCGCGGCGCCGAGCAAATGGCCGTGCATCGACTTCGTCGAGCTCACCGGGATGCGATAGGCCCGCCCTTCGAAGACTTCCTTGATCGCCGCGGTTTCTACGGCGTCGTTGGCCAGCGTGGCCGTGCCGTGCGCATTGATGTAATCAACGCCCGCGGGCGGTATTGATGCCGAAGCCAATGCGAGTCGCATTGCGCGGGCCTGTCCTTCGACCGTCGGGCGCGTGATGTGCGCCGCGTCGGTGCTCAGGCCGTAACCGATGAGCTCCGCGTGTATGCGCGCGCCGCGCCGAGTCGCATGCTGCCAGTCTTCGAGGATCAATACGGCTGCGCCTTCCCCCAGCACGAGCCCCGTTCTGTTGGCCGCGAACGGCTTGCACGACGCCGACGGATCATCGGGGTCTACGCTCGCCAGCGTCTTCATTGCCTCCCACGCCTTGAGCGTGCCGTTGGTGAGCGGGGCCTCGCTGCCGCCTGCGATCATCACATCGACTTCGCCCGCGGCGACCCGGCGTGCGGCTTCGCCGATCGCCACGGCCGAAGATGAGCATGCGGTCGAATAGGTCAGATTGGGCCCGCTCAGCGCGTACTCGATCCCGATCCATGACGCCGCCGCATTGGCCATCGCCATCAGCACGCTGTACGGCTTGATGCGCTCGGACCGCTCGCCATACAGCGTGAAATACCCGTCGTCGGTCGTCTCGGCACCGCCCATGCCGGTGCCCAGGAACACGCCGGTGCGCTGCCTGTCGACGTCCTCGAAGGCGAGACCCGCGTCGAGCACTGCCTGTGCGGACGCAGCGAGCGCGAACTGGCTTACCCGGTCGAGCATGCGCAGCTTAGGCGCTGCAAATTGCCCGGCCGGATCGTAAGCGACCGCGGCGGCGACGCCCGTCGCTGGCCGCGCACCGTCGCGCGAAATCACTCTGGCGATACCTGAACGCCCCGCAACGAGACCGCTAAAGAACGTCGCGAGGTCGTTCCCCAGCGGTGAGATGACGCCCATGCCGGTGATCGCGACACGGTTCATGCCAAAGGCGGCCCGCTTTCCTGCCCCGCTGCGCGCTCGTGCTGTTCGCTCACCAGCGCGTCGATGTAATCGACGAGATCGCCGACGGTCTGCAACTTCGCCTGCAACTGCGCCTGATCGGCTTTGATGGTGATTGCGAATTTCTCTTCGACGTTGAACATGATTTCGATCATGCCGAGCGAGTCGATCGCAAGATCCGCGAAACGCGCTGCGGGCGGGAAGGCATCGGCGTGCACTCCCGAATACTCCTTCAGGATCGCCTGCACCTGCGGCAGCGTCGTCACGGTGTCGCCTTCAGCGTGGGCCACGTGCGAGCCCATTGCGCGTGGTGGCGAAAATATGCGCCGCGTATGGACCGACCGTGCACTGGACTTTACCGCCCAGCCTCGCGCTGGCGCCGACCAGTTGCGGCCAGCGCCGCAGCAACGGGGCGATCACCCGCACCACCCCGGGGCGCATTGCCGCGTGCGCCAGCACAGCGGCAACCCAAACACGCGGCGCAAATGCGTGATGCCACCGCGAGCGGTAGATGCTGCCCACCGACTCGTTGGCAAACGCTGAATGGGAGCCCATTAGATCCGCGCGGTGGGGGATCAGTTGTTCGCACAACAGCCATGAGGACTGCAGCGCCATGCTGATGCCCTCGCCGAGTAGCGGATGCGCTTCGCCTGCAGCGTTGCCGACGACGAACGCACCGTCGGGACGCCACGGCTTGCGAATTCCCGGGCGGATCGGACCTGCGCTCAGCCACGCGCCCTGCCGCGCAGCGCCGGCGAGCGCCTCTTGCGCGGCGCGGCAGTTCTCGCGCAAATACGCTGCGACGACTTCGCCCGCGCTTACGCCTGGCATGCGCAGCCTGAGTTGGCGCAGGATATCGCGACGTATACAGCACGCCAGCGTCAGCAGACCGCCGTCGGCAACGACCATGCCGCCATACCCGCCGCGGAAAGCCAGCACCGGCAGTAACCCGCCGCAAAGACGGCTGGCGGCGAAGTTGGCTTTGAACGCGAACAGATCAGCGCCGCGCGGCGCGCGGCGCCCGTCGCGACTCGCGCAGCTCTCCCACGATCCGTGAGCCACGATCAGCACCGGAGCAGCGAGCGTCGCCGCGGCGCCGTCGGGCATCGCTACACGACATCGATAGTTCCCGGCGCGGCCAGCGACGTCGCGCAAGGACACGGGCTGCCAAACCGTCGCGCCCAGCCGTGAAGCCCGCCCCAGCAGCAGCGTATCGAGCGTCTCGCGGCCCAGCGCCCTCCCCCAGGCGTGCGGACCGCCGTGCATGGCGGGGAGCTCGGCGGCGAGCGTCTCCTCGCCTGCGCACAGCACGACGTGCCGCAACTCGGGTCCCGCAACCGCGGCAACCTCGCCGCCGACCCCCAGCGCATCGAGAATTGCAAAGTTGCTCGCCGCGATGCATTCGCCGCAGACTTTGCGCCGCGGATAGCGCTGTTTTTCAACGACCGCGACCGACCATCCGGCCTGTGCGAGCAAGATCGCAGCGGTGGCCCCAGCGGGTCCGCCGCCGGCGATGATGGCGTCGTAACGTTCCATTTTCAGGCTGCAGAGCGCACGGCCAAAAAACCATGGCTGAACAAACCCGCCGAGTACTCGTGCAACCGCCAGTTGCCGTGCTGCGGCCATGACGCCGACAGCTCGGCGCCGCAAAATCCCGCACGCACGCTCGCGACCGCATCGCGGCGCGTTACCGCGTTCACGCCGAGGCAGCCGATCAGATGACTCCCCGCAAGCGGCAGCAGGGCGCGCCGCGGCTCGCAACAAAAGAACACGCGGCTGCGGGCTGCGATCGCCGCGAGCAGGCGCGCCAGGCGCTCCGCAGAGAAATGGTGGATGAACAAGTTCGCGATGATCCAGTCCCAACACATGTCGCTCGGCTGCTCCAGCCAGTCGATCACGTCCCCCGCCGCGCTTTCCGCGGGCCACCCCATCCCACGCAATCCTGCGAGCGCTTCCGCATCGACGACCGGCAGCCGATCGAGGAGAACGACCTTACGCAGGGGCCACTTTCCGGCACGGCGCTGCGCCAGCCGCCGCAATAACGTTCCGTCGCCGGCGCCGATCTCGAGCAGCGAATGCGGCACGCGCTCGCCAGCAGCGCGGTCCAGCGCCCCGAGCATGACTGACAGCGAGCCGATGACGCGGTTCACACGTCGCAGGTCGCGCCGCGCACGAATCGCCCGCGCATCGTCCGCCGCGAGGTTATCGAGCAGCTCGTTCTCGACGACGCGCGGGAAGTTCACGGCGATCACTATAATCCAGGGTTGCCGCCAGGTCAGCCGACCTGCAGCAACGCCCCGTGGCAGCTGAAGCCCGCGCCGAACGCTGACATCCACCACCAGCCGCCTGCCGCGTCATCCGCAAGCGCTGCCTGCATGACGAAATACACGGAAGCGCTGCTCATGTTGCCGTACTCGCGCAGGATGTCCGCGCTGTAGCGCAGCTCATGAGCGGAGATCGCCAATGATTTCTGCAGCTCGAGCAGCACATCGCGTCCCCCTGCATGCAGGATCCATGTGCTGATATCCCCGGCGCTTACCCCTTCCCTGCGGAGCACGGTGTGCAACACCTGCTGCGCGTGCGCGGCAGCCAGCTTCGGGACGGGACGCGTCAGCACGTTGCGCAGCATCCCGCCGCGGTTTTCGAACAACAGCGCGCCGCGCTGCGCAGGATTCATCAGCGCGGCATGCGCTTTCCATTCGATGCGGCGTCCGCGTGCCGGATGTCGCGAGAGCACGGCCGCGCCCGCGCCGTCGCCGAACAGACAGGCGCTGACCAGCACGCCGGGATCGTTATCGAGATACATCGCGGCACTGCTGATTTCCACGCATATCGACAGCACGTGGCGGCACGATCCGGACGCCAGCAGCGCTGCGGCCATGCGCCAGTTGGGCAGCGCGGCCGCGCAGCCCTGGCCCACCAGGTCGTAGGCCATCACGTCGTGGCGCAGACCGAGACTCTCGACGACGTAGCTGGTCAACCCGGGACACAGGTACCCCGTGCAAGTGCTGATGACGAGCCCGTCGATCTCGGCCGCGTCGAGACCGGCAGCCTCGAGCGCGCGGTCAGCTGCCTGCTGTGCCAGTGCGGGAGCGTGCGCAAGGAACCGCTGGTGCAGCGTGTCCGGGTCGATCCGGAACACTTCGCTGAACTGTGCGAACGCGAGCGCCCGCGACTCGATCCCGTTGTCGCGCAACAACACGGTTTCTGCGATTGCATGCGCGCGCCGATCGAGCTTGTGAAACCAAGCGGATGCCTTGAACGCCTCCCAGCAATCGGTCTTGGTAAACCGTTGCGGCGGATTCGCCGTGCCTATGCCAGTGACGAACATCTCTGCGCTTGCTGCGCGCGTCCTTCGCCCAATACCCTGCGCCGACTCAACGCGCTGCCGGGCGCATCAGCCAGTGCGCAACGGCGCATAAATCGCCATCGGCGGCGTGCGCGCCGATCAACTGCAAGCCCAGCGGCATCCCGGCCACGCTCATCAGCGGCAGGCTGAACGCGGGCACTCCCAGCAGCGTCGCGCCGATGAGGAAAGTGCGGCTGCCCGTGTGTTCCAGCCCCAACGGGGCGGGGCCGGAGGCCGCCAGCGTGATCAAGCCATCCAACCCGCGCAATGCCACATGCAGCTTTTCGCGCATCGCGGCTTTCTCGTTGAGCAGGTGCTCATAGTGGGCCGGTGCCATGGCCTGTGCCTTCGTCAGCCGGTCGCGGATGCGCTGTGCGACCAGTTCGTCATGCCGGGCGACATACTGCGCGTACGGCCATTTCATCTCGTACGCGGTGATATCGAGCTGACGTTCGAGGCCGCTGTCGAGCGTAGCTTCGAGGTCCGCCACCGCGCGATTCGTTTCGCGGCTCAGTATCTGCACGCCGTCTCCGACAAGGCCGGCGATGAGCACGTCGAACGCGGCGCGGGTCGCCGCATCAGCTTCCTCCCAACCGCGGGTGTAAAGACGGATCAATCGCTGCGGTTTGCGCGGTCCCGGCGGGTACTCACCGGCGCCGCTCAAGTGCGGCCTGCCGGGACTGCCTATCGCGAGCGAGATATGCGAGGCGATGCGCCACGTATCATCGAGCGTTGCACCGATCACGCCCAGATGATCGTGCGTAGTCGAGATCGGATGTACCCCGGCCATCGGCAGCACGCCGTGAGTGGGCTTGAATCCGACCGCACCGCAAAACGATGCTGGCCGCAACGTCGATCCTTGAGTCTGCGTGCCCAGCGCGACCGGCAACATGCCCGCGCCGACGGCCGCAGCCGATCCGCTCGACGAGCCGCCCGGCGTGCGCGCAATATCGTGGGGATTGGTGGTCGCGCCCGGACCGCCGCACGCGAATTCCGTGGTCACGGTCTTGCCGACGAGCACTGCGCCCGCATCGCGCAGCGCCTGGACGCAGGCGGCGTCGAAGCGCGGCCGCCAGCCCGCGTAGATCGCACTGCCCATCTGCGTGGGCATGTCGCTCGTGTCCATGATGTCCTTGATGCCCACCGGGCATCCGTCGACCATCGACAGCGGGCGGCCGGCGCGATAGCGCGCGGTGGACCGGTCGGCAGCCGCGCGCGCGCCTTCGATGTCGAGCGTCACGAATGCTTTCACTTCCGGCTCGCGCTGCGCAATCGTGGCGAGACAATGCTCGAGGAAGTCGCGCGGCGTCTGTGCGCCCGTCTCGAAATCGCGCACGCTGCGCGCGAAGCTGCAGACTGGCCCGGCGCCGACGGCCTTGCGCTCCCCGGCGCGTGCGTTCCCGGCTACCGATTCATGCAATTGCCTGCGCTCCCGTTGGTTTGTTTGGACAGCGCTGCTGCCGCAATGTCGCTGCGGGGGTGCTGAGCGTCGCGTGGTCGAAGCATCAAGTCGCGCTCGCCTGCTAATCGGCCCGGATGTCGGCGGCCTTGACCACCTTCGCCCACTTCGCGATCTCCGCCTGAATGTACGCCGCGGCCTGATCGGGAGGGTTGCCAACAGGCTCCAGACCGAGGCCGGCGAGCCGATCGGCGAGCTCGGGCGCATGCAGCACGCGCGCAAATTCCTGCTGCAGGTTGACGACGATCGGCCGTGGCGTAGCAGCGGGCGCGAGCAGCGCATACCAGACGTCGACCTCGTAGCCCGGGACACCGGCCTGCGCAATGGTCGGCACCTCCGGTATCGCCGTCGAGCGCCGGCTGCCGGCCACCGCGAGCACGCGCAGCCTGCCGGCTTTTACATGCGGCATGCCCGAGAGCACCGATGCAAACGTCAGCGATACGCGGCCGGAGATCAGGTCGGTCATGCCGGGCGCCGTGCCTTTGTAGGGTACATGCACAAGGTTGATGCCGCTCATCAGCTTGAGCAGCTCCGTCGCGAGATGCGCCGGGCTGCCGTTGCCGGACGACGAGTAGTAGATCTGGCCCGGACGCGTGCGCGCCAGCGCGATCAGCTCCTTCACCGAAGCTGCCGGCAGCGACGGATGCACGACGAGAATGTTGGGCGCGTTCACCAGCACCGTCACCGGGACCAGGTCGCGTAGCGGATCGTAGGCAAGATTGCGATGCGAGCTCGGAATGACTGCGTAGCTGATCGAAATCGTGAGCAGTGTGTAACCGTCGGCGGGGGCTTTCGCGACCACCTCGCTGCCCACTGCGCCTCCCGCGCCCGGACGATTTTCGACGATCACCTGCTGGCTCCATTTCTCACTCAGCTTCTGGCCCGTGATGCGGGAAATCGTATCGACGCCCCCGCCCGCCGCCGTGCCGACGATCACGCGCACCGGTTTCACTGGATAGCCAGTACCCGCAACGCCCTGGCAGTAACCGTACGCCGGGAACAGCGCGACGGCGGCGAGCGCGCATCGCGTGCAGTCGTTGCAAAAATTCAAGACGCGCGACATTCGACTATGCAGGCACGGCAAGCAACGCTACGCAGACGCTTGCGATCATAGCCGCTTTGGAGTCATCGCGCATTTCACGACGACTGCGCGACCGGCCGAAATAAATCGCGAGTGACCCTTACCGTCACGAAATCGCGGCTCTCCAGACAAAAAAGGCCTTCGCGCATTTGCGGGAAGGCCTTTTATGAACTGCGCCAACTCAACGCGGGTGGCGTCGCGCTGGCGCGGCGAAGCGTAAAGCTTATGAGTTTCTTACCAGCCTGCCGTCGAGGACTTTGACTTTTTCGCCGACCGAATATCCGGGCTCGCCCTCGAAGTTGAAGTTGCGGAAATTGCCGTCGTCCATGCGCACCGTGACGGTGTATTGCCTGGATGACTTCACGCGTTTTTCCACCTCGTTGCCGGCCAACGCGCCGCCTGCGGCACCGATCACCGTGGCTGCAGTGGTGCCCCGGCCCGAGCCGATCTGCGTGCCGACCAAACCGCCGACGACTGCACCGCCAACCGCACCGAGTCCGCTCGCCTCGCCTTTTTGGGCGACAACTTTCACCGAGTCGATCACGCCACACTCATGGCAAACGCGCGCCACGACGACGGGTTGTGCGGGGACGGGCCTGGGCGCAGGTTCGTTCGACGCCGTCTGAGTCGCGGGTTTTCTGGGGGCTGTAGGCGTGGGGTGCGTGTGATTGCGCGCGGCGGGGGCAGCCGTTTTCGCCGCCTGAGTCTGCGCCGTTTTGGCTTCGGCTTCGCGCTTCAGGTTGTCGGAAGAGCTGGAGCTGGGAATAACGCCCGTCATCATGCCCACTCCAACGAGGCTGAACAGGGTTATGGCGACTGCGGCGATCGCGATCAGGGGATGCATTTTGCTTTTGGTGTCGGCCATGGCGCGGCTCCTTGGTTCACACATTGATTCACCTTAGAACGCACCTGAAGCGCTGGGGTTCATGCAGACGGGCGGCGTTACAAACAGTTACTCTTCGGCACCCTGTAATCCGTGCACAAGGCATTAATGCCAGCAGCATCGATAATTTGCCCCATACGAGCGAGAGTTGCCATGGGACGCTCGGTCTTGCAAGTTTTACACGCATGCCGCCACTTCCGAATCGAGCGTGGCGACGCGAAGAGGAAGGCGTTCAGCGGGGGCGAGTTCCGCTCGCTACTCGAGTGTAATGTTCGCTGCCTTGATCACCTTGCCCCACGTGGCGATCTCCTGCAGCGCATAGGCATCCAGCGCTTTGGGTTCCATCGCCTTGGCGAAAGCCCCCTGCT
>JBKJZR010000061.1:0-13551 GCA_046715035.1 Burkholderiales bacterium | reverse complement strand
GGCTTGCCGAGATTCAGGAATGCGTCACCGCCATTCATGATGATCCACGGCACGGCAGCGAACGTTTCGGTGTTGTTGATGGTGGTGGGTTTGCCGTAGAGACCGAAGCTCGCCGGAAACGGCGGCTTGAAGCGCGGCTGGCCTTTCTTGCCTTCGAGCGACTCCAGCAGCGCCGTTTCCTCACCGCAGATGTAGGCGCCCCAGCCGTGATGATTGTAGAGCTGGAAGCTGAATTCCGACCCCAGGATACGCTCGCCGAGATACCCGGCCGCACGCGCTTCCTCCAGCGCCTCTTCCATGCGCTCGTAGACATCCCAGATCTCGCCATGGATGTAGTTGTAGCCGACCGAAGTTCCCATCGCATAGGCGGCTATCGCCATGCCTTCGATCAGGCTGTGCGGGTTGTAGCGCATGATGTCGCGATCTTTGAAAGTGCCCGGCTCGCCTTCGTCGGAATTGCAAACCAGGTACTTCACGCCTTTGAACTGGCGCGGCATGAAGCTCCATTTGAGCCCGGTGGGGAATCCTGCGCCCCCCCGCCCGCGCAGGGCCGATTTCTTGACCTCGGCGATGACCTGCTCCGGCGAAATTTTTTCGCCGAGTATCTTCCTGAGCGCGGCATAACCCCCGCGCGACTCGTAGTCGCTGAGCCGCCAGTTCACCCCGTTGATGCCCTTCATGATCATCGCATCGGGACCGAAGAGTTCCGCTGCGAAAGGCGGGACGGGCAGGCCCATTATCTGCACTCCTCGAGCAGCCGGTCGAGCTTCTCGGGCGACATCGCGCAGACCATGCGCTTGTTGTTCACGATCAGCACCGGCGCGTCGCCGCACGCGCCCATGCACTCGGCCTCCTTGAGCGTAAACAGGCCATCGGCGGTCGTCTCGCCGAAGCCGATGCCCAGCCGCGTCTTGAGATGATCGGCAGCGACATTGGCGCCCTGCAGCGCGCACGGCAGATTGGTGCAGATCGCGAGCTTGCACTTGCCCACCGGCTTGAGGTCGTACATCGTGTAGAAGCTGGCGACTTCGTAGACCGCGATCGGCGACATCTCGAGATACTGCGCCACGAAATCCATGGTCTCGGTGGACAGCCAGCCCTTCTCGTCCTGGGCGATGGTCAGTGCCGCCATCACGGCCGACTGCTTCTGGTCGGCCGGGTATTTGGCGATCGCCTTGTCGACGCGCGCCAGAGATTCGGGGCTCAGCCGCATGGGCGCGTTCATCGGTCGATCTCGCCGAACACGATGTCCTGCGTGCCGATGATGGCCACCACGTCGGCGATCATGTGCCCGCGCGCCATCTCGTCGAGCGCGGCGAGGTGGGGAAACCCGGGCGCGCGGATCTTCAGCCGATACGGCTTATTGGCGCCGTCGGAAATCAGATAGATGCCGAACTCGCCCTTCGGCGCCTCGACCGCGGCGTAGGTTTCGCCAGGAGGCACGTGCATGCCCTCGGTGAAGAGCTTGAAATGGTGTATCAGTTCTTCCATGTTCTGCTTCATCGCCACCCGCGACGGCGGCGCTACCTTGTAGCTGTCGGTCATCACCGGCCCCGGATTCTTGCGCAGCCAGTCGATGCATTGCCGAACGATCGCATTCGACTGGCGCATTTCCTCGATGCGCACCAGGTAGCGGTCATAACAGTCGCCATTGACGCCAACGGGAATGTCGAACTGCATGCGATCGTAGACTTCGTAGGGCTGTTTCTTGCGCAGGTCCCATTCGACGCCCGATCCACGCAGCATCGGACCCGTGAATCCCAGGGCCATCGCGCGCTCGGCCGTGACGACACCGATGCCGACCGTGCGCTGCTTCCAGATGCGATTGTCGGTCAGCAGCGTCTCGTACTCATCGACGTATCTGGGAAATCGAGTGGTGAAGTTCTCGATGAAATCGAGCAGCGAGCCCCGCCGGTTCGCATTGAGCTCGTCTATTGCTGCGCGGTTATGTATGCGCGATGCCTGATACTGCGGCATGGTGTCGGGCAGGTCGCGATAGACGCCGCCGGGTCGATAGTAAGCCGCGTGCATGCGCGCCCCCGACACCGCCTCGTAGCAGTCCATCAGATCTTCGCGCTCGCGGAAACAATACAGGAACACCGTCATCGCGCCGACATCGAGCGCGTGCGCGCCGAGCCACAGGCAATGGTTGAGGATGCGCGTGATCTCGTCGAACATGACGCGGATGTACTGGGCGCGCAGCGGAACCTCGATGCCGAGCAGCTTCTCGATCGCCATCGCGTAGGCGTGCTCGTTGCACATCATCGACACGTAATCGAGCCGGTCCATGTACGGCACCGACTGGATGTAGGTTTTGTACTCAGCCAGCTTCTCGGTGGCGCGGTGCAACAGCCCTATATGCGGATCCGCCCGCTCGATCACCTCGCCGTCGAGCTCCAGCACCAGCCGCAGCACGCCGTGCGCTGCCGGATGCTGGGGCCCGAAGTTCATGGTGTAGTTGCGGATCTCAGCCATGGCGCCGCTATCCCTTGCGGAATCCCTCGCTGTCCGCATAGTTCTCTTCGCGCACGATGCGCGGCACGATCTCACGCGGCTCGATGGTCACGGGCTGGTAGATGACGCGCTGCTGGTCCGGGTCGTAGCGCATCTCGACGTTGCCCGACAGCGGGAAATCCTTGCGAAACGGGTGACCGATGAACCCGTAGTCGGTCAGAATGCGCCGCAGGTCGGGGTGGCCGTTGAAAACGATGCCGAACAGGTCGAACGCCTCGCGCTCGAACCAGTTCGCCGCCGGCCAGATCGCGATGACCGAATCGACGACCGGAAAGTCGTTATTGGACGCGAAGGTGCGCAGCCGCAGGCGCCAGTTGTGCGTCAGGCTCAGCAGATGGTAGACGACGGCAAACCGGGCGTCGGCCGGCGCGGGACCCTCGCCGGGAAACACCATCGCTGGCGCGATCTCGTCAATCGCCGGCGCGGCATCGGTTTCGGGCGCCGGCCCTCCGAGCGGGGCGCCGGCGCTGCCCTCGGAAACCGGGGTGCCGCTCCAGGCAACCTTGCCATACCCTGCATAGTCGACGCCGCACACGTCGATCAGCTGTTCGAAACGCAGCTCCGGATGATCGCGCAGCACGGCAGTGATTTCGAGCATCTCGCCGGAGGCTACGACGAGAGTCACTTCACCGAGCGCTTCCTCCATGCTGACGATCTTGTCACCCAGCGCCGTCCGCAGGCGCTCGGCAAGAGTAGCGATGCGCGACATTATCTAGCGGGCAATCGTGTTGGTTCGTTTGATCTTGTTCTGCAGCTGGATGATGCCGTAGAGCAGCGCTTCAGCGGTCGGCGGGCAGCCAGGCACATAGATATCGACCGGCACGATGCGGTCGCAGCCGCGCACGACGGAATACGAATAGTGGTAATAGCCGCCGCCATTGGCGCAGGAACCCATCGAGATGACCCATCGCGGCTCGGCCATCTGGTCATACACCTTGCGCAGGGCGGGCGCCATCTTGTTGCACAGCGTGCCGGCTACGATCATCACATCCGACTGACGCGGGCTCGGGCGAAAGACGATGCCGAAGCGGTCGAGATCGTAGCGCGCCGCGCCGGCATGCATCATCTCCACGGCACAGCAGGCAAGCCCGAACGTCATCGGCCACAGCGAACCCGTGCGCGTCCAGTTGATCACCGTGTCGAGCGAGGTAGTAACGAACCCCTTGTCGAGTACGCCTTCGATGCTCATCTTTCACTCAATCCCATTCGAGCGCGCCTTTTTTCCATTCGTAGATGAAGCCTATGACCAGGATCGCCAGGAAAACGATCATCGCCATGAGGCCGAACCAGCCGATTTCCTGCAACACCACCGCCCATGGAAAAAGGAAGGCGATCTCGAGGTCGAACAGGATGAACAGGATCGCCACCAGATAGTAGCGCACGTCGAACTTCATGCGCGCGTCCTCGAATGCTTCGAAACCGCACTCGTACGGCGAAAGCTTCTCGCTGTCCGGACGGTTGGGCGCCAGCAACCGGCCTAATACCATGGGCGCCACACCGGCGGCGATCCCCACCATGATGAACAGCAGGATCGGAAAATAATTGTCTAGCATCGAGGATCGCGCACTGGGAATCGGGGAACGAGGAAGAGCGATCTAGTTGTCATGTCCGAGTCCAGAATGTTGACTAGCGGGTTGTATTGCGTCCACGCGCATCAGGAAAATCGATTCTCAACCCCAACTCCTCAATCCTGCTTCAATGGTGCCGACGGAGAGACTCGAACTCTCACGACTTTCGCCACCGCCCCCTCAAGACGGCGTGTCTACCAGTTCCACCACGTCGGCGTGTATGAGCGGTCAGCACTCAGCCATCAGCGTTCATCCAGAACCCGTGCTGAGCAAAGGAGTGTGCACTGAATGCTGAAAGCTGATCGCTGAACGCTATCACTTCGGTATGTCCTTCGTTCTTGAATCCGGCTCCCCTGTCGATTTGTCCGGCGTCGGCACCGGTATCGACCCCGCTGGGGCGCTCGCCGGCGGCGCAGGCTGGTTCGCCATAACGCCTTTCGCGTCAGTCTTGTGCGCGGAAAACCAGGTGAGCCCCAGGCTGGTTATAAAAAATACCGCGGCAAGCATCGCCGTCGCGCGGCTCAGAAAATTCGCCGACCCCGTCGCCCCGAACAGGCTCCCCGAGGCGCCGCCGCCAAATGCCGCACCCATGTCCGCGCCCTTGCCGTGCTGCAGCAGCACCAGCCCGATGATGCAAAGGGCGGATACGACGTGCACCACCAAAATCAAAGTCTCCATAATCCTCTCGCAATGTGCGCGCTAACCGCGCCCGCCGGCGCGGCAGATTTCAATAAATTCCCCGTCGACCAGCGACGCCCCGCCGATCAGACCGCCGTCGATGTCTGGCATGCCGAACAACGCTGCGGCGTTCGCGGCCTTGACGCTGCCGCCATAAAGTATGCGCAGGCCGGCAGCGATCCCGGCGTCATGGCCGGCCACGCGTTTGCGGACATGTTCGTGCACCGACTGCGCCTGCGCCGGCGTTGCAGTCTTGCCCGTCCCTATGGCCCACACCGGCTCGTAGGCGATGACCGCGTTGCCCAGTGCCGCCACCCCCACCTGCCCGATGACGGCGGCAAGCTGCCTGTCCACGACCGCTTCCGTCACTCCCGCTTCGCGCTCCTGCAGCGTTTCGCCCACGCACAGGATCGGCGTCAGCCCTGCGGCGCGCGCCGCCTCGAACTTCATCGCGACCACCGCGTCGGTCTCTCCAAAAATTCCGCGGCGCTCCGAATGACCCACGATCACATAACGGCACCCGAAATCGCGCAGCATGGCCGCCGTCACGGCACCCGTAAAAGCGCCGGCGGCGTACTGGCTGACGTCCTGCGCGCCCCAGCCGATGGGAGTTCCCGCCAGCGCCTGCTGAGTCTGCTGCAGGTAGGGATAGGGAACACACACCGCGCTTTCGACCCCGGGCATAGCCCGTGCGGCATCGCGCAGACTTTCCAGCAACCGCCCATTCGATGCGAGATCGCCGTTGGATTTCCAGTTGCCCGCTACGAGCTTGCTGCGCATCGCCTGCCCGCCGACCAAATCCGTCAGATTTTACCGGCGATGGCAGGGTGGGTCAAACACGTTGCGAGTATGGCCGGATTAGATGTCCATGAATTGATGGACATTTACGAATTCCGCAACGCAACAAGTGCGTGCGGAGGGACTGCCCGATCAGCCGAAACGGCCCGTGATGTAATCCTCGGTCGCTTTGTGCCTGGGCTTGATGAAGATGGTGTCGGTCACATCGAATTCGATTACTTCGCCGATGTACATATAGGCGGTGTAGTCGGAAACGCGCGCCGCCTGTTGCATGTTGTGCGTAACGATCAGTATGGTCAGCTTGTTCTTGAGGTCGTTGATCAGTTCCTCGATGCTGGCGGTCGCGATGGGGTCCAGCGCCGAGGTAGGCTCGTCGAAAAGCAGGATCTCAGGATCGGTTGCCAGCGCGCGCGCAATGCACAACCGCTGCTGCTGCCCTCCCGAGAGATTGAACGCCAGCTCGTTGAGGCGATGCTTGACCTCCTCCCACAGCGCGGCGCCCCGCAACGCTTCTTCCACCTTCTCGTCGAGGATGTGCCGCTTGGTTTCGCCGCGGACCCGCAGGCCGTAGGCCACGTTCTCGTAAATCGACTTGGGGAACGGATTCGGCTTCTGGAACACCATGCTGATGCGCATGCGCACTTCGATCGGATCGACATTCGGATTGAGCAGGTTCGTATCGTCCGGATAAAGCCGGATCTGACCGTCGTAGCGATTGCCCGGATACAGGTCGTGCATGCGGTTGAAGCAGCGCAGGAACGTGGACTTGCCGCACCCCGACGGCCCGATCAGCGCAGTGACTTTCTTTTCGTAGATCGGCATCGTGATGCCTTTGAGCGCCTGGAATTTACCGTAATAAAAACTGAGCTCCCGCGACTCGGCCTTGATGCTAGGCTGCGGCGCGCTGACATCTCTGACAGCTGCCCGGGGCATCGCAATGGCTACCATTTGATGTTCTTTCGAAGCCGGTAACGGATATAGATGGCGAGCGCATTCATCGACAGCGTCATCACCACCAGCACGAGACCCGCCGCAGCGGCGTTGTGATGGAACGCGGGATCGGGCCGTGAGGTCCAGTTGAACATCTGAATAGGCATTACGGTAAATCCGGATAGCAGCCATTCGAACGACAGGAATGGCGGCTCCGATTGTATAGGCAGCGGCGGCAGGAACGCGATGAATGTCAGCGCGCCTATGGTGATCACGGGCGCGGTTTCGCCGATCGCGCGCGCCATGCCGATAATAACCCCCGTCAGGATACCCGCCATCGAATACGGAATGATGTGGTCTGACGTCGTCTGCCACTTGGTCGCCCCGAGTGCATACGCGCCCTCCCGGATGACGCCGGGTATCGCGCGGATCGCCTCGCGCGTGGCGACGATGATCACCGGCAGGATGAGCAGGCCCAGCGTCAACCCCGCGGACAGCACGCTCTGGCCGAAGCCGAACTGATAAACGAACAAGCCGAGCGCGAGCAGGCCATAGATGATCGACGGGACGCCGGCCAGATTGGTGACGTTGATTTCGATCAGGTCGGTCATCCAGTTCTTCGGTGCGTATTCCTCGAGATAGACCCCCGCCCCGACGCCAATCGGCACCGCCGTAGCGGCCGTCACCAGCATCACCAGGATGCTGCCGACCCATGCCGACAGAATGCCCGCCTGTTCAGGCTTGCGGGATGGAAAGTTGGTGAAGAAATCCCATGACAGACGCGACGCGCCGTCGATGAACATCTGCACGAACAACGCTGCGAACGTCAATATGCCGACCATCAGCGCCAGCACACCAATGATCGCAAAGATCAGGTCCCAGCGTTTATGCTTGGCGATCAGCCTGCGGATCTGCCCGACGTCGACGGCGGTGGCGGCCGGCTGCATCTCAGTACACCTGGCGGAATCGCTTCCGCAGCAAATGACCGAGCACATTGAAGAACAGCGTTAACAGGCACAAGGTCAGCCCTGCGGCGAAGATCGTCTGATACGCGAGGCTGCCATGCGGCAGATCGCCCAGCGCGACTTGCACGATGTAGGAGGTGATCGTTGCGGCGGGTTCGAGTGGATTCCACGTCAAAGTCGGCTGCATGCCGGCGGAGACGGCCAGGATCATCGTCTCTCCGACCGCACGCGAGACGCCGAGGATGTAGGCAGCCGCGATACCCGAAAAAGCCGCGGGCGTCACCACGCGGATTGCCGTCTGGAACCGCGTCGCGCCCATCGCATACGACCCCTCGCGCAGGCTCATCGGCACCGCATTCATCGCGTCTTCGCTGACCGAGCTGACGTACGGAATGATCATGATGCCCATCACCAGGCCCGCCGAGAGCAGGTTGAAACCCGGCAGCCCGGGGATGAATATCTGCAGCAAAGGCGTCACGAACAGCAGGGCAAAGTAACCGTAGACGATGGTCGGTATCCCCCCGAGCAGCTCCAGAAATGGCTTCGCTACCTCGCGCACCGCGAAAGGCGCGAACTCGGAAAGGTAGATGGCGATAATCGTGCCGAGAGGAATCGCGACCGCCAGCGCGACCGCCGAGCTCACCAGTGTTCCGGACAGCAGAGGCATGATGCCGTAGTGCGCATCAGCAAAAAGCGGAGTCCACTGCGTGTCGGTCAGGAAGTCCCATAGCGAGACGTGCGTGAAGAAGTCTATGGACTCCTTGAGCAGGATCAATACGATCGCCACCGTCGTCGCAACCGAAACAAGCGCCGCGAGAAACAGAAAGAACTCGATGATCCGTTCTTTGACGTGGCGCGATCGACGCCGGGCGAGCCGATCGCTGACATGTGTCTCTGGCACCGCGCTGATGATTGCTGGATTGGCGAGAACGGACATTTGCAGACTGATGGGATAAATATTAACCGATCGGCGAGCACAGCACCTGCGAAATACGGGAGGGCTGGCGCCCTCCCGCGATATCTTGCAACCCCTGCCGGTCGTGCTACAGCTTCGCTTCCAGCTTCATCAGCTCTTCGATGGTAAGACCGACCTTATTTTCGCCGCCGAACTTGGTGCCCAGCTTGTTCTTGCCGAGAACTTCCATGTTGTAGCTGTAGGCTTTGGCCGGCAGCGCCACGTACTTGACTTCCTTGACCAGCTTGTCGGCGTTCTTGTTGAAATACTCGACAAACTCCTTGATTTCGGGTCTTGCGGCCGACTTCGCGTTGATGTAGATGAAAATCGGACGCGACAAGGGCTGATACGTACCATTGACGACCGTATCGGTCGACGGCCCGACCGGCTTGCCGCCCTTCCACGAAATCGTCAACGCCTTCAGCTTATCGCGGTTCTCCGCGTAATAGGCATACCCGAAAAAGCCGATTGCATTGACATCGCGACTGATCCCCTGCACGAGCACGTTGTCGTCCTCGGACGCCGTAAAGTCGCCGCGGCTGGACTTGGACTTGCCGGTTACCGCCTCAGTGAAATAGTCGAACGTCCCCGAATCAGCACCGGCGCCGAAAAGCTTGAGCGGCGCGTTCGGGAAAGTCGGGTTGACCTGGTTCCATTTCACCACTTTGCCTTGCGCCGCCGGCTCCCACATTTTCTTGAGGTCGTCGATCGAGATGCTCGAAATTGCCGTGTTTTTCGGATTGACAACAACGGTCACGGCGTCATATGCAACGGGCATTTCCATGTAGGTAATGCCGTTCTTGGCACATTCGTCCATCTCGCTTTTCAGGATCGGCCGGGAGGCGTTGGAAATATCGGTTTCGCCCCGGCAGAATTTCTTGAATCCCCCGCCGGTGCCGGATATCCCCACCGTAACCTTGACCGCACCGCGCTTCAGTTTTTGAAATTCTTCGGCTACCGCTTCGGTGATCGGGAAGACGGTGCTCGAGCCGTCGATTTTGACGGTTTGTGCATGCGCGGCCGCGGACGCCAGCCCCAGTCCAAGAGCGGCGAATGCAGCGGCGGCAATGGGTCTAAGCACTTGAGTTTCCAACATCTAAGTCTCCTTTGATACCGTGTGTATGGAAAGAGACCGCATAGTAGCTGCGCGATGTTTCAGGTTTATGACAAAACGGGGGCGACTGCTCGTTCAATCCAGTCAGGCGGTAGCGCCGCAGATCAGCCCGAAATCGAAGGATGGGGTCTGCCGACGCAAGAAATCTGTCGCGTAAACCCGATGATTCCGGCACTCTCGGCGCCATTACCGCCCATAACCGCCCGGGGGGCGTGGGAGCCGAGGCGGGCACCCTGGATCATGGCGCCGCGCTGCGCACGGCTTCGGCAATCGACTTTGCCCAATGCTCGACGACGTCGCGTAACCTACCCTCGACCATGACGCGGATAACCGGCTCGGTACCGGATGCGCGGAGCAGCACACGACCCTCGCCATCGAGCGCCGCCTCGGCCTTCGCCACTGCCTGCTGGACCTGGGATGCGTTCTTGAAATCGTAGCGCTCGCGGGTGCGGACGTTGATTAGAATTTGCGGGTAAAGCCTGACTTCCGCGGCTGCCGCGGCGAGCGTGACCTTGTTGCTGCGCAGGGCCGCCAGAACCTGCAACGCCGAGACTATCCCGTCGCCGGTGGTATGGCAGTCCAGACACACGATATGCCCGGAGTTCTCGCCACCGAGAATCCAGCCGCGTTCCTGCATCAACTCGAGCACATATCGATCGCCCACTGCAGCGCGCGCAAATGGAATTTCCAGCCGGGCGAGCGCGTGCTCCATGCCAAGATTCGTCATCAGTGTGCCGGCCACACCGCCGGCAAGGACGTTGCGCCGTTTGCGGTCGCTGGCGATGACATACAGCAGCTGATCGCCATCGTAGATCACGCCGTCCGCGTCCGCCATGATCAGGCGGTCGCCGTCGCCGTCGAGCGCAATGCCCAACTCCGCGCGCTCGCGCGTTACCGCAGTTTGCAGCGCCTCGGGGTGCGTCGCGCCGCACGCCTCATTGATATTGTAGCCATCGGGCTGATTGCCGATCGCCACCACGTCGGCGCCCAGTTCGTGCAGCACGTGCGCCGCGATGTGATAGGTGGCGCCGTGTGCGCTGTCGACCACCAGCCGCATCCCGTGTAGATCGAGGTGGTTCGGGAACGTGCTCTTGCAGAATTCGATGTACCGTCCCGCGGCATCCTCCATGCGCCGCGCCTTGCCCAGCTCCGCCGACTTGCTGCAGTGCATCGGCTTCGCGAGCTCGGCCTCGATCGCACTCTCCACCTTGTCGGGAAGCTTGGCGCCGCTGCCGGAGAAAAATTTGATGCCGTTGTCATCATAAGGATTGTGGGAAGCGCTGATCACGATACCGGCCGACAACCGCAGCGCGCGCGTAAGGTATGCGACTGCGGGCGTAGGCATCGGCCCGACCAGCACGCAATCCACACCTGCCGCGGCAAGCCCTGCTTCCAGCGCAGATTCCAGCATATAGCCGGAGATACGCGTGTCCTTGCCGATCAGCACGTCGGGACGGTCGCCGGCCTTGATGGTGCGCGTGAGGACTTTCCCGGCTGCATAACCCAGCTTCATGACGAAGTCGGGAGTTATCGGTTCCTCGCCGACCTTTCCACGCACGCCGTCGGTGCCGAAATATTTGCGAGTCATGCTGATCTCCCCTGCCGACGCGCCGGCGATGCGATGCGCGCCGGACATTTTCGTCGGGATACTTTCGAGCCAGTTAATTGGCGCGTGCGGTAGACCGCATCAGCCGCGCACCGCCTGCCATACAGCCAATGCGTCCCGCGTCGCAGCGACATCGTGGACGCGAACGATCTGGGCGCCATTCTGCACGGCGATCAGGGCCCCAGCCACGCTTCCATAGGCGCGCTGGCCGACGTCGCGGCCGGTGATGCGACCCAGCATTGCCTTACGAGACAATCCGGCAAGCACGATCGAGCCCAGGCTGCTGAAATGCCGCAGACTGCGCAGCAAGTCAAGATTATGCTCCAGCGTCTTGCCGAATCCAAAGCCGGGATCGACGGTGATGCGATCGATGCCGATGCCAGCGCCCTGCGCGGCCTGCACCCGTTCGCGCAGGAAGGCGCAAACTTCTGCGACGACGTCGCCGTATTGCGGATCAGCTTGCATGCTTGCCGGGGTGCCCTGCTTGTGCATCAGACACACGGCCACGGTACTTTTCGCGACGGTCTCCAGAGCACCGGGAGCGAGCAGCGCATTGATGTCGTTGATCATCGCGGCACCGGCAGAAATCGCTTCGCGCATCAGCTCGGGCTTTTGCGTGTCGACCGATACGGGAACATTGCGGGCAGCCAGCTTCTCGAGCAGGGGTAAAATCCGGCGGCGCTCCTCGTCGAGCGGCACCGCGGTTGCGGCGGGACGCGTCGATTCACCGCCGATATCGATGATGTCGGCGCCATCGTCGATCAGCCGGCGCGCGTGGGCAAGCGCATCAGCCTGCTTGAAGTGCAGCCCGCCATCAGCAAACGAATCGGGCGTGACGTTGACGATGCCCATGAGCAGCACACGGTCGAACGTCCACTCGCGTCCGCGCACCGACCATGTCGGCGGCTGAGACAAGGCACTCTGCATTTGCATGCTGCGTTGAGACCGAGGACTACCCACTCGCCAATAAACGGTCGATGCGCAAGAGAGCGTCGTGCAGCAACTCGGCCAGTGCTTGCGCCTGCGTGTGTTTCACGCGAGGCACCGGCGAGTCATAAATCGCCGCATTACGAACCTTGTGCGCATCCATCAGCGTCTGTTAGACACCAGCGTCCGCCGGCCAAAGCCGATTGATCATCAGTCCGAACGCTATCGACCGATGCCCAGGCTTGTCGCTCGTGCGCACACCGTAGGCGCTAAGCAAACACATCGCCAGCATAAAAGTTCCTTCATACGCCGCCGTGTAACGCACCACTGGCGCATCGTCAGTCCGCTGTGCTGCTCGCAAAAAGTCAGCGGCATTCTGCCGGTAACCGTCGATGCGGTTTGAGTCGGGCGTTGCCTCCTTCAACGGAGCGTCCACCAGTTTGAGCAGGTTCTCAATTTCCTGTGGTCTTGGCAGCATGCATCACCTCGATCAAAGGTCCATTCATTATCGACTTGATCACTGGATCTTCTTGCGCTTGCGTCCACTCAGCTGGCGCGTACAAATGGAGACTGATGGGACGAGCGATATGGCCTTCTGCGGCTGCCAGCGCTCGATTCACATCGAGGAGCCGCACATCGCCCACGACGAGCAAATCAATATCGCTTGACGAGCGATCGGTTAGTTTCGCTATCGAACCAAATACGAACGCGAGCCGAATCCTGTCGGCAAATGGCGCCAAAGCATCAGCGAGCACTTCCGAAACGCCAAAGCTTTTGACGCAAAGGCCGCGGAGTTCCTCATAGAGAGGAAACTCCTGGTTCACCTTCAAACGACGCTGATTCCCGACGCGCTCGTCTGTCACGACGCCCGCACGAGCCAGCTTGTCGATTTGATACTGGCCCGCACCTTGACCCGCGCCCGAAAGCGCAATCAACTCACTGGCCGAATAACTGCGATCCGGATGCAAGAAAAGCGCGGCGAACAGCCGCTGTTGGCGCTTCGAAATCAAAAAATCCGCAAGACCCATCGGGATATGCGCGACGTACAGCGCGGCGATAACCAATTAATGGTGAGATCGTACCAATTTTTGGTGAATTGCCGCAAGCGATGAGCCAAAACAAAGGCCGGAGAAACCGGCCTTTGTTTGCTCAGGTAATCAACTCAGGCGGGCTGCACCACAGCTTCGGTTCCGCCCGTCGGCGACTTTCCACCGGCAGGCGGAGTCGCCACGGTCGATTTCGGCGGCCGTGGTGGACGACCCTGAATGATGTCGTCGATTTGCTCGCTGTCGATCGTTTCCCACTCGAGCAGGGCCTTGGCCAGCGCTTCGACCTTGTCGCGATTTTCCTCGATCAGCTTGCGCGCAAGCCCGTATTGCTCGTCGATGATGCGGCGGATTTCGGCGTCGACCTTGCGCATCGTTTCTTCCGAGACGTTGGTTGTCTTGGTAATCGACCGCCCGAGGAAAATCTCGCCTTCGTTTTCGGCGTACACC
>JBKJZR010000060.1:0-12880 GCA_046715035.1 Burkholderiales bacterium | reverse complement strand
ACCCGACGCCGACGATCCCGCAGTCAGATTAGGGCTGGACGATCCTGGAGTCGAGTTCGGGGTATTACTGCGGGGCGTAGATTCCATCATTTTCTCCTTATGCAAAATGAAAAGCGGGCAGAGGCCGCCCGCGAGGCTACTTCAAAGTTACTTTGTAGGAGCAGTTTCGTTTGGCGACTTGGGGGTAGTTACCGGGGCGCCGCTCGTGCCTGCACCGCGCGAATCGCGACGTGCCATCGAACCGCCTTTTCCGGGTTCGCCCGGCATCGTGCCTGCGGATTCGTTCGACGATTTCGGCGTCATCGGATTCATGCCACCTTCCCGCGCGCCGACTTTGCTCTGGCCGCCGGTGCTTGCGCCCGCCGTTTCATTAGGCGACTTCGGACCCGTGCCCGCCATGCCGCCGTCTCTGCCCCCGCGGTCGCTGCGGGACATTGCGGGACCCCGTTTCGCTCGCGCTTCGGACATTGCCGTGTCGCGCTTCATGCGTGCTTCCTTGCGACACGCAGTGCGCTCGGCACCTCGCGTATCGCCGCATGCCTTGAGCGCGGAGTTATATTCCGACTTGGTGCTGCTCACGGTTTCGTTGTATTCGCTCGTGCTCATGCCGTCCGCCGCAAATGCGGAAGCCGAGAATGCAAAGCTCAGTCCTACGGCAGCGGCGAGCAGCGTTTTCGAAGATTTGTAACTTGTTCTCATGGGTGGTCCTTTCATTGGGTATCTTTTTGCAGACGGGAACTCGTTTGCCACAGTAACTCGGGCAAAGAAATGCAACATCCATACCAGACAAATCAGTCAATAACATCATGCATCTAACGAGGTACCGCCGCGCCAAGTCGGTAAAAACGACACGCATCTTTGAAAAAAATCCTTAAGTGCATCATGCCCTTCGGGAGCCCAGCAAATCCGCGCGCGAACCGCACTAGCCAGCAAGCTAGCGAAGCTGCGTGGTTTTCCCTAGTCGCTGGCGCGGACTTCCTCTTTGAAGGTGCCCCTAATTGAAGACCAGATAAATGATCACCAGCACGAACACGGGAACCCCCAACAGCCAACCCACCGCGTATTTACCCATGATCGATCTCCTCCAATAAATTGCGTCAAATCTCTGCCATTTGGGGCATGCGCCAATGCAAGGGCAGAGACGCTTGCATTGCCGTTGCCAGAGTGCACAGGATAATTGTGGAGCGTCCTCATGTATGTGCGGTGGCGCACGGAGCGTCCCGGGCACCTACGGATAATAATCACATGGCGCCGCGTTGGCTTAAATGGACAGGGGGGGTGTTGCTGGCCCTCGTGCTGGCCATCATTCTGTTTGTCGCGCTCTTCGACTGGAACTGGCTGCGCGAACCGATCAGCCGCCGCGTTACCGAAAAAACCGGCCGCGAATTCTCTATCAACGGTGATTTGTCCGCCAAGCTGCGGTGGCCGCTGCCGGTGTTGCGCGCGGAAGGCGTGACGTTCGCCAATCCCGCGTGGGCGAAGGAGCCGCTGATGCTCGCGGCGGACGCCGTCGAGATCACGATCGATCTTTCGGAGCTCTTCAGCCGGCGCATCTCGCTGTCGGCAGTGCACCTCGTGCGCCCCGTGGTGTTCCTCGAGCAGAGCGTGGATGGCCGCAAGAACTGGCTCCTCGACCGCGAGCAGCAGGACGAGGAGGCGCGGCTGGGCATCGGTGTGCTCACGCTCGACCAGGGCCAGCTCGGCTATGACGATCCTAAGCAAAAGACGAGTATCCGCTCGCAGATCTCGACGGCCGATGCGCATCCCGACGGCACCGGTGGCGGAGGCGTCGTCTTCAGTGCCCAGGGGCGCTACAAGGGACAGGCATTCAAGGCGCGTGGCAATGGCGGACCGGTGCTCGCCCTGCGCGACGAGAGCACGCCCTATCCCCTGAAAGTCGAAGCGACGATAGGCGCCACCAGCGCGCGCGGTGACGGCACGATCACCAGCCTGCTCAAATTCTCGGCGGTCGACATGAAGGTCGGCCTGCGCGGGGCGAACCTCGCTCACCTTTTGCCGATTATCGGCATCGGGCTGCCGGAGACCCCCGCCTACGCCACCGATGGGCGGTTGATGCGCGAAGGCAAAACGTGGCGTTATGAGAAGTTCACCGGGCGCATCGGCGAAAGCGACATCGCCGGGACGCTCAACGTCGAAGTAGGAGGCACGCGGCCCTTCATGCAGGGCGAGCTCGTTTCCAAGCTGCTCGATCTCGATGACCTCGGACCGCTGATCGGCGCGAAGCCCGGCAGCGCGGAGCGGGCGGCCAGCGCCGCGACGCCGCCCAAGGACGCGGCCACCCCTGCCCGGTCGCGGGTGCTGCCTTCCGAACCGTTCAAGACCGATCGCTGGGACACGGTCGACGCGGACGTCAGGCTGCGCGCGAAATCGATCCGCCGGGCGAAGGAGTTGCCGATCGAGAATCTGGTGACCCATCTCAAGCTCAGGGATTCGGTGCTGACGCTCGATCCGCTCAACTTCGGCGTCGCGGGGGGCGACCTTACTGCCACCATTGCGCTCGACGGCAGGCGCGATCCCATCCGGGCACGCATGAAAGTGCGCGCGAAGAAACTGCATCTGAACAAATTGCTGCCGACCGTCGATCTCTCGAAAACCAGCGTCGGACAAATCGACGGCGCCTTCGAGCTCGCCGGGACCGGCAATTCGATCGCCCGGATGCTGGGAACGTCGGACGGCAAAGTAGGCCTGGTCATCGCGGGCGGGCAAATCAGCAACACGATGATGGAGATCGTGGGGTTGGATTTGTGGGAATGGTTTACGTTCAAGATGCAAGGCGACAAGCCCACGACGATCCGTTGCGGCGTGGCGGATTTTGGCGTCAAGGGTGGGGTCATGCAGGTCAACGCGCTCGTCCTCGATACCGAAGACACCAATGTCAGTGGCGCGGGCACCATCGATCTGGGCCAGGAGGCGATCAACATCACGCTCACGCCGCGCCCCAAAGACAAGAGCCCGCTCGTGCTGCGCGGGCCCATTCATATCGGCGGCACACTCGCCAAGCCGGCCATCAGGGTCGACAAAGGCATGATCGCCGCACGCGGTCTGGGGGCGATTGCCCTGGGCCTCATCAATCCCCTGCTCGCGATATTGCCGCTCATCGAAACCGGGCCGGGCGTGGACAGCGACTGCGGGCAGCTCGTGCGCTCCGCGCATCAAGCAGCACGCTCGGCGGCAAACGCGCCCGTGCACCCGGCCGCGAAGAAATAAGCGCTCAACCTTAGGAGGGGCTCGCGCGTTTTGATGGCATCACAACCCGGGTTCGCTCCCGTAACTTGAACGAGGATCCTTATGAACATGCACGCAGTTTTGAGCGCCGCGCTGGCGCTTTTGATGGCACTGGGCTCAGGGGCCGCGCTTGCAGCCGATGCCAAGCGAAAACCCGCGCCGCCGGAGATCGAAAATTTCTACGTCGAGCCGGTGGAGCGACTCACGCCCGGCGCGGAGCTGGTGTTCACGGTCGAGGGCACGCCACGGGGGCAGGCCAGCGTGCGCATCCCCGGGGTCAACAGAAACGTGCCCCTCAAGGAAGTGCGGCGCGGCGTTTACGAAGGCAGCTATACGGTGCGCACCCGGGACCAGATCGCCGACCAGGCCAGCGTGCGCGTAACGCTGCGCGCCCGTGGTGTCGCTGTGAGCGAAAGGTATCGGCTCGCCGCGTCGGGGGCGGGCCCGGCCGTGCCGCCGGCCGCAGCCGCACCGCAACCTGCGCCGCCGCCCCCGGCCGCAGCCACACCGCAACCGGCGGCGCTGGCGATAGAGCGCTTTACCGTCACGCCGATCGCGAAGATCGAGCCGGGCGCCGACCTCAGATTTGCGCTCATCGGCACTCCGGGCGCGACCGCGACGTTCACCATCGAAAATGTCGTCAAGAGCGTGCCGATGCGCGAAGTCGCGCGCGGACGCTACGAGGGCAGCTATACGATACGGCGGCTGGACAGCTTTCCGCCCGCCGTCAGCATCCTGGCGACGCTCGAAGCCGGCGGCCAGGCGATAGGCACGCGCCTGGCGCAGTCGCTGCTCGCGGATGCGCGGCCTCCGAGCGTCAGAAATGTTTCTCCCCAGCAGGGAGAAACAATCGCCGCGGGTGCCCCCGTGTCGGTCTCCGCGACGTTCGACGACAGCGGCGGCGTCGGCGTGGATGCGAAAAGCGTGCGCGTCATCATCGGCGGCCGCGACGTGACTTCGGCCGCGACCATCACGCCGCAGTTCTTTAATTTCCGGGGCGACCTGCAGCCGGGGACCTACCCGGTCGAAGTCCAGGCCAGGGATCTGGCGGGCAACGCCGTGCGGCATACGTGGACGTTCACGGTGGCGCCGCAAGCGCCGGCGGCTGCGCTGCCTCTGCAAATCGTCAGCCACCCCAACAATGCGCCGATCGGCAGCGGCGCAACCGAAGTGCGCGGCCGCACCGCGCCCGACGCCACGGTCGACGTCCAGGTGCAGGCGATCGCCTCGGTTGCCGGCATGTTCGGCGTCAGGCAGCCCGTTTACGAGCAATCGCTGCGCGCCGATCCGGCCGGCAACTTTGCATTCAGGTTTCAGCCGCAATACGCGGTCCCCGGGACGCGCTACGAGATCGCCATCCGCGCCAGCAAGGGCAGCCTGAGCAGGGACCTGCAGCTCGTGTTATTTCAGCAACGCTAGCAGCCTGTCGGACTTAGAGGGTCCGACAGGCTGCTAGGGGGCGGCCCGGGCGCGCGGCTTCACTCCTGCTTGCCGATGCCCGTGTCAGCCGCGTGGCCGTGCGCCATGCGCCGGCGCCATATGTCGAGGAGCGCGACCGCGACGGCGAGCACGACGGGCCCGAGTATCACGCCGGCGACACCGAACACGATCAATCCGCCCAGCACCGAGATAAATACCGGCACCGCGTGCAGCCGAAGCTTGTCCTTGACGAGGAGCGGATAGACCAGATTGTCGATCAGCCCGATGGCCAGGGCACCCCATGCCGCAAGGATCAAGGCTTTTTGGTAGTCGCCTTCGAGAGCGAGGAACACCGCGGCGGGTAGCCAGACGATGGTGGTGCCCAAGATCGGCAATATCGCGAGTACCGCCATCACCGCTCCCCACAGCAGGGGCGCTGGCAGGCCGAGGAACCAGAACATCAGGCCGCCCAGAGTCCCCTGCAGCAGGGCAACAGTGAGCGTGCCGTAAATCGACGCGTGTATCGTCTCGCGCACGCGGCGCATAAGCTGATCGGTCTCGCCCCGGGAGAGGGGCACGAATTCGTGGAGACCCTCGAGGATGCGTTCGCGGTCGCGGAAAAAGTAGAACAGCAGGAACAGCGTGATCAACAATCCGGTCACCGCGTAGATCGACCCCGAAACGAGCCCTCTCGCGCTCTTCATAACATCGTCGCCGACACTTTCGAGCTGCTCGCGTACGTTGATCTCGCGCTTGAGCCAGTCCATTGCCGGCGCGAATCGCGGATTGCGCTTGAGCGCGTTGAGCCAGCGCTCGGAGGCGATATCGCTCTGGATTTGCTCCACGCTCTGCACCGCTTCGTGGACGATCTGGCGCGCAACCCAGCCGGCCGGCACGACAACGATGATGGTCACGATCAGCACGGTGGCGCCGGCAACGATGGAGCGGTTGTGCAGGCGCCTGCGCAGCCATTCGTGCAGCGGGTATGCGATCACCGCGAGGGCGACCGCCCACGTCAGAGCGGGAACGAACGGCAGCATGAGGCGATAGCACAGGTAGAGGACGACGCCGGTCAGGATGAGCAGGAAAAGCGCGAGGACGCGATCGCGCGTCATCCATCCGTCGCGCTCCGCTCGCCCGTCAGTGTCGCCACGGCCGGCGGGCAAGCGCGGCGCCGCCCGTTCACGGCGGACGCTCATCGCCCGGCGTCTCCGGGCGCGCCGCGCGGCTGAAACTTGCGTGCAGCTTCGGCGCAAAACGCTGCGAGCTCGGCAAGTGAGGCGCCCACGGCCTCATTGGCTGCCCTGACCCCGCCGTAGGGGTCCTCGCTGGTGGCGGAGGCGAGCGCATTGAATTCACGCGTGGCCAGCACGCGGCGGCTCGCAATGTCGACGAGGTAAGCGCGCAGCGTAAAGCGCACCCGGCTGGGCTGCTCCATGAACTCGTGCTGCAGGCGGACAACTTCGGTATCGAGCCGCAGGTCCCCGGACGCAGGGCTCGGCGTCTGGACCACGGCGCGGAATGCGCCGCTGCGTTCGACCGCCGCGACGATCAGCGGCGCGAGCATGCGCGCCGGCGTATCGACCCATTCGTTGTGGGCGAAGTGTTCCAGGGCGTAGGGCTGCCGCAGGTAGACCATGCGCGCGCTGTCGAATCCTGCCGCGGCGCGGGGCGAGCTTACGACCAACGTCGGCGCGTTGAGCGACGGAGCCGGCAACGGCGAGGGCTTCTTCGCGGGGGCCGCATCGAGAGCGTAAAAGTGCGGGCGCGGAGCAGTCGCCGGTTTAAGCGCGTCGCATCCGCCGAGCAGCGCGAACACGCAGACTGCCATCAACAGAGGCAAGCGGGACATCAGCGATCTCCTGCGCAGCACGCGCAGCGGGCAGGAGGTGATCCGGCGCCAGCGGGAGTTGCGGGTAAGCGGCGGCAGGAAGCGTGGGTTGCTGTCATTCGCCAGGTCCCGGGTGTGCGGGTGTACGGCCGAAAAGCAGGCCGCCCGGGCTGCGCTCGATATGCTCGCTCAAACGGCGCAGCGAACCGGTCATTACGCTCGCCTCGCCGAGCAGATGCTCGAACTCGGGCAGGGTCTCCGCGGTAAAGCGCTTGACGTCCGCACCGACCGCATCGATGGTTTTGCCGGCGCTGGCGCCGGCGCGCGCCATTTCCTGCGCCGCCAGTTCGACCGCGTCGGCGCCGCGCGCGACGCGGTCGATCGCGGGACCGGCGCGATCGATGACGGGCTCGAGCCTGGCGATCGCGCGCGCGCCCTGGTCGAACGCCCGCGCGGCACTGGCGATGCCCGCATCCAGCGTTTCTTTGCGGTTCGCGAACGTGCGGGCCACTGTCGAGATGTCGGTGAGCGTGCTCTGAAAGGCCGCCTGGTTGTCGGCGCTCAGGAAGGCATTGAGATTGGCCGAAGTCTTGTCGAGGTTGCCCAGGACATTGGTCAGCACGTTCTCCAGCCGCGCCGCGAGCGAAGGCTTGGTGCGGATCACCGGGTACTCCTCGTTGGCCGCCACGCGCAGCGGCGGCGAATCGCGGCTTCCCCCGCTGAGTTCGACATACGCGATCCCCGTCAAACCCTGCGTTTTCAGCACCGCCTCGGTGTCTTCCTTGATAGGCGTGCCGCGCTCGATCGCGAACGTGAGCCGCACCTGCTCGGGGTTGTTCGGGTCGAGCTCGATCGCGCGCACTTTGCCGACGTCGACGCCGCGATACTTGACCGGCGCATTCAGATTGAGGCCCGCCACGGATTCGCCGACCAGCGCCAGATAATAGTCGTACTTTTTCTGGAAGCCGCCGCCGCTCGCGAGCCACAGCACGGCGGCGACCAGGGCGCTGCCCAGCACCAGCACGAACAGACCTACCACTGCGTAGTTCACTTTGGTTTCCATGCCTGCTACCTCCGCTCTTGCGTTTCCGGCGGCGCTGCATTGCGCCCGCGTGGCCCCTCGAAGTACTGACGTACGGCGGGATGCTCGAGGCGCTCGAGCTCGGCCATGGAGCCCACCCCGAGCACCTTGCCCTCTCCCAGCACCGCGACGCGGTCGGCTACTTGCCACAACAGGTCGAGATCGTGGGTGATGATGACGATCGTCAACCCGAAAAGATCGCGCAGCTTGAGCACCAGCTCGTCGACGCCGCCCGCGCTGGCCGGATCGAGACCCGCCGTCGGCTCGTCGAGAAACAGCAACTCCGGGTCGAGCGCGAGGGCGCGCGCGAGCGACGCCCGCTTCAGCATGCCGCCGCTCAGCTCGGACGGATACTGTACCGCGGTCTCCGGGCGCAGCCCCGTCAGCGCGAGCTTCCACACGGCGATCTCATCGATGAAGCCGTCCGCCAGGTCGGTGTGCTCGCGCAGCGGTAAGCCGATGTTTTCGCGCACGTTGAGCGAGCCGAACAGTCCGCCGTGCTGGAACATGACGCCGAGGCGCCGCCGCAGAGCGCGTGCTTCGCCGTCGTCGAGAGTCGTGATGTCCGCCCCGAGGACGCGGATCGTGCCGGCGTCGGGACGGTGCAGCAGGATCATCTCGCGCAACAAAGTCGACTTGCCCGACCCGCTGCCCCCGACGAGCGCGAAGATCTCGGCACGCCGCACCTCGAGATCGATGCCATCGTGCACGACGTGCTCGCCGAAGCGCGTCTTGACGTCCTCCACCTCGATCACCGCCCCGTCCTGTTCAGCATGATCCGGCACGTCAGATATCCAGCATGCTGAAGAGAATCGAGAACAGCGCGTCGGCGACGATGACCAGGAAAATCGCCTGCACGACGCTGCGCGTGGTCTGGCGTCCCACGCTGTCCGCGCCGCCACGGGTGCGAAAGCCCTGGAAGCAGCCGATGACCGCGATGATGACAGCGAACACCGGCGCCTTGCCGATGCCGACCAGGAGGGTGGATATATCGACCGCGTTGATGAACCGGTCGATGAACTCTTCATAGCCGACGCCCAGCTGGGCCCGCGCCATCACCATCCCGCCGAATACGCCCAGCACGTCGGCATAGACGGTCAGCAGCGGCACGGCGACCAGCAGCGCCAGGATTTTGGGGAGGACCAGCATCTCCAGCGGCGCAATACCGAGGGTGCGCATCGCATCGATTTCCTCGGTGACCGCCATGGTGCCGATCTGGGCAGCGTAGGCCGAACCCGACCGGCCGGCGACGATGATGGCGGTCATCAGCGGCGCAAACTCGCGCAGCATCGACAAGCCCACAAGGTCAGCGACAAAGATGTTCGCGCCATAGCGGCGCAACTGGTCGGCGCCCTGATACGCGACGACGACGCCGAGCAGAAACGACAGCAGACCGACGATCGGCAGCGCGGAGAATCCAGCGGACTGGATATTGTGCAATATCGGACGCACGCGCAGCCGTGCGGGATGCGCGATGGATGCGCCGAGCGCGAGCGCGCTTTCGCCGATAAAGCTGAGCATGGCGAACCCTTCCGCGAAAGCTGCCGCCGCACTCTGCCCGACGCGCTCGAGGACACCCTGGCGCGGGCTTGGCTCGATCACGGCGGGCTTGGGATGCTGCCCGACCAGCTCGAGGAGCTTCGCGAACTGCGGGCGGAAACCCTGGAGGTTCACTTCCAGTCCCGCTGAGCGCATCCGCTCGAGGAGCCCCTCCAGCATCCACACGCCCACGGTATCGAGGGCCTCGACTTGCGACCCGTCGGCCGTCAGCGCACCCTGCGCCGGAGTACGGATAGTATCGAGCGCCGCGCCGAGAGCGCCTACTCCCAAGGCGGTCCAGCTGCCCGCCAGGACCAGTTCCTGGGGGGTCGGCTGCGCGATCGTTGCTGGAGCGACGGTAGCGGCGTTAGGGGTCTTGTCGGGCAAATCAGTGCCGGGAGCTTGAAGTTCGGATACCACGTCACGTCCGGGCGGCATTCCACCGAGGTTAAAACGTATGCAAGCTTAGGGCAACACTGTCGGGAGGTATGTACGCCAGCGCACCAAGACGCACCGCTGGCGCGCGACACCGGGGACTTGCGAGTCGCCGCTTGGACAAATCAAGCTGCTATGTACGCGAGCGTACAGCCTGCGGCCGCATTGCGGCGGAAAATCTTAAACAGTCCTGCCAATCAAGATCAGCGGATATGCAAACGATGGCCCGCGCTGCCGTATTCATGGTGCTGCTCGCACTACCGGGCACCGGGGCTGCCGCGACCTCCGTTGCTGCGGAGAGGCTGGATCCTGCGGCCGCGCAAATACAAGCTGCAATCGGGCAGGCCAGGGCCGATCTCGCCGGCAGTCCCGGCATGATGCCCACGGTTGCACAAAGCGAGGTCGTGCAGTATTTCGATTACGCGCACATGGCGCAGATCGCGGTTGCGCGCAACTGGAGGCTGGCCACACCCGAGCAGCGCGCGGCGCTGACGTCCGAATTGAGCACGCTGATAGCGCGCAACTATGCGATCGCCCTGTCGGGTTACCGTGGCCACAACGTCGAATTCAAACGCTCGCACACGCTGTCGGGCGGCGACGTCACGGTCAGGTCGGTCATGCGGCAGCCTGGCATGGAGCCGATCAGCGTTGAATACGACATGCAGCAGCAGCCGGCGGGTTGGAAGGTGTATGACATCAAGATAGGTGGGATGAGTCTGATTACGCCTTATCGTACTATCTTTGCCGCCGCGGTGCGCGACAGTGGGATCGACGGCCTCATCAAGTCGCTGGCGGACAGGAACCGGCAGGCGGATCTAAAGAGAACCGAGCTCGCCGAGCATCCAACCGTGGTCTATGCCATCGTGCAAAGCGTGCTGCGCTCCGCGCGCTGAGGATTGCCGAAAACGCTGTCCCTGCCGCGCCATCCGGGGCGGTGGTGAGGAAGTTATGTGGGTCAGCGTACAGAATGCGACGCGACGTCTTTGACAAAATCGACTCACTGGCGCCGCGCGCCCGTGCAATTCAACCTACGGACGAACGACTATGCCTAACCCGCGTATCCTCGGAGCTTTGCTCCTCTGCTTGCCGCTCCTCGCGCTCACCGCGTGCGAGACGACCACCACCGGCGGTGCGGTCGGTGCCGATCGCAAGCAGCTCATGCTGGTGTCATCGCAGCAGCTCGAGCAAATGTCTGCACAGGCGTACCGGCAGCTGCAGGGGCAGGCGGCGCAAAAGGGGGTATTGAACACCGATCCGGGCATGACCCAGCGGGTGCGCGCAATCGCCAATCGCATTATTCCGCACACCGGCGTGTTCCGCCCCGATGCCCCGGGTTGGCGCTGGGAGGTCAACGTCATCAACAGCAATGAGCTGAACGCGTTTTGCATGCCGGGCGGCAAGATCATGTTCTACGCGGGGCTGATCAGGCAGCTTTCGGCTTCCGACGACGAGATCGCCGTCGTCATGGGGCACGAAATCGCCCATGCGTTGCGCGAGCATTCGCGCGAACAGGTCTCGCAGGCGATGGCGGCGCAGACGGCGATCGGCATCGGCGCTGCGGTATTCGGCTTGGGTGAGGGCTCGGCGCAACTGGCCAATGCGGGCTACGAAGCACTGATCGCGAGCCGTTTCAGCCGCAGCGACGAGAACGAGGCGGACCGAATCGGCCTCGAGCTCGCGGCGCGCTCGGGGTATGACCCGCGCGCCGGCGTTACACTGTGGCAGAAAATGATCAGGGCCAGTCAGGGTGGGGGCCGGCCGCCGGAATTTCTTAGCTCACATCCCGCGGAAGCCAACCGCATCCAGCAAATTGAAGCACTGCTGCCCACCGTCATGCCGCTGTACGCCGCTGCGCGGCAACGCCGCTGACCGGCAAACGCTTAATTCGCGGCTGCAACTCGCCCACGCGGTAGGCGTGGGCGGGCGTGTTCGCGTTCTCTCCCAGTTGGCGCAAACGCCGAGTGCGGTATAGACTCGCGACCAATGATCGGCGGGTATGGATGGCGCGCACGACGAATGGGCGCCATGGGGACGCATGATCGACCGCCGTGACGCTGCGTTTTAAGCGGAAGTCCGAGCTATATTATGTCTGTAAATAAACCTTATAGTCCCGCGCCGCGCGGCATGCCGGCCCCGGACGACATGATCAGTTTCGAAATAGTCTCGGTGGAGGAAGCGAAGAAAGTCCTCGATTTCGACGAGAACGGCCCGCCTACCGAACCCGACTGGATTCAGAAACGCCATCCGCCCCCTGCAGTCGCGCTGCTCCCCGAGGCCGAGCAATGGCTGGCCCGACTGCCGGATGCCGTGCGCCCCAGCGAGCTCCAAAAATCGTACCCGCGCATCGTCAACGACCTGTGCCGGTTGTGGCGGCAACCCGCGCGCTGGGAGCGCTATATGGCCGATCTGCTGATCGTGCAGAGGGGAGACAGACCGCGACAGGGGTTTGCGCCGCGGGTTGCTTCCGAGCTAACTGCCCTGGCCGCGCATCACGAGGAATCATTTCCGGAAAGCACCGCGCAGGATGGGCGCGGATTGAAACCCTGACGGATATCAGCGGCGCTGGCCTGCTGTCATGCGGGCTGTTGTGTGCGACGATTGACAGTGACTATCCCGTCCCAGCGGCACTCCCGCGATTCGCATCTATAGCGCTGCACGGGGGAGAGCAAACTGATCAGCCGGTCTAAAAAACGCCGCGGCGTGCGATACGCGCGGCCCCCGCAGTCAGGGCACTCGATGGCGTTCACGGTACGGTCGCAGACGGTCCAGCCGCGTTCCCTGCTGTATCCCCAATAACGTGTGCGCATTTCGTCGATCCCTTTATCCCTAACGATGCCTCCGAATCTACCGATGCGCCCGCGGCAACCCTATCAGCGGTCGCCCAAATCTAACGTAAGACGATGCTTACGCGTGCGGCGATAAACGCTGCCCAACGAGAGCTGGAGCAAGCACGGCGTGCGCTTTCCCCAGGACGACGTCGAGCTAAACGCGGAGTTGACGCGAGGAGCGGGTAGAATTGGCCGAAGCCGCGGCGCACTGCCGCCCTGCGTGTCAGAAAGACTCGATTCGTATGAGAGAACCCGCCACAGCGCATCGACCGAGCCCCCCGCTGCTCGCCGCACTGGCCGTCCGGTCATCGGCCGCGCATTCACAGGCGATCAGCGATGTCTCCAACTGACGACAACCGATCGCTGCAGGGTGAGCTGCGCAAGCCGGAAGCCGCGGTTACGCCGTCGCCCGCAACGGATGTGCCCGCCTCGGGCGCGCCCGTGCCTACGACGGATGCACCCATCCCCGAGACGGATGCGCCGATCCCCACGGCGGATGCG
>JBKJZR010000059.1:0-17784 GCA_046715035.1 Burkholderiales bacterium | reverse complement strand
TAACCTCGCAGTCAAGCAATAGGTCGCGCAACAACCCGCGAGAGATGCTAGCTAGTGCGGTGCTTCATTCAAGTTTTAGTGACGGGAAGATAGCGGGTTATATCGCGAGTCAGGAGGGGGATTCCGGTAACGGCGCGGCTCTGCAGTTGGTCGACGTGCCTATGAACGGCCGCCTCGTACCAACCGCAAAGGAAGGTTGGCGCGGCGCCAAATTCATCCTAACCCCCGTTCAGTTCTCTCGCCACACGCGCCGCGGCATCCCGCGTTCGGAATGTTCTCGGCTTGCCGTCTTTTCCGCAAATGGCTTTCCTGCCTTTTCTCACCGTGAAGCGGAACCCGAACGGGCCTACGCGCCATTCGGGTGCCTTTTTCTTCTTACTGCGTTTCTGCATCAGATTTCTCCCGTGTGTTTGGGTTTTATCCTACGGCGTGATGCCAGTGGTGCGCTAGTGTCCCGAGTCGTCAATTCGTTGATCACATCAGTTACGTAGACCGGCTATGGGTGCGAGCGGTTTCATCTCCGATTTCAAGCGTGCTTGCGTCGGCGAACACGATCGCCGCGCGCACATTACGAAGGGGAAAGGCCTGCTTCACGGCGCCGAGATAGCCGGCGACCTGGGCCCGGTACTCGTCGATACGCCCCTCGATCTCGCGCGCCGCTCCAGTCTTGTAATCGAGCACCCATACCTCGTCTTCGAATTCCACCAGGCGGTCGATGCGGAATATATTGCCGGACGACGCGACATAGGCCACCTCGTTCGCCGCGCGCACGTATTGCGCGGGGTCGAAAAAGCGCGCGAGGGCGGGTGAAGCGATCACGCGTTGCGCCCTTTCCCACAGCGGCGCGAAGTCCCGCTCGCTCAAGCCCAGTTCGTCGCGCATGCTGCTGCGCACGCCGGCGTCATGCGCTCCGCCCGCCGTCAGCAACTCGAGCAGGCGGTGAAAATTCGAACCATACCGCAGACCGCGGCCGCTCAATGCAGCCCGCCGCAAGCCGGTCGGCAGCGGCGCACGCAGCCTCGCCTGTGTCGCGCCCAACGGCGTTGGCGCGAGCGCCGTCACGCCCGCTGTTTCGTCCAGACTCGCAATCGCTGCCGGCCCGGCGGGCTGCAGCCCCAACGTGCCGTGCCCGGTGGGCACAGCGCCCGCTGCAGCGGCGAGCGCTGCCACGGCGGCGCGTATGCGCTCGTGCCATGAGCACTCCGCGCTCCTGACTTCCACCCCGCTCACGATCAACGCCTGTTTCGCGCGCGTGATCGCAACGTAGAGCAGGTTGGTTTCCTCGCGCAGCGCGTGAGCGGCCTCCGCCTCTGCCAGCTCCTCCTGACCGCGACTGCGCTCAGCCTTGCGGGTCCACAAGGACAGGTGCGTGGGCCGGTCGGCTCCGAGCGGCCAGTCGATGATCACGTCGTAGCTGCTCGGACCGCGCTCGCCGGCGGCATCGATCAGAAACACGATCGGCGCCTCGAGCCCCTTGGCGCCGTGCACCGTCAGCATCCTCACGGCATTGCCCGGATCGCCGATGATGCCTTCATCGGGGGCCTCCTGCCGGGGCGCTTCTCCCAGCTCGCTCAGCTCGTGGATGAACCGCGGCAGGCTCGGGTAGCGGCCGGCGTCGGTATCGAGCGCGCGTTGCATGAACGCGTGCAGATTCGCGGTGACGGCGCTGCGCATCGCCCCGGGCACGGCTGCCCGGTAACGGCGGACCACGTCCGCCTCGAAATAAATGCGATCGAGCTGATCGTGCACCGGCAGCATGTCGGCACGCGCCAGCCACTGCGCGAGCAGCGCGGTCGCGCGCGCGAGCGCGGCACTGCACTCGACCGCGCGATTGCCCGCGAGGTCCTGCAGGCGCGCCCACCACGTTTCACCCCTGCCGCGCGCAAGCGCGATCAGATCCTCGTCCGAACATGCGAACAGCGGCGCGCGCAGCGTCCGCGCGAGCGCAAGATCGGCGAACGGCGAAACCAGGAACTGCAGCAGCGCCATGAGATCCTGCGCCTCGAGCGTGTCGAGCAAGCCGCCGCGGCCTGCGGTGACGAATGGAATCTGCGCATGTCGCAGCGCGCGTTCGTAGACGGCGAGGTGCGTGCGCTGGCGGATCAGGATCATCATGTCCCTGTAGTCGGCGGGGCGCGACGTTACGCCCCCCTCATCGGAGGCGATGAGCCAGGTGCCGCGAATGGCGGCGATTTTGGCCGCCAGCCCGAGCGCCTCCTGCTCGCGCCGGCAGTCTTCGACGACGGCGTAAGGCGTCGTCAAAGGGTCGCGCAAGTCGGCGCCGGCTGTGCGTAGCTCCTGGCTGGCGTCGCTGTCCTTGCCGATCAGCGGCAGCACCTCGACGCGGCCGGGTTTGCAAGCGTCATGCGCCGCATGCCGTCTGAAACCTGATTCATTTCCGAATACTTCGTTCACGACATCGATGATCGGCGCCGCACACCGGCGTGAGGTGTCGCGCTGCAGATCGCCGTCGGCATCGAACTGGCTGACGAGATAAGCGCGGGCTTCGTCGAACAGGCGCGCTTCGGCGCGGCGGAACCGGTAGATCGACTGCTTGGGATCGCCGACCATGAAGACGGTGGGGCGGGCATCGGCTTCCTGCGCGGCGGTGAACCACGCGGCGAGCGTGAGCCATTGCAGCGGATTGGTGTCCTGAAATTCGTCGAGCAGCACGTGTTTGTAGCGCGCATCGAGCTTGTAGTGCAGGAATGTCGCGTGATCGCTGGACGACATCAGCTCGAACGCGCGGCATTCGACGTCGGCGAAATCGATGACCTGCCGGTCTTCCTTCACGCTGTGGTAGGCATCGATCAGGGCGACACCCGCTGCCAGTCCGTGCCGGTTGATCTGGTAAGCGTCCTGGTCGGCGAGCTCGCGCTGCGCTGCGACGAAACGCTCCGTCAGTTGCGCATGCAGCTCCAGCAGGCGCGCCTGGCGCGCACTGCCGAGGCGTTTGGCCTGCGCGGCGCTTGCCTTGCGCTGGCGCGGCTCGCCATCTTCTTTCATGATGACGGGCCGCAACAGCCGCCAGCGCGCTGCCGGGTCCGGCATCGACAGCGCGTCCGGGATCGCCGCACCGAAAGCGGCGTCGGTAGGGGTGTTGAATTCGAGCAGCGCGGCGAATTCGCGCAACTGGCTGCCCAGCGCGCGATCGGCGAACAGTTCAGCGCAGACGTCCTTTTCCGGGGCGACGCGCATCCCGGCGCGGAAGTCGTCCAGCGCCTGCGCGATCGCCGCCTCGGAATTCGCCGCGTCGCGCGTATAGGCCCACCACTCCGCGCGGCGCGCCAGGAAAGCGAGCAGCAGGCGGCGGACGCTGGCGGGTCCATAGCGGGCGAACAGTGCGTCGAGCCCGAGAGCGGCGGGCGCTGCCGGCTCCCCCTGCAGCCGTGCGGCGAGGCGCTGCCATGCGTCGGCGATGAGCGGCGACGTGTGCTCGATCAGATTGGCATCGCCGAGCACTCCGGCATCGAGCGGCGCGCGCTTCAACAATTGCAAAAACCAGCTGTGAAACGTCGCTATCGTCAGCGGCGGCTGCGCGGTCAGCGCGAGCTCATACAGGCCGCGCGCCCGCGGCAACAGGGCGTCGACCTCGGCAGCAGGCACGCCCCACTCGAGCAGCAGCTGGCGCGCGGTCGCGTCGTCGGCCGCCGCCAGCGCGGACAACCACTCGCGCAGCCGCCCTGCCATCTCCTGTGCGGCCTTGCGCGTGAATGTGATGGCGAGAACCTCGCCCGGGCGCACGCCCGCCAGCAGCAGGCGCAGGATGCGCGAGACCAGGAGCCAGGTCTTGCCGCTTCCCGCGCAGGCCTCGATCACGACGCTGCGGCCGGGATCGAGCGCGCGCCGGTTGAACTCGTCCGGGCCCACCGCCTTCACGGCCAGTAATCCTTGCGGCACAGGCCTCGCACCTCGCAGTACTCGCACACGGCGTCGATGCCATGCGCCGGCAGCCCGGCGCCCGCATGCAGGTGGTCGTAGATGCTCGCAGCGCGATCGCGGGTCGCGGCAGTCAGCTCCTCCAGGTTCTGCACCGGCACGAGCGCGATGTCGTCGCGCGCGAGCGCAAGAAAGAGCGCCTCGGCCACCGGTCCGCCCCACAGGAGCGCGTAGAGCGGCAGCTGGATGTCTTCGCCCGGATCGCGCAGCCGCTCGCGCAGCCCCGCGCTTCTGCCCGTCTTGTAATCGACGACGCTCACCCGGCCGTCCGTGTGCACGTCCACGCGGTCGAGCCGCCCGCTGAGCACGAGGGTGCGGCCCTGCGGGGTCGTGATCTCGATGTGGCGCTTCGCCTCGGCGGCATGCCAGCGCCAGCCCTCATGCTCGCGCGCGCGCTGCCAGTCGAGATAGGCGGGGATAAGCGTCTTCCACTGCAGGACCCACGCTTTGGCGAGATAGTTGCTCTTCACGGCCGCTTTGAACACGGCATCGGTGATCGCGGCAAGTGCACGCGCCGATTGATCGGCCTCGACGCTGGAGACCACCGGATGCGTGCGGTGAAATTCTGCGAGCACGTTGTGCAGCAGACTGCCGTAATCGCGCTTGTCGATGAGCTCCTGCACTTCGTCGAGGTCGCCGAGGCCCAGCATGTGCAGCGCGAAAAACTTGTAAGGACAGGCCACGAGCGCGTTATACGTGGTTGGTGTGAGCGCCCGCGGCACCAGCGCCACCGGCGCGGCGGGCCGCGGCCGCGCCGTGACTTGCGGCAGCGGCGCTGCGCCTGCGTGCGCAACCTCGGCGCTGTCGAGGCGCGCTGCCACAGCGCAATCGAGAAGGTCATTGCCGTAAGCGAGTCGTTCCAGCGCCAGCAACCGGTCGAGCAGCGGAGAAAACAGATTGCGCTCCCCCTCCACCTGCCGCTGCCAGGTAATCAGCACTTCCCCGCTGCCGGCGATCAACGCGGCAAGCTGCGTTTCGATTGCGCGCAGCTCGTCGGCGCGCGTGGGCAGGCCGAGTTCGGCGCGCACGCCCTGATTGAACACCCGGTACACCGGATCGGGACCCGGCAGATGCTGTGCATCGCATCCGCAGATGAGCACCGCATCGAAGCTGCGCAGCCGGGTTGCCGCGAGATACGTAAACAGCACCGGGCTTTCGATGCTGCGGTCGTGAAACGTCGCGCTTTCGAGCTCACGCGCCAGCCAACGCCGCCACTCCACGAACGAGAAGGCGGTGTCGTTGCCGGCGAGCTCGCGGCGCAGACCGGCCAGCAGCTCCAGCAGCTGCTCGCCCGCCGGGTCCGCTTCAAGGCCGGCGCGCACGCCGATCTCGGCGAGACTGGAATCGAGCGCAGTCAACCAGCCCGCCAGCGTCTTGCGGCTGCGCGTAAGGGCTGCCAGCCCGCGCTGCACGCGCCGCAGGATCTGGCGCACCTCCGCGTCGCGATTGACGTGAGCAAGTTCGAGATAGCCTTCGATGCCGGCGCTTACGCCCGCCGCACGGATGTAGCGCTCGAGCCGCCACACGGTTTGCCGGCGCTGTTCGCGCGGCCAATCGTGGAATGCGAACGGCGACTTCATGAGGTCGAGCAGGTCCTGGTAATAGGCATCGTTCGCCGCGATGTCGAGCCAGCGTCCGAGCGCGGTCGCGGCGCTGGTCGTCGACAATGCCCAGCCCGCTTCGTCCGTCACCAGAACCTCGGCGCGCTCGAGCAGCGCGCGCGCGCGGCGCGCCACGACCCGGTCCTGCACGACGACCGCGATGGCGCATTTGCCGGCGAGCAGCCATTCGCGCACCGAAACGTCGATCGCCTGGGCTTCCTGTTCGGCTGTCACGGCGCCGAACAGGCGCAGTTTCCCAGCCAGCGCGCTCACGGGATGGCGCGCACGCAATGCGTGCGCGCGCGCGCGCAGTGCGGTGGAATCCGCCGCCGGCCACGCCGCGGCAAGCGTTGCGGCGAGCGGCTCCTGGACGTCGGACACGCCATCGGCGACGACCACCGGCGCCCGCAGCGAATAACGCTCGAGAAAGGTAAGCTCGCCGGGCGCGAGATCGGATAGGCCGAGGACGAACAGCGGCGCGCACGCGTGTTCGGCGAGCGACGCAAGGCGCAGCTGATGGGCTTCTTCCGGCCCGAGCTGCTGCGGTTCGCGCGCCATCGCCCACCACAGCTCGTGCACGAGCTGTGCTTCGAAGCGCAGCGACGCGGTGGGCCGCGCAGCGTAGGCCCGTTCGAGCCGGGCGGTGAAGTCCCCCGCATCGCGCGGCAGTTCGACGTTGTAGCGCGTCAGCTCGTCGAACAGCCCGGTCAGCTCGGTCGCCATGGCCCAGAGATCGGCGCGTTGCAGCCATTTGCGCAGGGCAAGAACCGCATAGAGGCTGGCGCACCGCGCGCTCGTCGCTTCGACCGGACGTGCGAGCACGACATGCGCAGCCCATGCGCGAATGGTCGTTATGCGCGGCAGCAACAGGACGGGCGCACCGGCAGCCGCGTGGAGGGCGGCCGAGACCGCGGCAGCCGCGTGGAGATCCGGCACCAGCACGATCGCTTCGCGCAAGTCGGGAAGCCGCGCGCGCAACGCACCGACGATCGCAGCAGCGCCGCGCTCGGCCAGTTCAGCGGGAGAGAACGCGTGATGCGTGAGACCCGGCTGCGTTTTCACGCCCCGGGACCACTATTGTTCATGGCGTGGGAACTGTCGCGGTCCTCATCGAACGAATCAGAACACCAGCAGAGGTCACGTGCTTTGCGTCGGGCGACCGCGCGGACGTGTGACCGCGATGCGGTGCCCGGAAGCTGGCCGCAGGGGCTGCGGCGTTTAATGCGGGTCCCGCAACGGTTTATCCGCGGTTCACTTCTCCAGCAGATGTTTTTTCTCTTTGACCTGCGTCCACTCGTCGGCGTCGGGCGGACCGTCTTTCTTCTCTATGATCGGTTTCCAGACCTTGGCCAGCTCCGCGTTCAAAGCGATGAATTCCTGCTGGCTGTCGGGCACGTCGTCCTCGGCAAAAATCGCCTCCACGGGGCACTCGGCGACGCATAAGGTGCAATCGATGCACTCGTCAGGGTCGATCACGAGGAAGTTCGGACCTTCTCGGAAGCAGTCTACCGGGCAGACATCGACGCAGTCGGTGTATTTGCACTTGATGCAGGATTCGGTAACTACGTAAGTCATGGTATTCCTTGGCTATTGCGGTGATGCGCGAAAATCGCGACATTTTAGCAGAACGCCCCAGCGCCCCGCAGCCCGGGCGCATGCGCTTCCCAAACGAGGGGTTTTTCGTTAGCATACGCGCCATCTAGCCTCGTTGCCGCCCATTCCGGCGGCATTTTCATCCCCCGATTTCCCGCAGCGACTGGAGAGTGTAATGAGTGAGCACATTCATCACGTTACCGACGATAGTTTCGAATCTGAAGTATTACAGGCGAGCCAGCCCGTGCTCGTCGACTACTGGGCGGAGTGGTGCGGGCCGTGCAAGATGATTGCGCCCATCCTGGACGAGGTCGCGAAGGAGTACTCCGGCAAGTTGAAGATCGCCAAGCTCAATATCGACGATAACCAGGCCACGCCGCCCAAATACGGTATCCGCGGCATCCCCACGCTGATGCTGTTCAAGAACGGTAACGTCGAGGCGACGAAGGTCGGTGCGGTTTCAAAATCACAGCTTACGGCGTTTATTGACAGCAATATCTGAACTCGTTACTCTTCCCCCGAGTACCGGCCCAGCCGCCAACCGGCGGCACGCCGGAGGCGAGCGCAAGCGCTCCCGCTCCTCCTACTCTCCCCTTGGTTTCGTTCCCGTGTAACACCCTGACTGTACCCACCGTATGCATTTATCCGACCTGAAAAACCTCCATGTGACCGAGCTGGTCGACATGGCCATCACGAACGAGATCGACGCGGCGAACCGCCTGCGCAAGCAGGAGCTGATTTTTGCGCTGCTGAAGAATCGCGCCAAGAAAGGCGAAAGCATATTCGGCGAGGGCACGCTCGAAGTCCTCCCCGACGGTTTCGGCTTTTTGCGCTCTCCCGATACCTCCTACCTCGCGGGCACCGACGATATCTATGTCAGCCCCAGCCAGATCCGCCGCTTCAACCTGCATACCGGGGACTCGATCAACGGCGAGATCCGCACCCCGAAAGACGGCGAGCGCTACTTCGCGCTGGTCAAGGTCGACAAGGTCAACGACGAGCCCCCCGAGAATTCGAAGCACAAGATTCTGTTCGAGAATCTGACGCCGCTCTTCCCCAACGAGCGTTTCATGATGGAGCGCGACATCAAGTCGGAGGAAAACCTCACCGGCCGTATCATCGACATCGTCGCGCCGATCGGCAAAGGTCAGCGCGGCCTGCTCGTCTCGAGCCCGAAAAGCGGCAAGACGGTGATGATGCAGCACATCGCGCATTCGATCGCCGCCAACCACCCCGAGGTCTATCTGATCGTGCTGCTGATCGATGAGCGGCCCGAGGAAGTGACCGAGATGACGCGCTCGGTCAAGGGCGAAGTCGTGGCGTCCACGTTCGACGAGCCGGCGACGCGTCACGTGCAGGTCGCGGAGATGGTGATCGAAAAGGCGAAACGGCTGATCGAACACAAGAAGGATGTCGTGATTCTGCTCGACTCGATCACGCGGCTCGCGCGCGCCTACAACACCGTCGTGCCGGCCTCAGGCAAGGTGCTCACCGGCGGTGTCGATGCGAACGCACTGCAGCGGCCCAAGCGCTTCTTCGGGGCCGCCCGCAACATCGAGGAAGGCGGTTCGCTGACCATCATCGCTACCGCGCTGATCGACACCGGCTCGCGCATGGACGACGTCATCTACGAGGAGTTCAAGGGCACCGGCAACATGGAGATACACCTCGACCGGCGCATGGCGGAGAAGCGCATTTACCCGGCGATCAACGTCAACCGCTCCGGTACGCGGCGCGAAGAACTGCTGATAAAGCCCGAAATTCTGCAGAAAGTATGGGTGCTGCGCAAACTGCTCTACCCGATGGACGAGCTCGAAGCCACCGAATTTCTCGTCGACAAGCTCAGGGCGACGAAGAACAACGCGGACTTTTTCGATTCGATGCGACGGGGCTAGTCGATCCGCATCGTTTGCTTGTCCAGCACAGCCCACGAACCGAAAAAGTCACGACCGCCGTTCCCGCAAGCGGGCCTGCGGCTAACGAGTCCCACGCGGCTTCGACCATCACGCGGGTCCGCTCGAGCAACTCCCCCGCTGCAACCGTACGATCGTCGCGCTGTCGAATCTGCTTTGATACCGTGGAGGCGCAGCTTGCGCAGGCTATTTATCTCGCTATTGGCGGGCTTGCTCGTCGCTGCATGCGCGCCGCTTCCGCCCAGTCCCGAAGACTTCGAGGCCAAGCGCTTCGCAGCGGTCGCTGACAAAGCGGTGGTCTACCTTTACCGCCAGGATCCGGACTTTTCGGAAGTTCCGGCGACGTTCATGCTCGATGACCAGTTGCGAGGCACGACTTACCAGGGAACTTTTTACCGGATCGAGCTGCCGCCGGGCAGACACCGCATTGCAGGATTCGCGGGCGATGCGGGACGACTGGATTTTGACGCGCAACCAGGCCGACTCTACTTCATTCGCCAGTCGGTGACCCGGTTCACGGGTTTCCACCAGTCTTTTTTCCATTTCGTGGGCGAGGCGCAGGGCCGGGCAGGCGTGTTGCGTGCGCAATTGCTGGGCGCGCGCTGATGCGCTGCGTGAAAGCAGTTGCGGTGCTCGTCGCAGCGCAGTTGATCTTAGCGGGGTGTGCGGCGACGCCGGAAGCCAGCCCCGCCCGCGACGCCGAAGGCAAGCAGTTCGAGCCTGTGGCGCGGGCTGCCGTCATCTATCTGTACCGTGCGGATACACCGGGCAGTAAAGGCGTCGCGACGGTCTGGATCGACGGCAGGCTCATCGGTCAATCGCTGCCTGGGACGTATTTTCGGGCCATCGCTCGCCCGGGCCGCAATTACATACAGACTTCCGGTGCGGACGCGGGGCGCATCGAGATGGCTACACAGTCCGACCACGTGTATTACGTTGCGCTCCACGTTACCGGCGAAGGTGAGGGCTCGTCGACGACCGTGTTTCGGTCGGTGCCGCCCGCGGCCGGCCAGGCGGCGATCGGCCGCTGCTGTGCGCTGCTCGAAACGTGGCGGCCCGGCCAATGGCGCCTGCCTCTGTAACGCGGGTTTGCTTTGCGGCGCTGTGCCCCAACTTGCAAGCTTGCACCCCCTAAGGGATAATCGCCGCTCTTCGCAACTGCCGCCCCGCGCGAGACCATCGCCATGAAACCCAAAATTCATCCTGATTACAAAGAGATAGACGTCGTCTGCAGCTGCGGCAACAAATTCAAGACGCGCTCTACGCTGGGCAAGGAACTCCACGTCGAGGTGTGTGCCGAGTGCCATCCGTTCTATACCGGTAAGCAGAAGATCGTCGATACCGCCGGTCGCGTCGAGAAGTTCAAGCAGAAATACGCGCGCAAGCCGACTTCCAAAGGCAAGTCGGCAACGACTGCGTAATCCGCAGCGCGATTTCTGGAACAAGGCAGCTGCGGCTGCCTTTTGTTTTCGAGCGGCCGATCGACTTCACCTGCGCAGGGCCAACAACAATCCGCACGACACCAGCATCAGCGGGATGCCGAGCGCCCAGCGCTGCCGCTCGCGCGCTCGGTTGCGAATCTCGCGCTGCACGAATTGCTCGCCCTTGCGCATTTCCTGGAACGCCTGCACGTAGGACGCCAGCCGGCGCACGTCATCGTCCGCAAGATCGCGACCCTGCCAGCGGCTCGCCCGAGAAAAACCGGCCGCGAAGAGGGTTTTTTGGCTGCGCTTCCCGCCTCGGCCACGAAAGCTTGGCAAACCAGTGTCGTCGCCGGAACATGCCGGGGCTCGATGTACCGCGACACCGAAGCGCGCGTTGAGCGGCGGTTGTTGTCCGCTCCTACGCGCGCAATCAAAACGGCGCGCCGCGACCGTTTTAATAGGTCTTGTACTGGAGATACTTGCCGCTCATCTCGATCTTGACACGGTCGCCTTTGGGATCGGGCTCGCGGGTGAGGTCCATCTTGAAATCGATCGCGCTCATGATGCCGTCGCCGAACTCTTCGTGTATCAGCTCCTTGAACGTGGTGCCATAGATCATCACCAGTTCGTAGAACCGGTAGATGAGCGGATCGGTCGGCACGGCGGTAGGCAGCGATCCTTTGTAGGGAACCTGCTGCAACAGCAGGACCGCGTCGGCGGGCAGACTCAGCAATTTGCCTGCGGCCTCCGCCTGCTGTTTGGTCATCTGCATCTGCCCGAGCAGCGCTGCAGTAGTCCACTCTTTGCTCTGGCCGACGGCTTTGGCGAGTTTCGCCCAGCTCAGCCCTTTCTTGATGCGCGACATCACCACCATTTCGGTAACGTCGGTGCGCTGCATGGGTTTAGCGTAGCTCGCCGCAGCGAGATATGCGGCTTCGGTCTTGTTCGACGGTCTCATAACGTGCTCTCCTTTCTAATAGTGATCTCAGATAACAGTGACGGGCGCGGGCGCGACGGGTGGGTACTATTTGCGCAGGCTCACCACGACCGGTTTAGGCGCGATGCGTGGCGAAAAAGCCGGGTCCGCGCTCGCCGGCGCGGCGGTCAGTCCCGGCGCGACGAGCGGTGGATGCCGCGGATCGTAGTCGGCGGGTGGCTGCTCGGTGAAACTCTTCGAGCGGATGACTAGGAAATCGACGAGATGGTTGCGGATCGGATAGTACTGGGGCTCTCTGTGTATCGTGTGCCGGCTGCGGTTGCGCGGCAGCGTGTTTTGCACGATTTCGGCGACCCGGGCGCGCGGCCCGTTCGACATCAGCATAATCTTGTCGGCGAGCAGCATCGCCTCGTCGACGTCGTGCGTGATCATGAATACCGTCTGATGCGTCGCCGCACAGATGCGCAGCAACTCGTCCTGGATATTGCCGCGGGTCAGCGCGTCGAGCGCGCCGAACGGCTCGTCGAGGAGCAACATTTTCGGTTCGATGGCGAATGCGCGCGCGATGCCCACGCGCTGCTTCATGCCGCCGGAAAGCTCCGCGGGCTTCTTGTGCTCCGAGCCGGTCAGCCCGACGAGATCGAGGTAGCGCTGACATATCGCGTCGACCCTTGCGCGTTGCGCGTCGGGCCAGCGCGAGCGCACCGCGAACTCGACGTTTTTCTTGGCGGTGAGCCACGGCATCAGCGCGTGGCCCTGGAAAACGACACCACGGTCCAGGCTGGGCCCGGACACTTCCCGCCGGTCCATGAGCACGAGGCCCGCGCTCGCCTCGTCGAGGCCGGCGAGAATGTTGAGTATCGTCGACTTGCCGCACCCTGAATGACCGATGATGCACACGAACTCGCCCTTGTCGATCGCGAAGTTGACGTCCTCGAACACGACTGTCGGCGCGCCGCCGCGCGGGTCGGGAAACGTCTTGGCGAGGCCTTCGACCCTGAGAAATTCGCCGCTCACCGCTTTATTCCGGATAGGTGACGGCACGCGTCAGACGCGCCAGGATCTGGTCGAGCAGCATGCCGACGAGACCGATCAGGAAGATGGCGATCAGGATGTTGCTCAGCGAGAGATTGTTCCATTCGTTCCAGACGAAGTAGCCGATGCCGGTGCCGCCCACCAGCATTTCAGCAGCGACGATGACGAGCCACGCGATGCCGATCGAAATGCGCATTCCGGTCATGATGGTGGGCGCTGCGGCGGGCAGCACTACGCGCAGTGCCCTGCGCAGCGGCGGCACCTCGAGCGTGCGCGCGACGTTGAGCCACTCGCGCCTCACGCCGGACACGCCGAAAGCGGTGTTGATCAGCATCGGCCACAACGAACAGATGAAGATGACGAAAATCGACGACGTCGCGCTGTCCTTGATCGTGAACAGCGCGAGCGGCATCCAGGCGAGCGGAGAGATTGGTTTCAGCACCTGGATGAACGGATCGAACGCGCGATAGAGCAGCGGCGACATGCCGATCAGAAAGCCGACCGGGATAGCGATTAGCGCAGCCAGCGCGAAACCCAGCATGACGCGGCCAATCGAATACGCGAGCTGCACGCCGATGCCCTGGTCATTGGTGCCGCGCACGTAGAACGGGTCCTTGAGGTGCTCCCAGAACTTGAGCGCGACATCCCTGGGCGTCGGCACGGCGGACTTCTGGCCGCTGGCGGCAGCCGCCCCCAGCAGTCTGGCGTACTCCGAGTCGACCGCCGGCCCGCTGGCGCTGGGCAGCGTAGCCACGTGCCACACCGCGAGGAACAGCGCGAACAACAGGAACGACAGCAAGCCGGCCGCGAGGCGGCTCGAGCGCGGCATCAGCCGGCCCTCTTGATCGAGAAACTCGCGAGATATGCGTCAGGCTTGCCCGAATCGAACTCCTTGCCCATGATCACGATCTTCTTGGTCGTCGTGGTGGGCGTTTTCATGCCGGCCTCTTTCATGAGCCGCGACGCATCGGTCGCGAGGAACACTTCGCGGGCGACCCTGGCGTAGTCGATATCGCCCTTGATCTGGCCCCAGCGCTTCATCTGCGTCATGATCCAGATCGCAAACGAATGCCATGGGAAAGGATCGAAATCGATGCGGTTGGGCACCTTCATGACATTGCCCAGACCGTCCGCATAATTGCCGGTCAGCACCTGCTCGACGACCGTGACCGGCTGGTTCAGGAAGTTCGCCGGCGCGATCGCTTCGGCGATCTGCTTGCGGTTCTCGGCCTTGGCTGCGTAGGCCGTGGCGTCCACGATCGCTCTCAATAGAGCCCGGTAGGTGTTCGGCATCGTCGTGATGAATTCCTTGCTCGCGGCAAACGCGCAGCAGGGGTGACCGTCCCAGAGTTCTTTGGTGAGCGTGTGGATGAAGCCCACGCCGTCGTAGACGGCGCGCTGATTGACCGGGTCGGGCGCGAGGAATCCGTCGATGTTGTCCGCGCGCAGATTCGCCACCATTTCGGGCGGCGGCACCGAGCGGATCTGCACGTCCTTGTCCGGGTCGAGCCCGTGCTCGGCCAGGTAGTAGCGCAGCAGATAGTTGTGCATCGAAAAGTCGAAGGGAACCGCGAACTTGAACCCCTTCCACTGCTTGGGGTCGCGCTTATCCTTGTGCTTGACCGACAGCGTGATCGCCTGGCCGTTGATGTTTTCGATCGCGGGAACGGTGTACGGAATGGCATTGGATCCGGCGCCGAGCGTGATCGCCAGCGGCATCGGCGACAGCATGTGCGCCGCGTCGTATTCCTTGTTGAGCGTCTTGTCGCGGATGACTGCCCAGCCCGCGGTCTTGACGACATCGACATTGAGGCCCTGGCGAGCGTAAAACCCCATCGGCAGCGACATGATGATCGGCGTCGCGCACGTGATCGGGATGAAACCGATTTTCAGCGACGCTTTCTCGAGTTTCCCCGATTGGGCGAAAGCCTCCTTGGCTGCGCCCAGCGGGAAAAGCGCGGAGATCGCCGACAAGGCGGTGCCCGCACCCACCGCGCGCAGAAAATGCCGTCGTGTTTCGTCGCGGGGGAACAAAGCGCGCACGACCGCAGATTCGACGATTCTGCCGTGCAGCGCTTCGCTGCCGGAGGCGACCTGCGCTGCCTCTTCCTGTGCCGCAGCGTGTTCTGCGCGCGTATGATGGCGGCCGCAGCCACATGCGGACGACAACGTCAGGTTCGGATCGTAAGGATTTTTGAAGCTTGACATGATGGGCTCCGCAATGAGTAAGCTGTCGTCAGCAGAATGCATACCAGACGGCCAGCGCGTGCCGATTGCACGCCGACGGCGACCTCAAAAACATGTTTCGATTGATGAATTCCATCCGGACTCGGAGGCACTGGCGGACCCGAGCACGCTCGCCGTCAGCTCGTGCGCACGCTAGCGGTGCGCAACGCACTCAAATCGGGCGTACGAGTGGTTCTTTGCCGGGTCGCGCATTAGAATTGCGCCCATGCAAACAGTGCTGGAAACTCTCGACGCTACGCAATGGGACGAGCCGCTGCCCGCTACCACCGTCGCTTACGCGACGCGTGCGCTGGAAAGCGGAAAAATACTGTTCCTGCCGAAACTCAAGTTCAGGCTGGCCGCTGGCGAATCACGCTTCCTCACCCCGGAATGCGTCGATGGCAGCGCCAAAAACGTCAGTTATGACCCGCTCGCTGCGCAAATCCGGCATACCTCGGCGCAGGGTGACGACCGCCGGCAACTCGCGGCAATGATGCAGCGCTTTGCGGCACAGGCGCGTGCGCTGGTGCTCAGTATCTGTCCGGCCTACGCGCGCGCGCTGCATCACGGGCTCACCAGCCTGAGGCCGGTGCAAGCGCGCGGTCGCGCCGCCTCACGCACCAAAGACGATACCCTGATGCACATCGACGCCTTCGCCTCGCGCCCCACGCGCGGGCAGCGTATCCTCCGCGTATTTTGCAACCTGAACCCCCTCGGCGAGGCGCGCGTGTGGGAAATCGGCGAGCCGTTCGAAATCGTCGCTCGCCGATTTTGCGGCGGCATACCGCGGCAATTGCCCGGCAGTGCCTGGCTGCTCGAGCGGCTGCGTATCACCCGGCGGCGCCGCAGCGCATACGATCACATCATGCTCAATCTGCACGACCGGCTGAAGCGCGACGCGGATTATCAGGTCCGCGCGTCGCGCGAACGCATCGAGTTTCCCGCCGGATCGACCTGGATCGTGTTCAGCGACCGCGTAGTGCACGCGGCGCTCGCTGGTCAGCACGCGCTCGAGCAAACGTTCTACCTGCCGGTGGTCGCCATGCAGGACGAGCACTACGCACCACTGCGCGTGCTGGAACGGCTCTACCGGCGCACGCTCGGTTCAGAACGGTGACTTAGTGGCAAGTGATCAGGTGACTGTTGAGTGATTGAAAAAAATCACATCGGGTGATCGAGACGAATCACTGAATCACCAAACCACTCATCACCTATCATGACACCCAGCCCCTACGGCCGAGGCCTCCCCACGCAGCCCATTGCACTGAGCTGGCTGTGCATGCTTGCAGCGGCGTGGATTCTGCCTGGGCTGATCGGTCACGACCCATGGAAACCGGACGAGGCCTACACGTTCGGTCTCGTGTTCAGCATCCTCAAGGACGGCGACTGGATCGTGCCGAGGCTGGCGCACGAACCGTTCATGGAAAAGCCGCCGCTGTTCTATCTGAGCGCGGCCGCCCTCGCCACCGTCTTCTCCCCGCCGTTGCCGCTGCACGACGCGGCACGGCTTGCCACCGGTGTTTATATGGCACTCACGCTGCTCTTCACGGGTGGTGCAGCCCGCGAGCTGTACGGCGAAAACCGCGGCGCACTTGCCGTGCTCACGCTGATAGGCTGCCTTGGGCTGCAGGTGCGCGGCCACCAGCTGATCACCGATATATCGCTGCTTACCGGTTTTGCTGCCGCGATCTATGGTCTGACGCTGGCGCTGCGCCGACCGGCGCTGGGCGGATTCTGGCTCGGCACGGGCGTCGGCGTGGGCTTCATGTCCAAGGGATTGCTGGCGCCGGGCATGCTCGGCATCACTGCGCTGCTGCTGCCCGTATTTCCTGCCTGGCGCACACGCGCTTACCTTATCTGCCTGGGCGTATCGATTCTGGCATGCCTCCCGTGGCTGCTGGCATGGCCGCTCGCGCTCTATCTGCGATCTCCGCCCCTGTTCGAAGAATGGCTGGTCGTCAACAATCTGGGCCGGTTTTTGGGGGACAACGATGCGGGTCCGGCAGCAGCCACCGCCCACTACTTAAAAATTCTGCCTTGGTATACCTTGCCCGCATTGCCGCTGGCCGCGTGGGCGCTGTGGCGCGCGCGCGTGCATGGCATGCTCGCCCCGGAATTTGCGCTGCCGCTCACGGCATTCGCGGTAATACTGGCTGTCCTGAGCATATCGGCGGACGCACGCGAGCTCTATGCGCTCCCGCTGTTGCTGCCGCTCGCCCTGCTCGCCGCCCCCGCGACGGACACATTGCGCCGCGGCGCCGCGAACCTCATTTACTGGTTCAGCGTCATGGGCTGCGGTTTTTTCATTCTGGTGGCCTGGGTCTACTGGAGCGGGCTCGAGCTCGGGGTGCCGCCCAGGCTGCACGCGCACCTGCATCGGATACAGCCCGGCTACACGCCAGGCTTCAAGTGGCTGCCGTTCACGCTGGGGCTCGCCTATACCGTGGGCTGGATCGGGCTGATGGTATGGCTGAGAAAGAGCCGCGAACGTCCGCTGATCGCCTGGGCTGCCGGCGTAACGGTGGTGTGGGGGATGCTGGCGGTACTGTTCATCGGCTGGATCGACGCCGGAAAGAGTTATCGCTCGATGATCGTCGAGATGCAAAAAGCGCTGCCGGCCAAATACGACTGCATGGCGAGCAAGAATCTCGGCGAGCCGCAGCGCGCCATGCTGCATTATTTCGCCGGCATCGTAACCTGGCGCATGGACGCGCCCGGGCGCAGCCGCGATTGCGAGCTCGTCATCGTACAGGGAGTCGCCAGCGAGGAATACATTCCCCTGGGTCCGTGGCAGAAGATCTTCGAAGGCACGCGCCCCGCCGACAAGGTCGAACGCTATCGGGTCTATCAACGCACCGACCTGAACAAACCGCGTGCCGCGCGCGATCGCGATACGAAAAAACAGAAATGACCCCGCGCACAGTAAGCGCCGGGCAACTTCAATGCAACCTGGGCGCGCCGCGGCCGTCAGCAGGAATTCCGTTTGCTCTCTCGTCGGGCGTCGCCGGCCGCAACGCCGCGATCGTGACGATGAACTTGACCGTCTGCCCGGCGAGCGGATGGTTGCCATCGACGGTGAGCCTGCCATCGGCGATACGGGTCACGCGAAGCTGCAT
>JBKJZR010000058.1:0-11837 GCA_046715035.1 Burkholderiales bacterium | reverse complement strand
CCGCTTTTATCAAGAGCGAAACCGAAAAGTATGCAAAGATCGTGCGCGAAGCGGCGATTCGCGCGGAGTAACCTCGGCGAATACCGGCGGTATATTGCCCGCGCGAACCTCCTCGGTGAGGTTCCAGCGCAGGATGGAACGCCCGCTTCCTCGCACACCGCACTCGCCCGCACGAGTTGTGTGGGTCCTGCCTACGTCGCGCGCCGCGGCAGAGTGACGATAGCCCAGCCGCTGGCAGTGACATCTCCGCGCTGATCGACCGCTTCGATATCGAGCTTGACCGTTCCGGAACGGGAATCGCGCACCTCCTTGGCAACGACTTTGGCACGGCAGTAGGTGAGATCACCGATCAGATTGAAGCGGCGTACTTCGCAATAGAGCTCGGACAAAAATCCGTCGTCGCCGATCCAGTTGGTGAGCAGCGTTGCGAGCCAGGCGATGCGCTCGGGGCCGTAGTCGTACGCTTCAGGCACACCGACCGCGCGCGCTAGCGCCGAGTCCCAGTGGACTGCCTCGGGGGGTTCGGGAATGTTGTAGGCGTTGGCGATTCCCGCAGCCGGATGACGGCGCAGGTAATCGAACCAGAAACCGTGTGCTTTGATGAAAAGTCCACCCCAACCCTGTTCGAAGGCAACTGCGGTCGTCGCCGTGTAAGGGCCGCGCACAATCTGCGGTATCGCATCTCCGGGCATCACGTCCTCGAAGTACAACGGCTCGCGCCCGCGGCATATCTCCTGAGCATACAGCCGAGCGATTTCATCGAGCTGCTCGCGCGTATAGGGGGCTGCCAGCTCGAGCTTTTTATACTTGCCTTTGTCCTTCGCCGCAGTGCGCTCGACGCGCATGCCCCATGACTCGGCGATCGCGAGCTCGCGACCGTCGCCGTTGAGAAAGCGAATCGTCGAAATCTGTTTGAACATCCGTCCGGCGAACCGGCTGGGCAGCTCGACCAGGTCCTTAAACGTGACCTCCGGATCGATGCGTTCACCCAGGCGGATCGGCTCGTGCCACCGCCACCACGACCCGGCGAAAAACGAATGCACGCCCGGCAAACCGCCCCGATAGCCGATCGAGATTCGGCTGAACGCGTAGAGCTGGCATGGTGGCGCGATCAAGCCCCCATGGCGCGAGGCGCGCGCGTAGCTTTCATCGAGAAAAAGCGGATTGCGGTCTCCGGTCGCATGCGCCCAATGGCGGATCGAATCGCGCGTGACTTCGGTGAGGTAAGGCGGTTCATTGATAGTCACCTTCTGTCCGATCTTGGCCCGCACGCGTGCGAGCTCGTCTTCGGTGGCAAGGCCGTGCTCTGCTGACATAACGTGTCCTTCCTTCAATTTTTGGTCGAGACAGACGGGGAGTCGGCGAGGCCACCGGTCGCGATCAGCCCTGCGCCTTCCGCTTCGTCGCGTCCCAGAAGCGTATCGAGCACTTCGCCCGGGTCGATCTCGAGCGCCATCGGTCCATCGGCGACGCTGGGCTTGATTTCTTCATCCCGAATCTTCGTTACGGCTTCCTCGGGTGTTGCGATCACTCCCGCCGTGATCAGACGGGTGACCGCGGCGTCGTCAAGTCCGGCCAGATTTTCGAGGACTTCACGCGTATGCTCGCCCAGCAACGGCGGCGGATCGACGCGCAGCTCTTCAAATAAGCCTCGAAATCGCAGCGGAGAGCCCGGAACCTTGATCTTACCTGCAGTAGGATGCTCGGTTTCCCGCACAAATCCGCTCTCCTGAATAATCGGCTGGTTCAGCGCCTGACCGATATTGTTGACGGGGCCGTGCGGCACATCGGCGGCATCGAGAATCCTTTGCCACTGCGCTGCGGTGCGGGTCATCATGATCTCGCCGATCAGCCGCTCGAGCTCGGCGCGATTGTGGTGCCGATCCTTGACGGTTCGGTAGCGCGGATTCGAGATTAGATCGTCGCGCCCGATCGCGCGGCAGAAATTGCGCCAAAAGCTCCCCACATGCAATGCGAGCACGATATGCCCGTCCTTCACGGGCATCAGCCCGTAAGGCACGATACTGTGATGGCTGTTTCCCATGCGGCCGGGGTTCTCTCCGGTGACAAGAAAAATCTCGGCAAGATATCCGAGCAAGCCCATCAGGCCCTCGAGCAGACTCAAGTCGATATTGGAACCGCGTCCGCTCGCATGTCGCTCGTTGAGCGCGGCGAGCACGCCGATCGCCGCCCACAGTCCGCCGCCGATATCGCCGAGCGGCAGTCCGAGCTTGGTCGGCGCGCCGTCCGCGTAGCCGTTGATGCTCATGACGCCGCTCAAGGCCTGGGTCACGAGATCGAACGAGGGTTTGTCGCTCATCGATCCTTTTGCGCCGAAGCCGCTGATCGAGCAGACGATGATGTCGGGCTTGAGCGCCTTCAGCCGCTCGTAGCCCAAGCCGAGGCGGTCCATCACCCCGGGCCGGAAATTCTCGAGGACGACATCGCAATGCGTGGCGAGCTTGAGCAGAATGTCGCGGCCTTCGGCAGTACGCGCATCGAGCGCCACACTTTTCTTGTTGCGATTGATCGCGAGAAAGTAGTGACTCTCGCCATTGACGAACGGGGGTATGGTCCGCGTCTGATCGCCGACGCCGATCTCCTCGATCTTGATCACTTCGGCGCCCAGATCCGCGAGGATCATCGAGCAGAACGGACCCGCAAGGACCCGTGAAAGGTCGAGCACGCGCACTCCCGTCAAGGGTCCGCGCCGCTGTTCGGCGTTTGCAGCTTCTGTCAAATGCGCCTCCGTTAGTCCATCATTACTGCTTGTTGGTTACTTGAGTATTACGGAACCGGTCGACAATCCGGTTCCGCTCAACGTTTCCCTCGCCCTCTGGGAGAGGGAGTGCCGGAACGTGGAGCAGGGTCCCGTTCACGGGATGCGACCGTGGAGGCACTCATCAGCATGCGGATTCCGGCACGTTGCATCCTGCTCCTGGGTCACATCCATCGGCAAGCCGATGCAACCTGTTCCGCCATCCGCAGGCGCAGGGGTGAGGGAATCGAGCGTCAAGCATTTTAGTAAAGCTCGATGAGCCACAGCTTCAGTTAATCCGAATCCCCGCCGCTTTAACAATCCGCGTGTATTTTTCGATATCGTTGCGGATCACTCGTTCGAACTCGGCAGGACTGCTGCCGACCGGATCGGCGCCTTCGGCTGCGAGCCTCACCCTCAAATCTGCGCTGCGCAGATGCTCCACGATCTCTTTATTGAGCCGCAGCACTATAGGCTTCGGGGTAGCGCCGGGCGCCAGCACACCAAACCAGTTCGTCACGTCATAGCCCGGGACTCCCGATTCCGCGATGGTCGGTACCTCGGGCAGGGCGGACGAGCGCTTCAGGCTGCCGATCGCGATGGGTTTCAATCTGCCCGCTTTGAGTTGCGGTAAACCCTGGATCACGGTGCTGAATAACAGTTGTACCTGTCCACCAATGACATCGGCGAGCGCGGGCGCCCCGCCTCTATAGGGAACGTGGACCATCTTGGTGCCGGTCATCATCGTAAACAGCTCGGCGGCGAGATGCGGCGACGAGCCGTTGCCGGAAGACGCGTAATTCAGCTGTCCCGGTCGCGTCTGCGCAAGGGCGATCAGTTCCTTGACGGTGTTGGCGGGCAGGGAGGGATGTGCTACGAGCACGAAGGGGACCGAAGCCACCTGCGTCACAGCCACGAGGTCTTTGACGGGGTCGAACGCGAGCTTGTATAAGCTCGCGTTCACAGCGTAGCTCGCCGAAACCATGAGTAGGGTGTAACCATCCGGAGTAGCCGCGGCGGCAAGCTCGGCACCGAGATTCCCGCCTGCCCCAGCGCGGTTATCTACGACGACTTGTTGTCCCAGTCCTTCGCCGATTTTCTGACCGATTACGCGCGCAAGAATGTCGGTGCCGCCGCCCGGCGCGAAAGGCACGATCAGGCGAATCGGCTTCGTCGGGTAGTTCTGAGCCGCAGCCGGAAGCGCGAAGGCGAATGCAGGAGCGAAGATTACGGCAATCATCACCCGGTTCACTCGACGTAACTGCGACCGCAGCCATGACCTCAGGACAGATTCTTTGTGCACTCTTGGCTCCATTTTCGCGAGATCGGATTATTCGCGTGCCGCAGGTGCAGCACAAGACTTGCGAGAAATTATGGCATGATGGGCGCATGGTTGCGCTCATCGAGATCATCAGCGATTTGACGCGACGCGAATAAGTTCGGAGCACGAAGCTTGATAAGCTATTCTTGTCGCGCACAATTCGAGCAGTTCGCGTATTAGGTTTTCGCTGAAATGTCGAAACGAGTCTGTACTGGCCGCTCTGCATTTCTGCAGCTGCTGGTCGATGAAGGCATCACACATCTTTTCGGGAACCCAGGGACGACCGAGCTCGCGATCATGGAGGCCGTCCCGAATTTTCCAGAGCTTAGGTACGTCCTCGGTCTGCAAGAATCGATCGTCGTGGGCATGGCCGACGGTTATGCTCGTGCGTCGAATGCGCTTACCGCCTGCAATCTGCACTGCGCGCCGGGCCTGGGCCATGCAATGGGTGCTTTGTACAACGCGAAATTTTCGGGCTCTCCGCTGCTCGTCACCGCGGGGCAATACGAGATCGGTTACGGACTGCAGGAACCGATGCTTTATGAATCGTTGACGCGAATTGCCGAGCCGCTGGTCAAGTGGGCGGTCGAGGTGCCGCGCGTCGATGATCTGCCGCGCATCATCCATCGCGCGGCGAAAATAGCGCTCGCCCCGCCGACGGGTCCTGTCTTCGTGAGCCTGCCCGGCAACATCCTCGATGATGAGTCGGAGCTTGAATTTGGCGGCCCCACGCGCGTGGAGCTTCGCGTGAGGCCGTCGGACGATGTCATAGAGCGACTCGCGACGCGCTTACTCACAGCACGCAACCCGGTAATCATTGCGGGGCGCGAGCTAGCGGATCGGGACGCCTTCGCGGAGGCCGGCGAGCTCGTCGAATCGCTCGGCGCGGCCGTTTATCAGGAGCCTGTTCCATACAACGCCCGATTTCCTTCCGATCATCCTGCCCACATGGGCGATCTGACGCGCAATCAGCAAAAAGTGAGAGCCACTCTCGCAGCATACGATCTCCTGATTTGTCTCGGCGCCGACTTGCTACGGATGTCACCGTATAGCCCGACCGACCCGCTTCCTGACGGCATACCGGTGATCCATATCTCTGAAAGAGACTGGGAGCTCGGCAAAAACTATCCCACGGAACTGGCGATTCGTGCCGACGTAAAGGAAACCTTGCGTGCGGTGTTGCCTGCGTTGCGGGCCACGCGCACCGAGCAGTATGCATTGCAAGCGAGACAGCGGCTTAGCGCACTGACCGCGCGTAACTGGTCAGCGCAACGGGAAAAGGCACGCACCGGGGTACTCCTCACGGCTCAAACCACTCCGATCGATCCGCGTTTTTTAATGATGTGTCTCGCCGATTCCTTGCCAGAGGACGCGATCGTGGTCGAGGAAGCCTTGACTGCGGCTCCGGCTCTGTCGGCGTTTGTGCCCATGCGTGACGCAAGGAGTTTCTACGGCTTGGCGAGCGGAGGTCTCGGATTCGCTTTGCCGGGAGCGATAGGCGTGAGTCTCGCACAGCCGGACCGTCCTGTCGTCGCGGCGATTGGCGACGGCAGCGCGATGTACACTGTGCAAGCGCTGTGGAGCGCCGCGCACCTCAAGCTGCCTGTCACCTACGTAATCATCAATAACCGAAGCTATCGCATTATCAAAGAACGCCTGGTGTCGATGCGCAACACGGATCGATTCGTCGCAATGGACATGAATGATCCTGCAATCGACTTTGTCTCCGTAGCTCGGGGATTGGGGATGGCGGCCCGGCGTGTGAGCGAGCCTGGCGATATCAGCACCGCGCTGCGCGAGGCGATCCAGAGCGGCGCCCCGAACCTGGTCGAGGTAATCGTCGCCGACGGATTCGAAAGCAGCCGACGCAGCGCCTGATAGGCTCATGCGATCCTGCCAGGTGACTACAATGGGCGAAGTGAGCTTTGCGTACAGCGACACCGGCCGACAAACGCGCTGACGGGTCGTAGTTTCGAGTGCCGGTAAAAGGAGGAATGATGTACAGGATCTTTCTGGCTTTGGGCGCGCTGGCGTTCGGCGTTGCGCTCACTACGCACCACGTCGCTGCCCAGTCCGTTTACCCGTCGCGGGCGATACGGCTGATCGTTCCGGCTGCGCCGGGCGGCGGCACCGATTTCACCGCGCGCATGATCGCGCAAAAGCTGACCGAAGCGATGGAGCAAACGGTGATCGTCGATAACCGGCCGGGTGCGGCGGGCAACATCGGCGTTGAAATCGCCGCAAAGGCGAGCCCCGACGGCTACACGCTCGTGATGCCGATCACATCGTTCCCGATCAATCCGCATCTCTACGCGAAGCTGCCGTTCGACACGATCAAGGACTTTGCACCCGTCGTGCTCACTTCCTCGGCGCCGCTTTTCCTGGTGATAAATCCGTCCGTGCCGGCGAAGTCAGTAAGCGAGCTCATCGCAGTCGCAAAATCGAAGCCGGGACAACTTAACTATGCCAATTCTGGCAATGGCACGACTGCTCATCTCGCGGGCGAGCTCTTCAAGAAAATGGCGGGCGTAAATCTGGTCAGCGTGGCGTACAAAGGCGGCGGTCCAGCCGTGATCGATCTCATCGCTGGACAGGTACAGATTTATTTTTCCACCATTCCCGCCGCACTAGCACAGGTGCAGGCCGGCAAACTCCGCGGTGTCGCCGTAACGGCGACGAAGCGCGTGAATCTCATTCCCGACGTGCCGACGGTCGCGGAGTCGGGTTTGCCGGGATTCGAAGTGGTCGGCTGGTTCGGCATATTTGCGCCCGCCGCCACACCGAAGCCGATCATTGCCAGGCTCAACAAGGAGATCAACGCCGTGCTGCGCACGCCTGAGACGCAGAAGCGCTTCGCCAGCGAAGGCCTGATTCCCGGCAGCGGCACGCCTGAGGAGCTCGGCACCTTTCTGCGAGCCGAATTGGTCAAATGGGGTGCGCTGATCAGGGAAGCGGGTATCCAGGGCGGCTGAACGGAGAACACGATGAACGCACCGCACGTCAATATCACAGCCGCTGATGAAGCTGCCACGGGATCGCAGACCGTGGCACAGAAGGTTGCCCAGTATGTCTCCGGCTTTCGCTATGAAGACATTCCGCCGGCGACACGCGAGCGCGCGAAGCTGCTCGTGCTCGACGCAGTCGGGATCGCGCTTGCTTCCACGCAGTACGATTTCGCGCACCGCATACTCACCGGGCTCAATGCACTGAATGAAGGCGGAAACTCGAGCCTCATCGGTAATCGGGGCAAGCTCGCGCTGCGTGATGCAGTGCTCTTCAACGGTGTGCTTGTACACGGTCTCGACTACGACGACACGCATATCCGGGCAATCATCCATGCGACCGCGAGCGCCTTTCCCTGCGCGCTTGGCGTTGCTGAAGCGATTGATGCACCGGGAAGCGCGCTGCTTGCGGCGTACGTGCTCGGTATGGAAACCGCAATACGCGTTGCCGATGCGGCCGGAGGCCATTTTCACGATTTCGGTTTTCACCCGACAGGTCTCGCGGCCCATTTCTCCTGCGCAGTGCAGGCGGGCTGGCTTTATGAACTGACGCCTCGCCAACTCGTCATGGCGCAGGGTCTCGCGGGCAGCACCGCCGCCGGCAGCCAGGAGTTTCTCGAGGAGGGCGCCTGGAACAAGCGCGTGCATCCCGGCTGGGCCGGAGTCGCCGGCATCACCGCCGCGCAGCTTGCGCGGGCCGGCTTCAAGGGACCGACCAAGCCTTATGAGGGCCGCTTTGGTCTTTACAAGAGCCATCTCGGCAAGCTGGAAGCGAGCGTGCGCTACGACGCCGTGTACGCGACGTTAGGCGAAACCTGGGAGCTGCATAACGCAGCAATCAAGCCTTATCCCATCTGCCATCTCATACATGCGTGCGCCGACTCGGCCGTGATCCTGAGAGACAAGCACTCGCTCGCAGTGGGCGACATCGAGCGCGTCGTCGCGCTCGTGCCCCAGCCGACGCTCCACATCATCGCAGAGCCGCCGGCGAACAAGCTGCGCCCAGCGAATGAATACGACGCCAAGTTCAGTACGCAGTTCGTCGTCGCGACCTGTCTCGTGAAAGGCCGCTTCGGTCTGGCGGAGCTGCTCGAAGACACGCTGCGCGACGCCGGGATCCTCGAGCTCGCAGCGAAAGTGGAATGCGTTGCCGACCCCGATGCGGCCTATCCCCAGTATTTCTCCGGCGGTCTCGAGATACACACGCGCGATGGCAGGACCTTGCGCCACCACGAGAAAGTCAACAGAGGCGCAGGCGATCGCGCATTGAGCGCAGCCGAGATCGAGCGCAAGTACTTCGACAACGCCTCACTCGCGGTAGGCAGATCCAGAGCAGACGCCATTTGCGAGGCGGTGCTTGGGCTGGAACAGCGCTCAGCCGCCGAATTCGCGCGGCTGCTCGCTGCAGCCTAGCGGCTCTCGGCGGCGCGCGCTTTCGTGACGAACCGCTGCTCCAGTTCGTGGGCTTGCGAGAAGCCCACGACGGCGTTCAGTTCCTCGAATGACACGGCATATTCCGGGCGCTCGACCACGGTGCCTGTGCGCAGTTGCTCTGACAATGCGGCCAGGCCGTTCTTCATGCCCTGCACTGCGCACGCGGTCAGCAGACGCGGATAGATGACGACGCCCACGCCCAGCTCCTGCAAGCGGGCGGCGCTCAGGAGCGGCGTTGTCGCGCGGCTCCGGATGCCGAAGCCCATGTTCACGCACAAAGGTTTGGAGACATTGCGTGCGACCGTTTCCATGTCACGCTCCGCGAGCAGCGCGTCGGCAAACAGCAGGTCGGCCCCCGCTTCGGCATAAAGATTCAACCTGCGGATGACTTCTTCCAGGCCATGAGTTGCAAACGAGTCGGTGCGCGACTTGATGATGAAATCGGCGTCGCCGCGCGCTGCCGCGGCAGCGTGCAGCTTTTCGACCATTTCTTCGGCGCTCACGACGGACTTGCCGCTCATGTGCCCGCAGCGCTTGGGCCATGTCTGGTCTTCGAGCATGAGGCCGGCGATGCCCGCCTGCTCGAACGCGCGGACGACGTGATAGACGTTCACGGCATTGCCGTAGCCGGTATCGGCGTCAGCGAGAAGCGGGATGCTGCAGCACGCCGCAAGCAGGCGGCACGCGTTCAGGTTCGTTTCCAGTCCCATCAGTCCGACATCGGGCTGCCCCAGGAGCGCCTCACTGAGACCGGCGCCGGATATAAAACCGGCGCGAAATCCGGCCTGCTCGACCAGTCGGGCGCTATAGCCGTCGAAAATCCCTGGCAGCGCAAGGATCTCAGGCGCCTCGATCAGGGTGCGGAGCTTGCGAGTAGCATTCATATGAGCTCAGAAAAGTTATCGGAGGCGCGCTGACTGAAGCGTCCACGGGCCATTACTTTAACTGCAGAAACTGTGCAAAGGAATATCTAGATGATTACGACAGTAACCGACGCTCCCGCGGCATGGCGCGCCGATCAGCTCGAACGTGATAAGCGCTGGATTTTCGAGCTCAACGACAGGGCGCGGCGCGATGTCGTGGCAGCGCTCAACAAGGCGCGCGATCCGGAGAAGAGCCTATTCGACTATCGCCGGCAAGATTTCGATCTGGGAGCAGGGTGGCCCGTTATAGCCGCCGCCCTGGATGAAACGAAGCGGGGACGTGGCGTGGCGCTCGTCCGAGGCCTGCCACGGGAGGGCATCGACGAGAAAAGCTTTGAGCTTCTGACCTGGGCGATTGGTTTGCACGCGGGTGTCGCACGGCCGCAGGGCAAAATGACCCACTACATTTCAGCGGTGCGCGACGTCGGCACCGCCTATCGCACCGGGACGGGCCGCGGCTATTCGTCAAATGCCGAGCTCGACTTTCACACCGACTCCGCCGATATCGTGTTCTTGAGCTGCTACAACAAGGCAGTGTCCGGCGGCATGAGCATTACCACCAGCTCGCTCGCGGCGTACCAGGTGATGGCGGCGGAATATCCGGAGCTGATCGAATGGCTGCACCGCCCAGTCCACTTCAGCCGGCAGGGCGAGGAGGCGCCGGATGAAGCACCGTCGTGCCTGCAGCCGATCTTCGACGAAGCGGGCGGCAAGCTATTCAGCCGATGGAACTGGAATCGCGTGAACTCGGCGCAGCAGCTTTCAGGCGTGCCGCAGCTCCCGGCTCGGCAGCGTGAGGCGCTGGAGCGGTTCGACGAGATCGTGCGGCGGCCGCAGCTTGCGCACACGATGTGGCTGGAGCCCGGCGACGTGCAGATCGTCAGCAGTCACGTCACGCTGCATTCGCGCACCGATTTCGTGGATCACGACGAGCCCGCGCGCAAAAGGCTGTTATTCCGGCTGTGGCTCGCGCCGCCCGACAGCGAGCGGTTACCGGAAAGCTGGCGCGCCTTGTACAGAGCAGTCGAGCCAGGCACTGTTCGCGGTGGCATCCGGGGGCAACATCACGAAGCTCGCTGCACAGCGTTCGAAGAGCGTCAGGCCAGCGACCTCGGCATGCGCGTGCCCGCGTAACAGATCAACTTTAAGGCGGTAGGGCCAATCGAGCCGCCGCCTGCGCTGCACTCGGTCAGATCGATCATCGGCGCCTTTATCGGATAACCGGTGAAGGCTGCAGGCATTCATGCGCGGGCGTCGAGCTGTTGGATGAAGCGCAGCAGCGCTTGCGCGACCGCCTCGGGCTGCTCGGGCAGCAACGCATGTCCCGCGTTCGGTATGCGCACGATAGTCACCCGCTCTCCCAGATCATCGCGATAACGCGATCTGCTTTCAGGCGGGATCATCACGTCGTGCTCGGGCTGTACGTCGAGGACCGGGACGGTTCCCGCCTGCCACCATTCTGCTTGCGGCGTTGCGTCGGTTGCAACCCGCTGCGCTTTCTTGACTTCGGGGTGCCAGCCGTCGAGCCACACCCCCGGATCACTGTTCGGCGCGAAAAAAGCATGCTTCAGATGCCTGATGCGCTCTTCCCTGGGAAGCGACAGATCGCTGCTTTTCATGATTGACTCGCGAACGTCCGGCGGAACGGGCCAGACGTGAGTCGCTCCGAGCAGCGCGACCCCGCGAACGAGCTGCGGACGGTCGGTCGCAGTGGTGCGTGCGACGAAGTTGCCGAAAGCGTGGCCGCCGATGATCGCCGGCCCGCCGCCTTCGTTCTCTATGACGGCCGCGATGTCGCGGGCGTAGTCGTGCAGCGTGATCCCGGTCATCTGACCGCTGCTGCCACCGATGCCGCGCGGCTGTGGCGTCACCACGCGACACGCGTGCGCGAGACGGGGGCGGATCTGGTCGAAATCCTCCGCGCCGCGCCCGAGCGAGGGCAGCAGCACGAAGAGCGGTCCGCTGCCCTGAGCGTAGTATTCGATGCGGCTTCCCCCACGCTCGAGCACTTTGCGCTCGACTGCCCCGGCAGAATTCGTCATGACGTCTCCTTACTTGCCGAAAAATTTCACCGACCGCTTTTCCTTCAAGCCGCGACTCGTTCCTTGTGCTCGTGCGTAAGGCGACCGATGCCCCAAGCGAGCGTGTGCACGGCGCCTTGCTACTCAGGCCGCGATCGGCGTGTGGAAAAGGCCGTGGCGATGCTGCTGCCGCCCGTAAGAATCAAGCGCAGCACGGGCGGCAGGGGATAAATATTCAATAACGCTTTTCCTCGCCCATAACTCACGTCTTTTGTCATAATCGACCTTTTTGCACGTGACAACGTCAGACTAGTGCCCATCCCCGCGGACTATCACGGGTTCGGACCAAACGCCGATGATTCGGCGAGCTCGTGGAAG
>JBKJZR010000057.1:0-11981 GCA_046715035.1 Burkholderiales bacterium | reverse complement strand
GCGCACCCACCTGTTTGGTGAACGCTTGACCCGCTATAAGTCACACAAGGATCAGCGTTTATCTGCGTTTATCTGCGTTTATCTGTGGTTAACTGCCGTTTCTAGGATAAAGGAGGTTGCAATGCCCAAGATCCTCACCCAGGCCCAGATCGATCAGTTCTCGCGCGACGGCTGCGTGTTTCCTGTGCGCGTGATGCCCGCGGCCGAGGCGCTCGAAATTCGCCGCAAGCTCGAGGCGTTCGAAGCCCGGACGGGCGGCCCGCTGAAGGGGGCGCTGCGGCACAAGTCGCACCTGCTTTTCACCTGGCTCGCGGACCTCGTTCGCAACAGCAGGATCGTCGATGCGATCGAGGACCTCTACGGGCCGAACCTGCTCTGCTGGACCACCAACTTCTTCATCAAGGAGGCCGACAACCCGGCGTTCGTGTCGTGGCACCAGGATTCGACCTACTGGGGCCTCGACAAGCCGGACGTGGTGACGGCATGGGTCGCGTTCACCCCCAGCAACAAGGCGAACGGCGCGATGGAGTTCATTCCCGGCAGCCACACCAGGGACCAGCTCCCGCATCGCGACACCTTCGCCAAGGACAACCTTCTTACGCGCGGCCAGGAAATCGCGGTGGAGGTGGACGAGTCGCAGGCGGTCGCGATCGAGCTCGAGCCCGGCGAGGTCTCGCTGCACCACGTGCGCCTGGTGCACGGATCGCCTCCGAATCCGTCGCACGATCGCCGCATCGGCTTCGCGATCCGCTACATTCCGACCACCGTCGCGCAGATCGCCGGCGACGACAGCGCCACACTCGTGCGCGGCGTGGACACGCACCACCATTTCGAGCCCGAGCCGCGGCCCGCGCGCGACATGGATCCCGGGTTCGTCGCGCTGCACCAGAGGATTGCCGAGCGCAACGCGCAGATTCTCTACCGCGGCACGCCGGTGAAGAGCTACGACGATCCCAAGGCCCTACCCGACCGGGCCGCCTGAGTGGACGAGGTGGCCGAAAACGCCGAGCAGCGAATAGAACGAAAATGGAGACTGCCAGACGTCACGGTGATGACGTGCGGCGGAATTCTGCGGCCCGCCATGCAAAACCCTAATTCAGCTCGAGCTTGGCGTCGGCCACGAGCTTGGTCCAACGGGCAACGTCCGACTTTACAATGAGTTCGAATTCCTCGGGCGAATTGCCGACCACATCGAGTCCAGCGGCGGCGAGGCGCTCACGGACCTGTGGCATAGCCAGGATTTTTCTGGTCTCGTCGCTCAAGCGCTTGGCAATCGCGGGATCGATTCCCGCAGGCGCGAGCATGCCCAACCACGTTTTCACGTCGAAGCCGCGCAACCCGCTTTCATCTAGCGTCGGGACGTTCGGAAAGGCTGGCGCACGCGACTTGGTGGTGACCGCGAGTAGCTTGATCCGCTTGTCGTTGATATAAGGCACAAGCACGGCGGCGCCGATTACGCTCAGTGGTATTTGTCCTCCAACTAAATCCTTGAAGGCGTCAGCGCTGCCCTTGTAGGGCACGTGCACCAGCGTGATGCCGGCCTGCTTGGCGAAGAACTCTCCAGCAAGATGATGCGTGCTTCCGATGCCGCTACTCGAGTACGCAAGGGAGCCGGGCTTCGATCTTGCAAGACGAATCAGTTTATCCAGGGTGTCTACCTGGACCGAAGAATGCGCGGCGATGATCAGCGGCTGGATGGCTATCTGAGTGATCGGTCTGAAGTCGCGTACCGGGTCCCAGGATATGTTTTTCTGCGTTAACTTCATCGTCGTCAACAAGTCAGCCGCGACGAGTATCGTGTAACCGTCCGGTGCGGCGCGCGCGACTTCACCGGCGCCGATCGCGCCCGTGGCGCCGACGCGATTTTCGACCAACACGTTCTGCCCGAGCGACTGGCTGAGCCGTTCAGCAACCAAGCGCGCGCCGACATCGGTCGCTCCCCCCGCAGAGTAAGGCACGACGAAGCGAATGGGCTTTTGCGGCCAAGCCTGAGCGCTCGAATGCGCAGGCAACAATAGAGAACAACTCAGAACCCCAAGCGCGAGCAGGTTTCGTGTAGTAGTAAGTTTCATCTTATGGTTTCCCGATTTGATATTAAAAAGTTTGGTGAAGTTGTCGATCGTCAAGCGCCCGCCTGAAGGAACGTTTGTGTCTCCCTCGCAATCAAAGCGCTTGCCTGCGCGCCCTCGATCGGCCTCCAGCCGAAGTGGCCGCAAGGTGAGGGGATCTCTACATAGCGCGCGTTCCGAACGTGCTCGGCGATTTCTCGTGCTGCGGCGAGCCCGATCAGGCGGTCGGTAGAGGTCGGCATAACGAGTGTTCGGGCGCGCACGTTGGCCAACGCGCGACCGATGTCACCGCCAAAGGGCATTGAAACGTCGTGGCTGCTCGACGCCTGATAACGCCGAATGAGTGCCCAGGCATCCCATTTCTCGAATCGCGCCGCGCTCGCCGAAAGCTCGCGCTCCAGAGCATCTGCGCTCAAGCTGTTGATGAACGCGTCGGTAACCGTCCATGGGTAATAGAAGCGCCCGGCTGCGCGCAATCCGTCGATCGGAGGCTCCTGATACTCGCCACCGTTCCAGCGTCGGTCGAGCTCGATGATCTCGATCATCTGCCGCGCCACGGTTTTGAATACGTTGCCGATGCGCGCCGCCGGAACGATCAGTACGCTGTTGCGCATGCGATCCGGGTACTGGACTGCCCATTCCAGGGCCTGGAACGCGCCCATCGATGCGCCAACGACTGCATGCAGTGGGAAAACCCCGGAACCGAAGGCCTGCTCAAGAAACTCATGTTGGACGCGAACCATATCGCGGATCGTATACCGCGGAAACGCGCTCCCAAGATCATCCCTCGGCTGCGATGATGTCCCGCCGCCGATCGCGTCCACAGCAATCACAAAATAGCGCGTTGTGTCGATGGCTTTTCCGGGCCCGATGTAGCCATCAAAGCTGTGACGTGTATTGCCTGTGCCCGGCGGTACGAGGACGACGTTATCGCATTGGGCGTTAAGTCGCCCGTGCGTGACATAGCCAACGCGCATTGCATCGATAACGGCACCGCCTTCGAAGCGAAAGCGCGAGAGCGTACGAACGCCCTCTTGGCCCGTCGTGCCTTCGGCATATGCAAAAGTGATGCTCGATTGCTCGCTCATATGATCCACGGCAGCATTAGCTAACTCGAACTAAGACAGATCGCGACTGCGGGAAAAAGCACGTTTCCATTTCTCGCGTTCTCCGAAACCATCCCCCAAGTCCCTTGTCACAGATAGCACAGTTAGGGATCTACTAATATAGAAGCGCGAGATTGCTATACTGCTGCGATGGTCAGACAGCTGTGTCCCAGCTCGACTACGACGTAAGACTGGATAACGGCAAACGCGGCATTCTTCCAGACCGCATGCTGCGAAATGCCGGTGGCGGCCAGCGCTACTCGAGCTTCTTGTCCTCGCGCTTTGCCTGCTCCATCGCTTCCGGCTCGAGCAGCTCGGCGCTGCGGTTGAACCAGACGAACGCGCCCCACGCGATCAGGAGCGCAGCCGCCATGACGCCGATCGACGCTGCGTAAGGGAGCTGTTCCGGCGCTTCATTGCTGAATTTGAAGACCGCCACCAGCGCTTCGATCGACAGCGAAACGACCAGTACCACCATGAAACGCGAAAGGAAACGCCGCACACGCGTCGGTGCGCTCATGTGCGCTTCGCGCAGGACTTCCTCTTCGATCAAGGTCTGGCCGAGCTGCAATGCGGCAACCGCGACGGTCAGCAGCGCGATCGTCTCGAGCACTGCGTTCAATCGCGACAAGACCGGCGTTCCCGCGGCCGGAAAACCAGCCTGCCATAATTGATGCACCCCGATCCAGATCAAAGCGCCCGCGCAAATAATGAAAAGGACGCTGACAACCAGATGGCCCAACGGAAATATCTTGTGCAGCACGCGCATCGCTGCGTTGTTGGCAGCTTTCGTTCTTGGCATGGTGTGTCGTGCGCTGCTTTAGCGACCGGTCCTAACCTGCGATCGCGCGGTGGGTCGAGCGTGCGATCGGTCGTTCACGGCCACCGGCCGTTTCATCATTGTAAGCTCTGGCGACGCCGTTTTTGCGGGAGAGACGAGTGCAGGGTCGGGTAACAGAGGCCCGGGTAACAGAGGCCCGGGTAATGGGCGCACCTTCCTGGTGACCGACGACCGCCCGGCGCAGGCGGATTGGTTACGCCGCGTGAGCATCGATAAAGTCTTTAACTGCCCGCACAAAGTCTGGCGTGGCCGATGCCGAGGCGTGTGTGGCGTTGTCGATGACCACCAGCCGGAAACCCGGAACGCATCGGCTGAGTTCGCTAAAATTCGCCAGGTAGGGATCGTTGCCGCCGACGATGCCCAGTATGGGCACGCGGACCGCGGCCAGTTGACTCGCGGTCACGACCTGGTCCTTGTTGGAGCGCCGGATCGCCGCCAGCGCACGAGTGTCACCACCTACCAGGAATCCTGCGGACAGCGCTTCGAGCTCGGCCGCGCCCGGTTTCGGCACGTCAGCAGGCCAGAGCCGCAGTAACTGCGACTTGAGCAGCCCGCGTTCCATTTCGCAGGCTTCGATTTCCGCGCGTTGCTCGTCGTCAGGGGTCCAGCTGCGCCTGCCGCAGGCGCCGCCGAGCACTGCGGTGCGGCAGCGCTGCGGACTCAGGACCAATAGCTGCGCAACGATGTGCGCGCCCATCGAGTAGCCGACAACGTGGGCTTTGCCGATTTCGAGATGGTCGAGCAATCGCGCGATATCCCATGCCATCTGCGGACCATAGGCTTGCGGATCGTGAGGCTTTTCGCTTCTGCCATGGCCGCGCACATCGAAGGCGATCGTGCGAAAGTGACGCGAGAGCTCGGCAAATACGCCGGGCCTGATCCACTGGCCGCCGAGATCGGACGTATAGCTGTGAACGAGGACGACCGACTCGCCCGCTCCCTGTTCCACGTAGCACACGCGTACGCCTGCCGAGTCGAAATGCCGGTATTCAAGGGTGCCGGGAACATTCATGGTGCGGAAGTAGCGAAACTGGCGCGAGTCGAGAGCATGAGATCTGCATTTACAAAAGTGCTGCGCGCGCGTCACCGCGCGAGCCCTGCACAGCCAGAGGCAGCGCTGCGTGGGGCCCCCGCTCAGCCGATCAGCCGCCAGCGCCGCGTCACCAGCAGCCGCAGTTTCCTGCATTCCTGCTCGGCGAGCGCCTCGGTGTGGTTGCGCAACGCGGATTCGAGGTCATTGAGCGCTGCCCGCGTGCGGGCGACCTCGAGCTGGCCTTTGAGCGTGTAGAAAAGCGCCGAATATTCACCCTGCAGCTCGTGCATGACCGGGAACGACATGCGATGAATCGCCGACGGGCCGAGCCGCAGGAGCGCTTCGCGGTGCTCCGCGGTGCCGTACCCTTTGTGTGCAGCGAAACCATAGCCGGGATAGTCGCGATCGAGGACCTCCATCATGCGGTCGCGCTCGGTCTTGGCGATGATCGAAGCGGCGGCGATGCTGAAATTGATGCCGTCGCCTTTGTTGAAGGGATTCTGGGGGACGTCGATGCCGGGCACGGTGCGCGCGTCGACCAGCACGTGCTGCGGACGCCGGGGGAGCGCCTCGACCGCGCGCCGCATCGCGAGCAGGCCCGCGTGGTAGATGTTGAGCCGGTCGATCTCTTCGACCGATGCCGCGCCCAGGCCTATGCCTGTCGCTTTTGCGCGTATCTCAATGGCAAGTGCCGCACGAGTGTCGGGATCGAGCCGCTTGGAGTCGTCGACGCCCTCGATCGCTGTGTGCGGGGCAAACATGACCGCCGCGGCCACCACCGGGCCGGCGAGCGGCCCCATGCCCACCTCGTCCAAGCCCGCGATGTCGCGCATCCCGGATTTCCACAACAACTGTTCGAAGTGCTGCATCGCGTCCAGCCGCAGGCGCTCGTCGCGCTGGTGTTCGTAGCGCTTCTTGAGCATCGCGTAGAGGCGGCGCACGCCCTGTCGCGGGTCACGCTGCAGCCGGCCGAGGATTTGCGCCGAGACCCGTTCTCCCTTGTCCAGGTAGCGCTGCCTGATTTCTTCGATGGAAAGCTCGTCGACGCGTGCCATTCGGGATCCAGTTCCGCCAATTCTCGATCATTCTATGCTGTGGGCCGCCCGGTGCGGCCGCTGAATGTCGCGGGAGATTGCACGGTGCCAAAGCGAAAAAAAGCCCGCGTCGCAGCGGGCGTAATGTACTACAGGATTCGCGCTGCCCATAGGTTCGGGCCGATCCGTCCGTGCCGCCGCCCGCTGGGGAGCCGGGCAACCTTATTTTCGATAGCGGGCCAACTCGGCTTTGAGCCAATCCCCAGCGGGCTGCGCGGGCGCATTGTCGCACTGCATGAGATAGGGTTTTCCGCTGAGGCTGCTGCGGCTTGCCGCGTGTTCGATGAATTCCTCCGGTGTGTTGATCTTTTTCTGCGCAGAGCGGTATTTTTTCCGCATGTGTGCGGCAGCCTCCTGCGCGGGGTGACGCAGACCGTTGCGGATGAAGACACAGTCCGAGCGTTCGATGGACTTCAGCAGATGCTCGACTGCCTGCTGTGTCGCGGCCGGAGCGCCCGCGCCATAGGCGAAGGCGACCACCAACATCGACAGGCAGGGCAGGCGCCTTATGAACGATGCGGAAAAAAGTCGCGTTCGGCGATCCATCGGCGTTCTCTCCTGGATAAACGAAGGACCGCGGGAATGCGGCGCGGTTCCCCAGGCGGCTGCCGGTGGGCTACTTGACGTCGACGCCGGATGCCTTGACGATTTCGTCGATCTGCTTCCTCTGCTCGCGCCGAAACGCATCGAGCTCCGCGCGCGTGCTGCCGACGATTTCGAGCCCGAGGCCTTTGAGCTGTTCGCCGAACTGCGGGTCTTTCACCGCCCGGGAAACTTCGGCGCTGGCCTTGGCGAGCACCGACTCCGGCGTGCCCTTCGGCGCCACCAGGCTGTACCAGCCGAGCGTCTGGTAGCCGGGCACCGCCTCCGAGATCGACGGCACGTCCGGAAGCAGCGCATTGCGTTTGGGACCGGTGACGCCGAGCGCCCTGACGCGCCCGGACTGAACAGCGCCCAGCACCGCCGGGACGACCCCATAGGTGAGATTGACCTCTTTCCCCATCGTCGCGGCCACCGCCTCGGCGACGCCCTTGTAGGGCACATGCAGCATTTCAGTGCCCGTCAACCGTGTGAACAGAACCCCCGAAAGATGCTCGGAGGCGCCAGTGCCGGCCGAGCCATAGCGCAGCGCACGTGGGGTTTTTTTCGCGATCTCGATCAGCTCGCGTAGCGACTTTGCCGGCATTTCAGGATTGACGACGAGGACAAACGGTACCGTTCCGATCAGGCTGATCGAGACGAAATCCTTGTCGAGGTCGAACTTGACGTTCGGATAGACCGCGGTTGCGACCATCAGCTGCGAGGTCAACATCATCCACGTGTAGCCGTCGGGCGTCGCGCGCAACACCAGCTCTGCACTGAGGATGCCGGCCACACCGGGCCGGGGATCGACGACGACCCGCTGGCCCCACGCGCCGAACAGACGCTCACCTACGGCGCGCGCGATGATATCGGGCCCCGAGCCTGCAGCGCTGCCGAGGACGAGGCGGATCGGTTTGTCCGGGAAACGCGTCTGCGCGGCCTGGACCGCGGACACCGCGAACGCCAGCAGCATGACGAAGTCGGCCAGCAGCTTTCTGGAACGCATTGTCGATCCTCCTCTTCGCTACAGACCGGCCAGGCGGGAGACGCTGCCAGAATACTACGATGGTTTCTTGAGCACGACGATGCGATTCGAATTCGTGCCGACCTTGTTGTTCGCGATACCCCAGATGTTGGCGGTCTTCGTGAATTGCTGGGAATTGATCAACACCGCTTCGCAGGCAAAGCCGGCTTTCACGCCCAGCGGAACGACGTAATCCTCCAGCTTTATCCGCCCTTTCCTCACCTCGCCGACCTCGAATGCGACGGTGCCGTTTGGCCGCGTGATACGGAACAGCTCCGCAACTACCCGCGCCATTACATGGCACCAGGCTTCCACTGTGGTTGCCATGGTGATGCGGGCAGCGACTTCGTCGATCGCGAGATCGTTAAACCAGCAACGCAGCCAGTTGTCGTCCGCATACTGGACGATATCGAGAAAAGGCGGCGACGTCACCGTGAGATCGACATGGGCATCGGGAATACTCCGGGTATCGCTCGCATCGCCGGTAAGGAATGTCGCTGTGCGAAACGCATTTCTCAGGTTGGCGACGTCCTGCGCGGACAGGCCACTCAGCAGCTGACGCGACTTTTTCAGAAGAATTGCTTTGGTGTCCCGATACCCAGGCGTCTGGCCGCGTTTCTCATTGATCTTGACCTGCCTTTGCGCGCTGACCGCTTGATTAGGGGGGAACGTATACACCGAGAAAAATCCGGGAGAATGCCCGGTAAGCCGGTTTGTTGCCACCATGCGAATCCAGGAATCTACACCGTCCTCGAGTCCGCTATTACGGCGCTGCTTCAGATAGCTTCTCAGCGAAACAATTTCTGCCTCGGTGCGCGACTCGTAGAACATCGCGAGATCGAGATCAGCTTTCGACCTGTCCTCATACCGTATGTGTCGGAGGCGATCGGCGACATCAGCCAGCTCGGGAACGTCGAGCCGCGGGCGCGCCAGGATCGCCGACAAGGGATTGATGTCGTTGGCGATGACCCGCCGGCCGCGCAGCGCGGCCTCGATCACCGTGGTGCCGCGCCCGGAGAACGGGTCATAGACAATGCCATCGGCCGGAGTAAAGCGTTTCACGAAGTAACCGGGCAATTGCGGTTTAAAACATGCCCGGTAAGAAACCTCATGAATGCTCGAGGCCTGGCGTTGACCGGCGGTCCAGAATTCGCCTTCGATCCGACGGGTGAGGTGATCACCGATATTCACCAGTTCCGAGGCGAGCTCGGTCTTGCTAGACGAACTGAACAGGTCGTCGTCGGCAAGCGCAAGATCAGAATCGAATTTCATTTGAGGCTGGTCGAGCACCGTTACATTCCGATCGGGAGCAAGCGATTGAGGATCGGCCTTTGCACGCGGGTCGTGAGAAGAGATAAAGTGGAAATCGCTCGCGAAATGACCACCGTTTCACGTTCCACGAAGATCTCCGATCGTCGCGGGCTGACTCTCGGAAAACACTTGGGCAGGGGCATCGTTAGGTATGCGAATGTTGAATGGTAGCTGATCCCGCCCGAGTACGGAGACTTGCATCAGCCTGCTAAACTCACACTCAGTTATGCTGAGCGGGAAAGAGGCGCAGCAGCGCCCGGGAATGCCCGTGCAGCGAGAAATTATAAATAGCATCCGCCCATCGCGTTGCTGGAGCAGGGAGCTGAAAACCCGGAACCAGGCCCGTCTGCCTCTGCACGCAAGTACTTACGGGCAACCATCGGGACGCTACAACCCATCTCAGGATGAAATAGCGTGAGAACTGCAGGTTTTCGCTCAAGCTTTAGCACCCTCGCTGCCGCGCTGGCGCTCGTGGCCACCGGCCCCCTCGCGGCGCAAAGCTACCCGGCCAAGCCCGTGCGCATCGTCGTGCCGTACGCGCCCGGCGGGCCGTACGACGATATCGCGCGAGTGCTGGCGCAGAATCTCGGCGAGATCTGGGGGCAGGCAGTCATCGTGGACAACCGCGGTGGCGCGGGCGGGATGGTGGGCGCTGACGTGGTTGCGAAAGCCCCGCCCGACGGCTACACGCTGCTGCTCGGCAACTCGGGGCCGCTGACGATCAATCCGACGCTGCAGCCCAAAATGACGTACGACCCGCTGAAGGACTTCGCGCCGGTGAGCATGGTCGTGGCGGGACAGATGACGCTGGTCGTGCACCCTTCGCTGCCGGCGAAGAACGTTGCCGATCTCGTGCGGCTCGCCAGGTCGCGGCCCGGTCAGCTCAACTACGCTTCAGCCGGGGTCGGCAATCTCCAGCATCTCGGCATGGAACTGCTGCAGTCGCTCGCGGGCATCAGGATGAACCACGTTCCTTATAAGGGCGCGGCGCCCGCGTTCATCGACTTGATCGGCGGGCAGGTGGAGCTGATGTTTGCGAACATCGTCGGCGCGCTGCCCCACGTCAAGAGCGGCCGCGTGCGTGCGCTCGCCGTTTCCAGCGCGAAAAGGGCTGCGGTGCTCCCCGAAGTTCCCACCGTCGCGGAAAGCGGCTATCCGCAGTTCGACGCCACCACCTGGTCCGGCATTTTCGCGCCCGCAGCGACGCCGAAAGAGGTACTTGCCAGGATACACGGCGATCTGACGCGTGTGCTGCAGCGGCCGGGCGTACACGACCGCTTCGTGAGCCAGGGCTCGGCAGTGATCGCCGGCACGCCGGAGGAGCTGGCCGCGTTCATGCGCCGCGAGACCGCGTTGTTCGCGAAGATCATCCGCGGCGCGAACATCCGTCCCGAATGAGGAGACTCTGATTAAAGCTGGACTAAAATAGGCCGTCATTCCAGCGCACGCTGGAATCCATTTCAATCGATGCATTGCTGGATGCCACCCTTCGACGGGCTCAGGACTAAGGTCGCTGGCACGACGGATCACTACGGTAAACAGAGCTTCCTTAAGCGAAGTGCGCCGAGCTAAATGTCGATGACCTGGCCTTCACGCGCGGCGAAGCAACGCAACGAGGCGCCGCGCTCCGCGATCAGGCGGTTCGCGTTCTCCGCCATCTCCGCGACCTGCGTATCGTCGTGCAGCGGGTCGTGATGGAAGAAGGCGAGCGAGCGCACCTGCGCCTCGATCGCGACTTCCACGGTGGCGCTGATCGACGAATGTCCCCAGCCGATGCGCGATGGATATTCGGCATCGGTGTATTGCGCTTCGCCGATGTAGAGGTCGGTCTTGTCGATAAAACGCACGAACTCGGCGTCGAGTTTCTGGCCGAACTCGCGGCCTGCTTCGGCGCGATGGCCCAGATGCGGCAGCGTTTGCTGATACGGCTCGTTGTCGGTGGCGTACACGACCGATTTGCCGTCGTGCGTGACCCGGTATCCGAGGTTCATGCCGGGATGATTCAGATACGCCGCGTCGATCGTCGCGTCGCCGATCTGAAAGGGCTTGCCCTTGAACTCGTGCACGTGCAAGGTCGAGTTCATATCGCCGAGCGCCACGGGAAAATAGTCGGCATCCATCTGTCCGCGCAGCACCTTTTCCAAAGGCCGCCCCTGGCCGGGCGATCCGTAGATATGGATCGTGGTCGTCGGCAGGTACGCCGGCGTGAAGAACGGGAAACCCTGGATATGGTCCCAGTGCGTGTGACTCACGAACAGGTGCACGGTCACCGGCTGGCTGCCGAATTCCTTCATAATCGCCAACCCGAGCGGGCGTATGCCGGTGCCGGCGTCGAAGATGAAAATGTCGCCGCCGCAGCGCAACTCGACGCAGGAAGTATTGCCGCCGTAGGTGGTGGTGCCCGTGCCAGGGGTGGCGATCGAGCCGCGCGTGCCCCAGAAGGTGACCTGCATTTAGTGGGGCTCCTGCTGCCCGAAAGACGCAAGATGGCGCTCGATGAGCGCGAGCAGCTCGTCCGTGCGAAAGGGCTTGACGACGTAATCGGTCGCTCCGAGCTCGCGCGCGCGGTCGATGTCCGGCTTGTAGGCTTTCGCCGAAGTCATGATGATGACCGTGCTGTGCATGTCGGGATGCGCGCGCAGCGTGCGCAGCACTTCGAAGCCGTGCATTTCGCCCATGATCATGTCGCATACGATCGCCGGCGGCTTGAGCTCGAGCGCAAGCTTGACGCCTTCGGTGCCGTCGTAGGCCGTATGCACCGTGTAGCCCTGCTCGGTAAAATAGAAGGTTTCGATTTCGACCAGCGCTTCGTCGTTGTCGATCACCAGAATCGTCTTGTCCATTTATCTCTTCGTTCCCGGCAGGGTCTGCAGATCGATGCTGCGCAGGCGCTCGATGTCGGCGCGCAGCTTGGCGACCTC
>JBKJZR010000056.1:0-31251 GCA_046715035.1 Burkholderiales bacterium | reverse complement strand
TGCGCACCGCCACCGTGCGCCGCCAATGGCCGGACCGACTCGAAGTAAGCCTCGAGGAGCACGTTGCGCTGGCGCGGTGGGGTGCCGCGGCGCTGGTGAATTCCCAGGGCGAAGTTTTCACCGCGGCGTATGACGGCCAGCTGCCGTTTTTTCTCGGCCCCGATGGCGCCGCCAGGGAGATGGCCGTCCAGTTCGGCTTTTTCCGGCGCAGCCTGGCAGCGATCGGCAGGGTCCCCGTTCAGGTGCAGTTGTCGCCGCGCCGCGCGTGGCAGGTGCGCCTCGACAGCGGCCTCGTGATCGAACTCGGACGCGAGCGCATCGAGGCGCGCCTCGAGCGCTTCATCGAACTGCATGACCGGACGATAGGTGCGCTGCAACGCAGGCTCGAGTATGCCGATTTGCGCTATCCGCACGGCTTCGCCGTGCGCATACCCGAATTGCGGCGCGAGCAGGAACCGCGCCGCGGCAGCACTCACAAGAGGGGTTGATGAGCAAGGCCAGGGAAAGCAAGAAACTCATCGTCGGTCTCGACATCGGCACGTCGAAGATCGCCGCAATCGTCGCGGAAGTTAAGCCCGACGGCCGCTTCGAGATCATCGGCATGGGAGGACATCCCTCGAGAGGACTGAAGAAAGGCGTCGTCGTCAATATCGAGGCGACCGTCAACGCGATTCAGCGCGCGCTCGAAGAAGCCGAACTGATGGCGGACTGCAAGATCAGCGAAGTCTATACCGGCATCGCCGGCAGCCATATCAAAAGCATCAATTCGCGCGGCATGGTCGCGATCAAGGATCGCGAAGTGACGCAGCAGGATGTCGAGCGCGTGATCGAAACCGCCAAGGCGATCCCCATTCCGACCGACCAGCAGGTGCTGCACATCCTCAATCAGGAGTTCATCGTCGACGGCCAGGGTGACGTGCGCGAGCCCCTCGGTATGAGCGGTGTGCGGCTCGAGGTCAACGTGCACATCGTCACCGGCGCCGTGTCGGCGGCGCAGAACATCATCAAATGCGTCCGTCGCTGCGGTCTGGAAGTGCGCGATCTCATCCTCCAGCCGCTCGCCTCGGCGACCGCTGTCGTGTCGGAGGACGAAAAGGAGCTCGGGGTGTGCCTGGTCGACATCGGCGGCGGCACCACCGACATCGCCATCTTTACCCAGGGCGCAATCCGCCACACGGGCGTAATTCCCATCGCGGGCGATCAGATCACCAACGATATTGCGATGGCGTTGCGCACGCCCACCAAAGACGCCGAGGACATCAAGCAGCGCTATGGCTGCGCGTTGCGGCAACTCGCCGACCCCCGGCAGATGGTCGAAGTGCCCGGCATAGGCGAACGCGGGCCGCGCCAGTTGTCGCGACAGACCCTCGCCGAGGTGATCGAGCCGCGTATCGAGGAGCTCTACTCGCTGGTGCAGTCCGATCTGCGGCGCTCGGGTTACGAGGACCTGCTTTCGTCGGGCATCGTCATCACCGGCGGCTCGAGTTCGATGCAGGGCATGGTGGAGCTGGGCGAAGAGATCTTCCACATGCCGGTGCGCATCGGACAGCCGCAGTATCAGGGAGGGCTGGCGGAAGTGGTGCGCAACCCGCGCTACGCCACGGCAGTCGGCCTGCTGCTGCTCGGGCTGCAGCAGCAACGCCAGCAGCAGCTCGCGCAGGCCAACATCGGATCGCTGCAGGGACTGATAGAACGGATGAAAAGCTGGTTCAAGGGAAATTTTTGAGAGAGGGCGCATCTTCATGTACGACGGATCGGGCAACAGGCAAGCAGGCAATCGCGGGTTTTTTGTTCTTACTCTAGTTACAGGAGGCAACAATGTTTGAGATAGTCGAAGTTCCTTCGCAGGACGCAGTAATCAAGGTGGTGGGGGTAGGCGGCTGCGGCGGCAACGCGGTCGATCACATGATCGCCAACGGGGTGAAAGGCGTAGAGTTTGTCTGCGCCAACACCGACATGCAGGCGCTGCGCCGCACGCAGGCGCGCATCCAGCTGCAGCTTGGCGCGGGTGTCACCAAGGGCTTGGGCGCTGGTGCCGATCCTGAAGTGGGCCGGCTCGCCGCGCTCGAAGACAAGGACCGCATCGTCGAACTCATCTCCGGGACCGACATGCTGTTTCTCACCGCCGGCATGGGCGGCGGCACAGGCACGGGCGCGGCGCCCGTGGTGGCCGAGATCGCGCGCGAGCTCGGCATACTCACGGTAGCGGTCGTCACGAAGCCCTTCGCGTTCGAGGGCAAGCGCCAAAAGGTTGCGCAGGACGGCCTGGATACGCTCGCGCAGTACGTCAATTCCCTGATCGTCATCCCCAACGACAAGCTGATGCAGGTCCTCGGCAATCAGATTACGCTCGACCAGGCTTTCCGCGCCGCGAACGACGTACTGCACGGTGCGGTGTCGGGAATTTCCGAGATCATCAGCTGCCCCGGCATGATCAACGTCGATTTCGCCGACGTACGCACGGTCATGTCCGAAGCGGGCATGGCGATGATGGGTTCGGCCAAGGCAGTGGGTACCGACCGCGCGCGCATGGCGGCCGAGGAAGCCGTCGCCAGCCCGCTGCTCGAGGACATCGACATCGCGAACGCGCGCGGGGCGGTCGTCAATATCTCGGCGAGCAGGGGATCCATGCAGTTGCAGGAAATCTACGATGTGATGGAAGTGATCAACGCTTTCATGGCGGACAGCGCGACCAAAATCATCGGCACCGCATACGACGAGGAGTTGCAGGACGAGTTGCGCGTGACTATCGTCGCGACGGGGCTCGGCAAGGCGTCGACCCGCGTGATGCCGAAGCCGCTGACGGTCGTGATGCCGGCGACGGGCACGGACGGCGGCGCTACCACGGGTGCCGTCAATTACGAGGAGCTCGATCAGCCGGCCGTCATGCGCCGGCGCCGCGATCAGACCATCGAGGCGATGCGGCAATCAGGCGTCGAGATGCTGGATATACCCGCGTTCCTGCGTAAACAGGCGGATTGAGGGCCGGGTCAGTCTGAAGGAGGCATATGCGCGCTAAGTTCGGCCAGTCGCCCTGAGGGCGCGGGCCGGCTGTGGAAGGGGGGCATAGGTAGTCGACGCGTGGGGCGCCGGCCAGCGTGAGGCGCCCGGGGTTTGCACGGACGCGGTCCGGCGGCGATTCGTGCGCTTTGCCATGCAGTGGACGGACATGTTAAAATTACATTTTTAAGAATATGAAAAATCAAAGAGTTAACGTGCAACTAGGCGCGATAAAACAGCGCACGCTGAAAACCATCATCCGCGCAACCGGCGTAGGTCTGCACACGGGCGAAAAGGTCTTTATGACATTGCGCCCTGCCGCGCCGAATACGGGGGTCGTGTTCACCCGCGTCGATTTGCCGCAGCCGGTGGAAATCAAAGCGGGCCCGTACCAAGTTGGCGACACGCGGCTTTCATCGTGCCTCGAGCGCGATGGCGTGCGCGTGTCCACCGTCGAGCATCTCATGTCGGCGCTCGCCGGCCTGGGAATCGACAACCTGTACGTCGACTTGTCGGCGGGTGAAGTTCCGATTATGGACGGCAGCGCCGGTCCGTTCGTGTTTCTGTTGCAGTCGGCAGGCATCGAAGAGCAGCCGGCGGTGAAGACGTTCATCCGCATACTGAAGCCGGTAGAGGTGAGCGAAGGCGACAAGACGGCGCGGTTCGCTCCTCACCATGGTTTCAGGATCGAATTCAGCATCGACTTCGACCATCCGGTCTTCGAAAATTCGGCCAAGTCGGTCTGCGTCGATTTTGCGTCGACTTCCTACGTGAAGGAAGTCAGCCGGGCGCGCACGTTCGGCTTCATGCACGACGTAGAATCGATGCGCTCGCAGGGACTCGCGCTGGGCGGCTCGCTCGGCAACGCCATCGTGCTCGATGAGTATCGCGTGCTCAACACGGACGGATTGCGTTACGACGATGAGTTCGTCAAGCACAAGGTGCTCGATGCGATCGGCGATCTCTACCTGCTCGGCCATCCGCTGATAGGCGCGTTCACCGCGCATAAGTCCGGGCACGCGCTCAACAACGCACTGTTGAGGCGCCTGCTCGAAACCAAGGACGCCTGGGAGTACGCTACGTTCGAACGCGCGGAGGACGCACCGGCGTTCGTGTCTTCTACCCAGCCCGCATTCGCGTGAGGCTGGTCGCGCCAGCGTAGGCTGGTGAGCGACGGCGCGCGAAAACCGATCCGGAACGCTGCAACCCGATGCTGGTGCTGCGTATCGTCGGCTTTCTGGTCCTCATTACCATCGGCGGATCGCTGGTGATGTACGTGCTTACCCGTAATCGCCGCTACGTGACGTTCGCCTGGCAGATACTCAAATACGGTATGGTGATGGCGGGCATCGTCCTGGTTTTCCTGCTGCTCGAGCGCGTCCTCCTCGTGGTATGAAATCGCGCGTCAGCCGTCAGCGCTCCGGACGCTGACGCGCGGCGAGCCGCAACAGCGCCTGCTGCAGCGGCGTATTTTCCAGGCCGTGCGCGAGCCGTTCCAATTCCTCAATCGCATCAATACTTAAGCGCTTGGGGACGCGTTTTTCGGGCGGCGGAGGCCGCTGCGCACCAACTTGCACTTCAACTTTAATTGCAGTAACCTCACAACCCTGCTTCACATAGGCAGCTAACAATCGTGGGGCGAGTTGTTTCAGTTTCGCCGCAATCGCCGCATTTTCAGCCAAGAGGGTGAGGGTCCCCGCACCGAGTCGTTTAACGCAGCAGGCTTGCGTTAGCGGATGCGGCGCGGCAGTCAGCAGAATCCGCTGCAAATCAGTCATGCGCCGAGCCTCCCCGGCGAGCGCGCGCAGACTGCTCGACGCGTCGAGGTAGAAGTCGATTTTATGCGCAGGCATGGCTGAGATTGTGGGACATCGATGAATATAATTCTAGTTTCTCAAAAGCTCGCCAGGGCCCGCACGCTGACGCTCACCGTGCCGCACCTGGTGTTCGGTTCGGCGGCAACCCTCGTCGCGCTGATGTCGCTCGCCATGGCGCTCCAGTATTGGATGCTGCGCTATGCCCCCAGCCTGCACACGCCACTGATGAATGCGCTGATGCTGAGCGCCCAGCGCGAGAACGCCGACACGACCCAGGATTATCTCCGCGAAAATCTCAACGCGCTGGCTGCCAAGCTCGGCCAGATGCAGGCGCAACTGCTGCGCCTCGACACCCTCGGCGAGCGACTTGCCAAGACGGCCGGCTTCAAACCCCAGGAATTTATGTTCGAGCAGGCGCCGGGCCGAGGCGGTGCGACGTCTGCTCTGCCGACGTACGACCTGTCGCTTGGCGACCTGAGCCGCCAGGTCGACGCGCTGACGAGACAGATGGATGACCGCACCGAGAAGCTCGGGATCCTCGATTCGTTGATGCTGGCGGACAGCGCGAAGAGGAAACTTCTGCCGTCGGTGCTGCCGATCGAAGGCGGCTGGTACACGTCGAATTTTGGCTGGCGCATCGATCCATTCAGCGGAACGCGATCTTTTCACGAGGGAATGGACTTCATGGCCGAAACCGGCACGCCGATACTCGCGGCCGCCGGGGGCGTGGTCATCTACTCGGATTTCCACCCTCAGTATGGTAATATGATCGAGATTGACCATGGTAATGAGCTGGTTACGCGTTACGCGCACGCTTCCAAGCGCCGCGTCAAGACCGGCGACGTAGTACTCAGTGGAACGGCGATTGGCGAGGTGGGCAATACCGGGCGCTCGACGGGCGCGCACCTCCACTTCGAAGTGCGCCAGCGCGGCGCGCCGCTCAACCCCGCGCGGTTCCTGCGATTATCCAGCTAGGCGGGTCGGTCAGGAATTATGAGGGGTGGGGATTTCCCCACCCCTTTTTTTTAGGGCCAGTAACACCTGCTGCATGAGAGTGCACTATCCCGGGTGTTGCCGGCCCTGCTAAGCCCATGACGACTCCCCGTTGCATGCCGGACGGGTTTCGGGCATTTGCCACTACTAGGAAACTTGCGACCGATCGATGATTACGGGCGTGCTCAGAAAGGTCTTCGGCAGCCGCAACGACCGGCTGCTCAAGCAATACATGCACTCGGTGCGCGCCATCAATGCGCTCGAGCCTGAAATCAGCAAGCTGTCGGATGAAGCGCTCCAGGGCAAGACCGTCGAGTTCAAGCAGCGGCATGCGGGAGGTGCGACACTCGACCAGCTTTTGGCTGAAGCCTTTGCGGTCGTGCGCGAGGCCGCAAAGCGCGTCCTCAACATGCGCCACTTCGACGTGCAGATGGCCGGCGGTATCGCGCTGCACCAGGGCAAGATCGCGGAGATGCGCACCGGCGAGGGCAAGACCCTGGTCGCGACACTGCCCGCATATCTCAACGCGTTGTCGGGCAAGGGCGTGCATGTAGTAACGGTCAATGATTATCTCGCCAGGCGCGATGCCGAATGGATGGGCCGCGTCTACGGCTTTCTCGGGCTGTCGGTCGGCGTCATCCTGTCGCAGATGGATCATGGTCTCAAGCAGGCCGCGTACGCGTCGGATATCACGTATGGCACGAACAACGAGTTCGGCTTCGATTACCTGCGCGACAACATGGCGGCCAGTCCCGCGGAGCGCTTCCAGCGCGGGCTCAATTACGCGATTGTCGACGAGGTCGATTCGATCCTGATCGACGAGGCGCGCACGCCGTTGATCATTTCGGGCCAAGCGGAGGACACCACCGAGCTTTACTACCGAATGAACGAGATTGCGCCGCGCCTCGTCCGCCAGAAAGAGGAGAACGGCCCCGGCGACTTCAGCGTCGACGAAAAAGCCCATCAGGTGCTGCTGTCGGAGGCAGGTCACGAGCGCGCCGAGGCACTGCTTGCCGAGACGGGTCTGCTGCCCCACGGCGGCAGCTTGTATGATCCGGTCAACATCAATCTGATGCACCATCTCTACGCGGCGCTGCGCGCACATTCCCTGTTTCACCGCGACCAGCAGTACGTCGTGCAGGAGGACGAGATCATCATCGTCGACGAATTCACCGGGCGGCTGATGCCCGGGCGGCGCTGGTCGGACGGGCTGCACCAGGCGGTCGAGGCCAAAGAGGGCGTATCGATCCAGCGCGAGAACCAGACCCTGGCCTCGATTACATTCCAGAATTATTTCCGCATGTACTCGAAGCTCGCCGGAATGACCGGCACCGCCGACACGGAGGCGTACGAGTTTCAGCATATCTATCGGCTGGAGACGATGGTGATACCCACCCATCATCCGATGGTGCGCGAGGACCGTATGGACCAGGTGTATCAGACCATGCGCGAGAAATACCAGGCCGTGATCAAGGATATCCAGGACTGCTACGAGCGCGGCCAGCCGGTGCTGGTCGGCACGACGTCGATCGAGAATTCGGAGCTCGTGTCGAAGATGCTCGAGAAGGAGAAGCTTCCCCACAACGTCCTGAATGCAAAGCAGCACGAGCGCGAGGCCGAGGTCGTCGTGCAGGCCGGGCGTCCCAAGATGATCACCATCGCCACCAATATGGCAGGCCGCGGCACCGACATCGTGCTCGGCGGCAATCCCGAACCCGAGATCAACCGCGTCACTGCGGACGCCGCGCTCGACGACGCGGCCCGGCCGAAGCGCATCGACGAGATTCGCCATAACTGGCAGAAGCTGCACAACCAGGTCGTCGCCAGCGGCGGGCTGCACATCATCGCTACCGAGCGCCATGAGTCGCGGCGTGTCGACAATCAGCTGCGCGGCCGTTCCGGCCGCCAGGGCGATCCGGGCTCGAGCCGTTTTTACCTGTCTCTGGAGGACCCGCTGCTGCGCATATTCGCGTCGGACAGGGTCGCCGCGATCATGCAGCGTCTCAAGATGCCGGACGGGGAGGCGATCGAACACCCCTGGGTGACGCGCGCGATCGAGAACGCCCAGCGCAAGGTCGAAGCGCGCAACTTCGACATGCGCAAGCATCTGCTCGAATATGACGACGTCGCCAACGACCAGCGCCGGGCGATCTACGAATCGCGCAATCAGCTGCTCGAATCAATCGATATTTCCGAGCGCATGACGGCGATCCGCGCGGAGGTCATCAACAGCTTCATTACCCAGCATGTTCCCCCGCAAAGCCTGGAGGAGCAGTGGGACGTCGATGGCCTCGAGAAGACGCTTGCGGCGGAGCTGCAGATCGACCTGCCGCTAAAGCAGTGGCTGGCCGACGAGAGCGACCTCGACGAGGAAAAACTGCGCAGCCGGATCATCGACCACGCGCACCGCAAGTACCAGGACAAGATCGCCGGCCTCGACCAGGCGGCCATCCGTCAGTTCGAGCGTGCCATCATGCTGCAGAGCGTGGACTCGCATTGGCGCGAGCACCTTGCCGCGCTCGACCACCTGCGCCAGGGGATACACCTGCGCAGCTACGCGCAAAAGACGCCGACCCAGGAGTACAAGAAGGAAGCGTTCGAGCTGTTTTCCCTCATGCTGGACATGATCAATACCGAGGTGACGAAGATCCTGCTGACCGTGCAGTTCCGCAGCGAAGCCGAACTGCAGAAAGTCGAGGAGCCGCACGCGCCCACCAACGTCCAGTTCCACCATGCCGACTACGAGCAGGCGCTCGAAAATGCGAACGCAGACGCTCCCGCTTCCGATGCGCAAACGTTCGTGCGACAGGGACAGAAAGTCGGGCGCAACGACCCCTGCCCGTGCGGTTCCGGCAAGAAGTACAAGCACTGCCATGGCAAGCTGACATGACGCGCCGAGTCACGTGCTAGTTCGAGTATCGAGTGGCCTTCATTCATCATTCATCATTCATCATTCCGCATTCATCCTGGGCTTGCCTCATCCCCCATTTCTAGCTCACAACCGCGTCAATGCCTGTCAATCTTTCAGTGCCCGATCCCCGATCCCTGCTGCCGGTGGCGGGCGTTACGCTGGGTGTGGCGGAAGCCAACATCCGCAAGCCGAACCGCAAGGATCTGCTCGTCATCAAGCTCGACGATGGGGCCCGGGTGGCGGGCGTTTTCACGCAGAACCGTTTTTGCGCGGCACCGGTGGTGGTGACGCGTCAGCATCTGTCACTGCTCGATCCGACAGCATCGATACGCGCGCTGGTCGTCAATACAGGCAACGCCAATGCCGGGACGGGCAAGGATGGGCTCGCGCACGCGCGATCGACCTGCGCGGCCTTAGGTAAGCTGCTCGGCTGCGCGGCGGGGCAGGTATTGCCGTTTTCAACGGGAGTGATCATGGAGCCGTTGCCGGTCGAGCGCATCGCAGCAGGGCTGCCGGCCTGTATCGCCGGCCTGGCCGCCGACAAATGGCTCGCTGCGGCGCAGGCGATAATGACCACCGATACGATTCCCAAAGCCGCGTCCCGTCAGGTCACCATTGGCAAAGCCCAGGTCACGATCACGGGAATCGCGAAGGGGGCGGGGATGATCCGTCCCAACATGGCGACGATGCTCGGCTTTATCGCCACCGACGCGCGCATGAGCCTGCCCCTGGTCAGGGCCGCGGTTGCGCATGCGGCCCGGTATTCCTTCAACAGCATCACCATCGACGGCGACACGTCCACCAATGACTCGTTTATGCTGATTGCCAGCGGCAAGGCCGCGATGGACGAGCTGTCCGATGCGCGCAGTGCCGAGTTCGGCGCACTGCGCGACGCGGTGACGGGCGTCGCATCCGAACTGGCGCAGGCGATCGTGCGCGATGGCGAAGGCGCCACCAAGTTCATCACGGTTCGCGTCGAACTCGGCCGCAGCGCGGATGAGTGCCGCAAAGTCGGCTACGCTATCGCGCATTCGCCGCTCGTCAAGACTGCTTTCTTCGCTTCCGATCCGAACCTGGGCCGCATACTGGCCGCTATCGGCTACGCCGGGATCAGCGATCTCGACGTCGAATCCGTAGATCTCTATCTCGACGATGTGCTGGTGGCGCGCGGCGGCGGACGCAACCCGGAATACCGCGAGGCCGATGGCCAGCGCGTAATGAAGCAGAGCGAGATTACGATACGCGTGGTCCTCAACCGCGGCAGCGCGTGCGCGGCGATCTGGACCTGCGATCTGTCTCACGATTACGTAAGCATCAACGCCGACTACCGGACATGATCTGCTCGAGAGAGGCACGGAAGCCGCGCCGGTTGTTTGCACTTGCTTTCGGGGATGACGATTGTCCGCACCGGCAGCTGTCCCGCCATGAGCGACGCTGACAGGCTGATGGCCCGCGCGGAGGCGCTGCTCACGCGCATCCAGAAGCTTTTGCCCCCGGAGCCGGCATCGACCGAGTGGCGAGCGTCGATCGCCTATCGATGGCGCAAGCGCGGTGGTCGCGGCGCGATCGAAATCGTGCGCCACGTGCATAAGATCGCCTTGTCGGATCTGTGCGGCATCGATCGGCAGAAGCAGATCGTCGAGCAGAACACGCGGCAGTTCGTCGAGGGTTATCCCGCCAATAACGTTCTGCTCACGGGGGCGCGCGGCACCGGCAAATCCTCGCTGATCAAGGCGCTGCTCGACAAATATGCGAACCGGGGCCTGCGCGTGATCGAGGTCGAGAAGCAGGATCTGATCGACCTGCCCGATATCGTCGAGCTTATCGCGGGCCGGCCCGAGCGGTTCATTCTGTATTGCGATGATCTGTCGTTCGAAGCAGACGAGCCGGGGTACAAGGCGCTTAAAGTCGTGCTCGACGGGTCGGTCGCCGCGGCATCGGAGAATTGTCTTGTCTACGCCACGTCCAACCGGCGCCATTTGATGCCCGAATACATGTCGGAGAACCTCGCGGCGAAACGGGTCGACGACGAGATTCATCCCGGCGAGACGGTCGAGGAAAAGATCTCGCTGTCCGAGCGCTTTGGGGTGTGGGTATCGTTCTACCCATTCGACCAGGACGAGTACTTGCGCATCGTGGCCCAGTGGCTCGCGCACTTCAAGGCACCTGGCGCGGGATCGGCAGACTCGCGCAAGGAGGCGCTGCAGTGGGCGCTGCAACGCGGCTCGCGCAGCGGTCGCGTGGCATGGCAGTTCGCCCGCGACTGGGCCGGCAAGTCGCGGGCCGCCGGCGCCAAGGCGCGAGGCAAGCGCTGAGTCCCGGTTACATATATCGTTCGCAGCGCCATTGCATTTGCACCATCCTCGGAAGGACCGCGTTGAAGTCGTCGCGGCGGTAATCTTCAACGGCAGCGGGCAGTTCCTGCTTGCGCAAAGGCCGGTCGGCAAAGTGTACGCGGGCTATTGGGAGTTCCCGGGGGGCAAGGTCGACGCGGGCGAGTCCACGCGCGCTGCGCTCGCGCGCGAGCTCCACGAAGAACTCGGCATCGAGGTGATTACCGCCTATCCGTGGCTCACGCGCGATTTCGATTACGAGCATGCCGCGGTGCGCCTGAGGTTTTTTCGGGTCATGGCGTGGTCCGGAACGCTGCAAAGCCGGGAAGCGCAGGAATTCTCCTGGCAGTCGATCGACTCCCTGTCGGTCGCGCCGCTGCTGCCCGCAAATGGCCCCATCCTGCGTGCCCTTGCGGTGCCGCATATTTATGCAATCACGTGCGCCCAGGAAATGGGACGCGCTGCTCAGCTCGCAGCCATCGAGCACGCGCTGCGCGATGGCCTGCGCCTGATTCAGGTTCGCGAAAAGCGGTACACCCCGGAAGATCTCGCCGCATTCGCGACCGAAGTAGTTGCGCTGGCGCACCCGTTCGGCGCGCGCGTGCTGGTCAATGGTGCAGCCGGCATCGCGAACCAGGCCGGCGCTGATGGCGTGCATATGACCGCCGCCCAATTGACGGCGGCCGCGCGCCGCCCGGGCGTAAATTGGTGTGCGGCATCCTGTCACGACGCCGCCGAGCTCAAGCGCGCTGGCGAGCTGCAGGTCGACTTCGCAGTTTTAGGGCCGGTCAACCCGACGCCGAGTCATCCGGCAACGGCCGTGCTTGGCTGGCGGCACTGCGCCGCGCTGGTTGAAAGTTCCGCGATTCCGGTATTTGCGCTGGGAGGCATGCGCCCGGCCGATCTAACGCGCGCATGGGCGTGCGGCGCGCACGGCATCGCAATGATGCGCGGCGCATGGTTCAGCGAATGAACTGCCACCGCGCAGCAGCCCGGCGCGGCGTTGCGACCTGCGGCGACGTCCGGCTAGATCTCATTCTCGGAATCCGGCTGATCGGCCGGCGGGTCGTGTTTGGTTCCGGCGACCGGTATGCGGTAACTTTCGCTCGCCCACGCGCCGAGATCGATGAGCCGGCAGCGCTGCGAGCAGAACGGGCGCCACCGGTTGGCGGTGTCCCAGGCGACGCTTTTGCCGCACTGCGGACACGCTACGGCACGCACACTCATCGGACTATAGGTTGCAGAACGTCAGCTCGAACTCGACGTCGGACTCGATCACCTTGGGACGCTGCCCCGCCTCGTGCAGGATGAAGCGGATATTGAGCGCGTACTTGTTGGCGCTGATCTCCGGCGCGCAAGCGTAGTCGGGCTGCAGGCGTATGCGCAGCATCTGGGCGACACGGCCGGCCATCATCTGCTGGTAAACCCCCTGCACCGCTACCTGTTTCGATACTTTGCCGCTTTCGCGCAGCAGCCGCAGCACGATCGAGATGCCGTCGCGTATCGGCAGGAAGGGCGCCAGCCACTGCTCGAGATCGTGGCGATGCTGCTCAGTGCCCTGGTGCAGCCAATAATGGTAAGAGGGAACGTCGAACTCGCAGAGTCCGCCGGGTATGCTGGTGCGCTGCTTGATCCCCATCAGCCATTCGTTTTCGCGCAATTCCTGGCCGACCTTGCCCGACATCTGAAACAGCTTCGACGACGTGCGGTCTATCTCCCACAGGATGGCGTCGAGTGCTTCCTGTGAGATGTCGGGATTCTCGCGCAGCAGCTCGAGCGACTGCTTCTGGCGTTCGAGTTCCTGCAGCAAATCAGACTTGAGGTCGGCGCGCCCTGCGACTTCCAGGATCTCGAACAGGCACAGCAGAGCGACGTGGTGCTGCTGGGGATGCGCCTGGCCGGTAAAATACTGCACCCGTTCGTACAGGTCTTCGAGCCGCAACAAGGTACGGATCCGCTCGCTTAACGGGTATTCGTAGCTGATCACGGCGAGTGCAGAATCGCGCGGTGAGTTGGGATGCGGTTTATTGTTCACCAAAATCTGAAAAAAATAAAGAACTTATTTCACGTTTTTAACGACGAGTGGCGGTGTCGGCGGGATTCTGGCGGCACTCGCGAGCGCGAGGTAGCGGCGGTGCAAACTTTGAACTTCCGCGCGCAGCGCAGCGAGATCGCCCTCGTTACGCACTATGTCATCGGCATGCCGCAGTCGTTCCTCCCGGCCCACCTGGCTGTTCATGATCGCCTGCACCGCATCGGCGGCAAGTCCGCTGCGCTGCATGACACGGGCTATCTGCACCTCTGCGCTGCAGTCGACCACGAGGATACGATCCGCGAGGTTGCGATAGGCGCCGGTTTCAATCAGCAGTGGAACCACGATCACGAAGTAAGGACCCGTTGCCGCGTCTACGGCCGCGGCCACCGCGGTGCGGATCATCGGGTGCAGAATGGCCTCCAATTTCTGCTTCGCTGCCGGATCGGCGAAAACGAGCTCGCGCATGCGCGCCCGATCGAGCGCGCCGTCGGCAAGCAGATAGTGCGCCCCGAACTGCTCGCGAATTGCAGCAGCACCGGGCGCTGAGCTTGCAGTGAGGCGGTGGGCGATCTCGTCGGTGTCGACGATCGAAGCACCCATCTCCTGCAGCATGTTCGCGACGCTGCTCTTGCCGCTGCCGATGCCGCCCGTGAGCGCGACGATCAGGGGTATGCGCTTCACAACTTCTGCAGGTAATAGCGGGTGAGCGCGTCACCCCAGAACAACGCGATCAGTCCGCCCAGCACGAGGTAAGGTCCGAAAGGAATCGGCACGTTGCGCCCATGGCGTGCGAACACGATCAGCGCGATGCCCACGACGGCGCCCGCAAAAGACGAGAGCAGTATCACCACCGGCAGCATTTTCCAGCCCAGCCATGCGCCGATCGCAGCCAGCAGCTTGAAGTCGCCGTAGCCCATGCCTTCCTTGCCCGTGGCGAGCTTGAACGCCCAGTACACGCTCCACAACGATAAGTAGCCGGCGACAGCGCCGACCACAGCCGAGTGCAGATCGCTGAACAGCCCACCGCTATTGACGAGCAGCCCAAGCCATAACAGCGGCAGCGTGATGTCGTCGGGCAGATAGAACGTATCGAGGTCGATGAATGCGAGTGCGATCATCGCCCATGCAAACATCAACGCAGCAGCCGTCGACCAGCTCACCCCGAAACGCCACGCGATATATCCTGAGACGATGCTGGTCAGCGCTTCGACGAGCGGATAGCGCGGAGAAATTTTCGTTTTGCATGCGGCGCATCTACCGCCGAGGGCGAAATAGCTCAGCAGCGGCACATTTTCGAGCGTCGTGATTTGATGACCGCAGGCAGGGCAATGCGAGCGCGGGACAACCAGGTTGTAGGCAGGTTCGGGACCTTGTGCCTCCTGGCCATTGAGCTCGGCCAGCTCGGCGCGCCACCGCCTTTCGAGCATCCTGGGCAGGCGATGGACGACGACGTTCAGAAAGCTGCCTATCGCGAGCGAGAATGCCGCGACGGTGGCGACGAACAGGCCGGGATAAGACTGAAAGGCCCGCAGCAAATCCATCTGTGGATCGAGGAACGGGGAATGAGGATCGAGTGAGCCTCAATCCTCGAATGCAACCCTCGATCCTGTGCTTAAACCGCCTGGCCCATCTTGAAGATCGGCAGGTACATCGCCACCACCATGCCGCCGATGAGAGTGCCGAGCACGACCATGATGATCGGCTCCATCAGGCTGGACAGCGCTTCGACGGCATCATCGACCTCGGCTTCGAAGAAATCGGCTACCTTGGACAGCATGCCGTCGAGGGAACCCGCTTCTTCGCCGATCGCCACCATCTGCAGCACCATGTTCGGGAATACCTCGGTGTTCTGCATCGAGACGACGAGGCTGGAACCGGTCGCGACCTCGCTCTGGATCTTCTTGGTGGCGACCCAGTACTCGTAGTTTCCCGACGCGCCCGCGACCGAATCCAGCGCTTCGACCAGCGGCACACCCGCAGCGAACATCGTCGAAAGGGTGCGCGTCCATCGCGCTATCGTCGCCTTGCGCACGAGGTCGCCGAAAATAGGCAGGCGCAACATGACGCGATCCATGAGAATCTGCACGGCCTTCGAGCGCTTCCATGCGTAGAAGAAGCCCCACACGGCCGCAAACAGGCCGCCGAAAATGAGAAACCACCACTCGACGAAAAAGTCTGAAATGGCCATCACCACCAGCGTCGGACCCGGCAGGTCGGCGCCGAAGCTCGCGAACACCTGCTTGAATGCAGGGATCACGAAAATCATGATGACGGCGGTAATGATGAAGGCGACGACGATAATCGCGATCGGATAGAACAGTGCCGACTTGATCTTGCTCTTGATCGCGAGGATTTTTTCCTTGTAGGTGGCCAACCGGTCGAGCAGGCTGTCGAGTATGCCCGCCTGCTCGCCCGCGCCGACGAGATTGCAGAACAGCGCGTCGAAATACAGCGGATGCTTTTCGAACGCCTGCTTCAGGCTCGAGCCGGTCTCGACATCGGTTTTGATCGCTGTCAGCAACCGCTGCACTCGAGCATTGCTATGACCTTTGCCGACGATATCGAAGGACTGCAGCAGCGGCACCCCGGCTTTCATCATCGTCGCGAGCTGCCGCGTAAACAGCGTGATGTCCTTTTCGGTGATGGACTTGCCGCCGCCGAGCTTCTGCTTCTTGACCTTGAGAACCTTGATGCCCTGGCGGCGCAGGGTCGCATTGACCACCGCCTCCCCGCCGGCGCGCATCTCCCCGCGCATGGTCTTGCCGGCCTTGTCCGTACCGATCCATGCGAACGTATACTCTTTGACGTCCTTCCTGGCTGCGGCGATAGTCGCGGTTGCCATTCCCCCTCCTACAAATTCAATCTAACCAAACGGTTAGATCAATAACCTACATCAATGATGCACTTGCGCAACCGCTTTGTAAAGCCGGCCGTGGCATTCATTTCAGCGGCTTATCGCCGCGCTGCCCGGCGCTAGCGTCGGCGGCACCAGCCGCACGGCCTTCACCACGCGGCCCTGCGTCTGGACGATTTCCATCGCGTGGTCGCCGATTTTCAGGCTCGTTTCCGGTTCGGGGATGTCCTGCAGGTGTTCGAGAATCAATCCGTTAAGGGTCTTCGGACCGTCGAGCGGAAAGCGGTAGCCTAGTTTGCGGTTCAGTTCGCGCAGCAGGCTCCCGCCCTCGACCAGGTACGAGCCGTCGGGCTGGCGATGAAAGCGCGACGCCTGCAGTGGCGAGTGGGTGGCGAATTCGCCAATCAGCTCTTCGACGATATCCTCCAGCGTAAGCAGCCCCATCAGTTCGCCGTATTCATCGACGACGAAGCACAGACGGTCCTGATGCTCCTGGAACTGCTGCAACTGCGTGAAGAGGGGCGTGCCCGAAGGGACGAAATAAGGCTCCCGCATGATCTCGCGCAGGTGTTCGGCCCGGATTTCGTTGTTTTGGCTCACGCTCAGCAGCCGCCTGATGAGGACCGTGCCGATGATGTTGTCCGGCTCGCCCTGCCACACCGGCAGTCGGCGATGATAGGCGGTGGCGATCTGCTGACGCAAAACCTCCGGAGGAGCATCGATGTCAACGGCTTCGATCTGGCTGCGCGGGGACATTACATCGTCGACCGTGATGCTCTCGAGATCGAACAGGTTGAGCAGAATGCTTTGGTGTTTCTTGGGGATGTAATTGCCCGCTTCGAGCACCAGGGTGCGCAGTTCCTCGGGAGTCATCTTCGTTTCGGCCGTGATATCGGATCTGAGACGAAACATCCACAGCAGCGCCTGGACGAACAAGTTGACGAACCACACCACAGGATACAGCGCCTTGAGCAGCGGCTTGAGCACGTACGCCACCGGAGGCGCGATCTGTTCGGCGTACCGTGCGCCGATCACCTTGGGCGTGATCTCCGAAAAAACCAGGATCAAAAACGTAACGACGAGCGTGCCGATGCCCAGCGCGATCTCGTTATCACCGAAAAGTCGCACCGTGATCAGGCTGACCAGCACCGCAGCCGCGGCGTTGATCAGATTGTTGCCGAGCAGTATCACTCCCAGCAACCGGTCGGTCTGCGCCAGCAATTCAGCCGCGAGCTTTGCGCCGCGATGACCCATGCGCACGAGCGCTTTGAGCCGATAGCGGTTCAACGCCATCATGCTCGTTTCGGCGATCGAAAAAAATCCCGAAACCAGCAGCAGCACGCCCAATGCGATGAACTGCGTGGATAAGGAAAAATCGTCCATCAGTGACGAAGCAAGCCGGGGCCGGGTATGCGGAGCAGCGCAACGCCCGTGTAAGGCTAGCAGCCTGGCGGACTTAGAGGGTCCGCCAGGCTGCTAAAAGCAAAACCGCCCCATTTTTTCTGAATAATGTCTAATTCCACAGCCGTTTCACCTCGGTCAGTACGCAGCAACGACATTTTCGATGGTCCTTTTGACGACCTTGCGCATTTTTTCCGGGGCGGTTTTGCCCTAGGTCCTGCCCAAAATAACTTCGAGCACGAACCTGCTGCCCACGTATGCGAGCACGAGCATGATGAATCCGGTGAGCGTCCAGCGCACTGCGACGCGCCCGCGCCAGCCATACAGATGACGGCCGCCGAGCAGAGCCGCGAAAATCAGCCACGACAGAATACCGAATACGACCTTGTGATTGAAACGCATCGCTTTGCCGAACAGTTCCTCCGAGTAGACGATGCCGCTCGCCAGCGTCAGGGTCAGCAAAACAAAACCCGCCATGATGATGCGGAAGAGCAGTGTTTCCATCGTCAGCAGCGGCGGGAGCTTCTGCAGCGCGCCCGGCAGGTTGCCGCCATGCAGCCGGCGCTCAAGCAGCGCCATCAGCAGCACGTGCAGCGAGGCGATCGTGAACAGGCTGTAGGCGAGCATCGCAATCAGCAGATGCAGATTGAAAACGGCAAGTCCGGTGTTGGGCAGCGCGCGCGTTACCGGAAATACCGCAGGCAGAAATGCGCACACAGCCGCCACCGGCATGACCATCGCCTGCAGCCCTTCGATGTTATAGAACAGGCTGCCAAGCCAGTAGATGAGCACCGTCAGCCACACGATGACGGACAGCGCATTGCCGACGCCGAGGCGGATGCCATCGGCAGCGAAAACCGACCCGTACAGCAGCATGGCGTGCAGACTCAGCGGGACCAGTACCAGGACGTTTTCGAACGCCTTTGCGCCTTCGCGATTCGCGGACGACGCGGTGGCCGGCGTCCAGCGCGTGCGCCAGAAATACACGCCGAGCGCCGCGTACATGAGCGAAGTGATCAGATAGAATACGGGGTGGGACATGCGGGTGCCTGCAATCTTACACCAGCGCATTGCGGGGGCACCGCGCAGCCTTTATAGAGCTGCGTTACGTCACTTGCGGTGCGCCCCCAGCCCCTCTTCCGGAGGCGAGGGGAGTCCTTCGACGGCTCAGGACAGGCGCGTCGAGCAAATCCGCGCTGTCGCGCGGTTCCGTAACTGTCAAACAGGAAGCCGCGATGTTTGAAAACCTGACCGGCCGTCTTTCGCAGGTCATCAAGACACTGCGCGGAGAGGCGCGGCTCACCGAAGCCAATATCCAGGACGCGCTGCGCGAAGTGCGCATGGCGCTGCTCGAGGCCGATGTCGCGCTGCCGGTGGTGAAGGTTTTCATCGCGCAGGTGCGCGCGCGCGCGCTGGGCCAGGAAGTGATGGCCAGCCTGACGCCGGGACAGGCGCTGGTCGGCATCGTACAGCGCGAGCTGATCGCGCTGATGGGCGACGCAGGCGTCCCGCTCGATCTCGCAACGACGCCGCCGGCGGTGATATTGATGGCCGGTCTGCAGGGTTCCGGCAAGACGACCACGAGCGGCAAGCTCGCCAAGCTGTTGCGCGAGCAGATGAAGAAGAAAGTCCTGTTGGCGAGCTGCGACGTCTACCGGCCGGCGGCGATCGAGCAGTTGAAAACGCTTGCGGGGCAGACCGGAACCGATTTTTTCCCCGCCGACAGTACTCAGCAGCCCACGGCGATCGCGGCCGCCGCCCTCGATTACGCGCGCAAGCATTATCACGATGTGCTCATCGTCGATACTGCCGGCCGGCTCGCCATCGACGACGAAATGATGCGCGAAATACGCGATCTGCATGCGGCGTTGCGGCCGGTGGAGACCTTGTTCGTGGTCGATTCCATGCAGGGGCAGGATGCGGTCAATGTAGCCAAGGCGTTCGCAGACGCGCTGCCGCTGACCGGCATCGTGCTGACCAAGCTCGACGGCGACGCGCGGGGCGGAGCCGCGCTGTCGGTGCGTCATGTCACCGGCAAGCCGATCAAGTTTGCGGGCGTCGGCGAAAAGCTGGGCGGGCTGGAGGCGTTTCATCCGGACCGCATGGCCTCCCGCATACTGGGCATGGGCGACGTCCTGACGCTCATCGAGGAGGCCCATCGCACGGTCGATCGCGACGAGGCCGAGAAATTCGCCAAGAAGGTCAAGTCCGGCAAGGGTTTCGATCTCGAGGACTTCAAGCAGCAAATCGGGCAGATGAAAAAGATGGGAGGCGTTTCGGCATTACTCGACAAGTTGCCGGGCCAGCTCGCGCAGCTTGCCGGCAATGCCCAGATGGACGACAAGCAGGTCCGGCGCATTGAAGGCATCATCAACTCGATGACGCCGCGTGAGCGGGCCAGGCCGGAACTGCTCAAGGCGTCCCGCAAACGGCGCGTTGCAGCGGGCGCGGGGGTGTCGGTGCAGGAGGTCAATCGCCTGCTCGCCCAGTTCGAACAAACGCAGAAGATGATGAAGATGATGGCCAAGGGCGGCATGGCCAAGATGATGCGTTCGATGCGGGGGATGTTTCCGGGCCGGATGCGGTAGCGCAGGCGGGTGCCTCTGCCGCTCCGGAGGGCGCCGCCTTGCGCCGCCAGCAAAAAGTAGCGTAAAATCACGCCCTTTCCGCTTTCCGGACCCTATTTACCATGGTTGTTATCAGACTTGCACGCGGCGGCGCCAAGAAGCGCCCCTTTTTCAATCTGGTGGTCGCAGATTCGAAGCGCGCGCGCGATGGCCGCTTCATCGAGCGCATCGGTTTTTACAATCCGCGTGCTTCCGAAGGTCAGGAAGCGTTTCGCGTGCAGGCCGAGCGCCTTACTTACTGGCAGGGCAAGGGTGCCCAAATCAGCGATACGGCCGCGCGGCTCGTCAAACAATTCAGAGCCAAGCAAGCAGCCTGAACGGTGGGTAGTGATGGGGCGGGTAACCGCTCCCTTTGGGGTCAGAGGCTGGATCAAGATTTACGCGCTGAGCGCGCCCATCACCAACCTCTGCGAGTACCCGGTATGGTGGCTCGAGCGCGACGGCGGGTGGCGCGCAACAGCCGTCGTCACGGCGCGGGCACACGGCGCCGCACTGATCGCCCAGCTTGCGGGAATCGGCGACCGCGAGGCAGCGGCAGCACTCAAGGGAGCCGCGATCGCGGTGCCGCGCTCCGAGCTTCCGCCTGCCGCCGCCGATGAGTTTTACTGGGCCGATCTGGTTGGGCTGCGAGTCGTCAACTCGCGCGAGCACGATTTCGGGCGGGTCGCGAGCATCCTGCAGACGGGCGCGAACGATGTTCTGGCAGTGCGTGACGATGGGCAGGGGGGGCGCGAAACGCTGATCCCGTTTATCGCCGGGGTGATCGCGGCGGTAGATCTGACGGCAGGGGTGATCAGTGTCGACTGGGGCGAAGACTATTGACGCCGTGCGCCAGTTTGACGTGATCACGATATTTCCGCAGATGTTCGCTTTGGACGCGGCGGTGGGAGTGATAGGACGGGCCCGGGAAAAAGGCATTTTCGAGCTCGTGACATGGAATCCGCGCGATTTCGCGCGCAATGCCTACCGTACGGTCGATGACAGGCCCTATGGCGGAGGGCCGGGGATGGTGATGATGCCTGAACCGCTCGGTGGCGCGCTGGCCGCAGCGCGTGAGAGGCAGAGGCAGGCTGGCGTGACGCCGCGGGTGATACACCTTTCGCCGCAGGGCCGGGTGCTCGATCACCGGCTGGTGATGGAGCTGGCGAGCGAGCGCGGGCTGGTGTTCCTTGCGGGGCGGTATGAAGGCATAGACGAGCGTCTGATCGCGCGCGAAGTGGACGAGGAAATCTCGCTCGGCGACTACGTGCTGTCGGGCGGGGAACTCGCCGCGATGGTCGTGATCGATTGCATCGTGCGCCAGTTGCCGGGTGTGCTCGGCGACGCCGAGTCGGCGAGCCAGGAGTCCTTCGTCGATGGGCTGCTCGATTGCCCGCATTACACTCGGCCGGAAATGTATCAGGGCGAGAGCGTGCCGGCGGTGCTGACGTCGGGTAATCATGCCGAGATCAGCCGCTGGCGCCTGAAGCAGGCGCTGGGCAGGACTTGGCAGCGGCGACCGGATTTGTTGAGCAGGCGCGCGCTGTCGAATGACGAGCGGGCATTGCTGGAAGAGTTCAAGCGGGAATGCAGGGAGCCTGCGGCGGCAGGCGATGCCAACGGCAACGGTCAATCGACCGGTTCGGAAAGATCTTCGAAGGGAGCATGAACGTGGACCTGATTCAGAAAATGGAGCGCGAAGAGATCACCCGTCTCGCAAAGAACATTCCGGATTTCGCGCCGGGCGATACGGTAATCGTTAACGTCAACGTCGTCGAAGGCGAGCGCAAGCGCGTCCAGGCTTACGAGGGCGTGGTGATAGCCAAGCGCAACCGCGGGCTCAATTCCTCGTTTATCGTGCGCAAGATTTCGTCGGGCGAGGGCGTCGAGCGCACTTTCCAGTCCTATTCCCCATTGATCGCCTCGGTCGAGGTCAAGCGCCGCGGCGATGTCGGCCGCGCCAAGCTCTACTACCTGCGACAGCTGTCGGGGAAAGCGGCGCGCATCAAGGAACGCCTCGACGTGAGGGTAGAAGACGTGCTCCCGCCGGTCGAGCCCGAGCAGCCGGCTGGCTGATCGATCGTGTTTGAGGAAAAGGCGGCGCCAGCCGCCTTTTTTTACGCGCGGCGGAGCGCTCGACACAATATGCGGATGCGCAGCGCGGCCGCTCTCGTTTTGCTCTCATCGCTTACGGCAGGCGCGCAATCCGTGCCTGACGCTTACGAAATCACGCAGCGTTTCGCCAGCGCCGGCGCCGCGCAAGCGGCACTTGCCCGCGTCGAGCAATTCCAGCCGAGCTCACCTGCCGAGCAGCGCTGGGCCGACTGGGAGCAGTTGCGCTGCGCGTTGCTGCACCGACTGGACCGCCATCGCGAGCTGATGCAGCGCGCGGCCGCGCTGCCTCCCAACGCGCCGGAGCGGGTCGCGCGCGTGTGCCTGCTGCACGGCGCGCGCGCGGCCAGTGCGGTTGCGCAAGGGGCTGCCGCACGCGATTTCCTGGCCCGCCTCATCTGGAGCGCGCTGCTGTCCGCGGACGACATGCGGCTCGCGCGCCTGCTCGTGATCGAGAGTTATCTCGCCGAGAACCACGCGCAAGACGCCTATAAGCTCATGTTGCGCTACGAGCAGGATTTCAAACCTCTCGATAGCGAGACCGCCGCGCGGTTCGTCGCCGCGCTGCTCGTGGCGGGCATGGAGAAGGAGGCGGTGAACTGGTTGTCGCGCCTCGATGATGCCAGCCCGGTCAAACTGCAGCTGCGGCTGAAAAACAACCTGGTCACGCCTGAGGCGGCGATAGCCCAGGCGCGCGCGGCAATGGCCAAGCCCGGCAGCGCCGCCGCAAACTGGACCGTGCTGCAACACGCTGCGGTGCTGCAGAATAACCGCGTGCTGCACGTCGAGGCGCTCGAGCATCTGCTGCAACTCGCCGAGGATAAGGCGCCGGGAAATCTCGCTGCCGCTGATGGATTGTGGAAAGCGTATGCCGCGGCGGCGCAGGAGGTCGCCAACCAGCACCAGTTGCTGCTCGGGGACGAGGCGACCTGGGCGGATTTCGCCGCGCGCCGGCTCGCGAGCAGCCCGCCGACGGCGCGCGCGTTCTTCGCGTCGCTTGCGCTCCAAGGCAAAGTCCGCAGCACGCGCGAGGCGGCTCAACTGCAGTTGGTGCATGCGCTGCAAAGCCGCGGACTCGCCCTCGCGGCATTGCGGTTATTCAGCGATACGGCGCGCTTTCCGCCGGCGGAGCTTGATGCTCACGCGCGCTTCCTGCTGGGCACCATCGCTGCCGAAAGCAATCAGCCGGCAGCGGCCGCGCATTATTGGCTCGGATTGAATCCGCCGCCGACCCTCGAGGCCGATGAATGGCGGTTGCGGCTCGCGCAAGTGCTGGTTCGGGCCGGCGCCGCCGGACCCGGCGCGGAAGTGTTGCGCGCGTTGATTGCGGGCAGGAAGTCGCTGCCGGCGAGCCGCATGCAGCGCGCGGTGGCAGCGGTGCAGGAACTGCAGGACAGCGGGCATGACAGGTCTGCTGACGCGCTGTATCGTGCGCTGCTGCCGCTGGCAGAACCGTCCGAGCGGCGCGAGATCCTGTTCGGCCTCGGCAAGACCGCGGAAAGCAGCGACGACTTTCGGCGCGCAGCAGACCATTTTCTCGAGGCGGCGTTGCTGCTGGAAGCGCGCGCGCCGGATGCGTTCATGCTCAATGCGCGCCTGCAGGCGGCGGTCAACCTCGGGCGGGCGGGCCTCAAAGACGATGCGCGGGCCCAGCTTAGATGGCTGCAGAAAAACGTCCGAGATGTGGAGAAGCTTGAGCTGATTCGCCGGGAAATGCAGAAGTTGTAAAGCGTGAGGGGTGAGGGCGCGAGCCCCTTCATCCTTCATTCTTATCACCCACCTTCTTCCCCCTTCACTGCCTTTCGTGGCTAAACTTCCCACCGATTTTCTTGGGCAACTCGCGGCGAGCGAACGCGAGACTCTCCTCGCGCTGGCACGTCGTCAACGTTTACGGAAAAGCGAGCTGGTGTTTCGGGTGGGCGATTTCAAGCAGGGCGCGTACATCTTGCTGAGCGGCCGGCTCAAGTTTTTCCGGCTCGCGCCCAGTGGACGCGAAGTGATCTTATGGTTCTGCTTTCCGGGTGAGATCTTCGGGATGTCAGAGGTGCCTGCCGGAAAAGGCCGGCGCGTCAACGTGCAGGCGTGTGAGGATTCAGAGGTCGCTGTTGTCCCCGATGCCGCTTTCAACCGCTACCTCGAGCACCATCCGAATGCGGGACGACTTTGTCGTCAAACGATGGCGGCGAGACTCGGTCTACTGACCAATACGCTGGTCAATCTCGTGGCCGACGATGCTTACGCCAAAGTGGCCAAACTGATTCTGCACCTGGGCCTCAAACACGGAACGAGACAAGGAAAAGCGCTAACCCTCGACGCCCCTTTTACCCATCAGGAAATTGCCAACATGTCTGGCGTCAATCGCCAGACCGTCACGCGAATACTGGGCGACTTGCAACGCAAACGGATACTTAGCTTGGCGCGGCGGCGCATTCGTATCGAGAACGACGAAACGCTGAACGAGCTGATTCACGCGCAACATTGAGAATCGCGTGTTGAATGCGCGGCGCAGCGGGGTTACTTGACCGTCATGTAAACCGGTTACGCCATACCAGCGACGTCTTGGATGGGATCTACGGCAAGCGAAAGCCCGAAGCCCTGGTCATGCATCTCAATTTGTCGGCATTCGCCGGCCGCACCAAGCCCGCAGGAACTCGACAATATCGCGCAGCCGGCGCTGCGCGTGCAGACGCATTACCCCCCTTCGCTGCTTTTACTCCGGATTGATCCCCGCCGCCTTTACGACCTTACCCCATTTTTCGTAATCGCTCTTGAGATAAGCCGCGAAATCGGCCGCGCTTCCACCAACAGCATGGGCGCCTTCTCCGGCAAAGCGTGTTTGGACCTCAGCGTCCGCGAGCATTTTCGCTACGTCCCCATTTATTCTGGCCACTACATCAGCCGGCGTCGCCGGCGGCGCGAACATGCCCCACCACTGGCTCGACTCGAAACCGGGGATCGTCTCCGCGACCGTGGGAAGCTCGCGCGCCGCATCGGCGCGCTTAGTACCGGTCACCGCGATAGCACGTAACCGTCCTGAGCGAACGTGCGTGAACGCGGTAGGGAGACCCGTGAACAGCAGCGATACCTGGCCCGCGACGAGATCGATCAATGCGGGAGGGCCGCCTTTATAGGGAACGTGGACGAGCGTTGTCCCTGTTCGGAGCTTGAATAACTCGCCCGTCAAATGACTGAGCGTCCCGCTGCCGTTCGACGCGTAGTTGATCACGCCCGGATGGGCCCGCGCAAGGGCAACGAGCTCCTTGACGGAGCGCGCAGGAACCGAAGGGTGAACGACGAGCACATTGGGCGACGCCGCGATCAGCATGACGGGCGCGAAGTCACGCAACGGATCATAGAGCGGCTTGCGCGCGAAATGGGGTGCAATCGAGTGGGTGCTCGAAGAGGTAATGAGCAATGTATATCCGTCGGCAGCCGCGCGAGCCACCATGTCCGAGCCGATCATGCCGCCCGCCCCCGATCGATTATCGACGATGACCTGCTGGCCCCACGCCCCGGTCAGCTTCTGCGCGACCGCGCGCGCAAAGAGATCAGTGCCTCCGCCGGGCGGAAACGGTGCGATGATCCGCACCGTTCTCACTGGATAAGCCTGGCCAGGAGCCGTCGCCGGGGTTTGCGCCACCGCAGCCGCAGGCCAAAGGGCGGCGATCAACGAGATGCATGTCGCGGGTACCAAGCGAGTAGCGTTCATCGGTTCTCTCCGTCGTGTCGCCACCGTTCAAGCATGGCTTTGGTTCATGCCCCAAAGCCGCGACTCGCGGTCATCGTCGCGCCAGACATTCAAGAAGCAAAACGGCGCGAATGTTTGGTCCGCTCCCGACCAGCCTTAGTTGCTTCTGATATTCGCCTGCTTGACGACCTGCGAGAATTTTTCGATGTCGCGCGCAAGTAGCGATTGAAACTCCTCAGGAGTGCTTGCCCAGACCTCAAAACCCTGGGTAACCAGCTTGTCCCGGACATCGGGCTGCTGGAGCGCCTTTACTATTTCGCTATTGAGTCTGGTGATGATCTCCGCTGGAGTGCTTGCCGGAGCGAACCTACCGATCCAGTTGTCGAGCCGGTAACCGGGGACTCCGCCCCGTGCAATGGTAGGCAGACCCGGCTCGGTGCTCGGGCGCTTGCTGTCTGTCACTGCCACGAGCCTGACCTTGCCAGTTTTTGCATGAGCCATTGTCGTTGGCATGCCGATAAAGGCGACCATCACGTGTCCGGCGATGAGATCGATCACCGCGGGGCCGCCGCCCTTGTAGGGCACATGTCGACACCGGTTGCGATCTTGAACATCTCTCCGGCAATGTGCCCTACGCTGCCTGACCCCGCGGAAGCGAAGCTCAACGTGCCGGGTTTCTGTTTTGCGAGCTTGATCAGGTCTGCCGTCGACCTAACCGGCAATGACGGATGCACCGCGAGCACCGTCGGCTGCGAAGCAATCAATCCCATTGCCGTCAGGTCCGCGAGCGAGTCGTACGGAAGTTTCTTGCCGTGCAAGCCCGGATTGATCGCGAAAGCGATGTTCGTCATCAGCAGCGTGTAGCCGTCCGGCTGGGCCCTGGCTGCCATCTCTGTTCCGATTACGGTTCCGGCACCCCCTCGATTGTCGACAATGAACTGATGGCCCAGTGCCTCGCTCAATTTCTGTCCGCGCAGCCGCGCCATAATGTCGGTGCTGCCGCCCGGCGCAAACGGCACGATCAGGCGGACGGGCTTGGCAGGATACCGCTGGGCAGCGGCGGGCTGCGATAGCCCAAGTCCCGAGGCCAACACTATCAAAGCGATGTTTAACAGCTTCACGACTGCTCCTTTTGATCGGGAGATCCCGCTCGAACGTGATGCACGTGATTCGAGATACCCGCACTCCGCGTCCCCGCGCCGTCAACGGCGCTGGGACATCTTCTTGATCAACTTTTCGTCGATGCTCAACCCCAACCCTGGGGTGTCCGGCATCTCCACATGCCCTTTTTTGTTCAACACCGCTCCACCTTCCTTAACGGGCCGGTCCTTGATTCGCAGCTGATAATCCATACCGGGATCACAGCCGACGATCCGCACGGCTGCATGCAAGTGCCCGGTCGCGGTGTCGAGCAGCGCGCTGCCCTGGGTCCAGTCGATACGCACCGGCAGCCCTGCCGCCTCCGCGATGCGCATCATCTGCAGCGCCTTGTAGAAACCGCCGCACTTGCCAAGCTTGAGACTCACCATATCGGCGATGCCGCGGCTGGCGATCTCGATCACGGTCGACAGGTTCTGTATCGCCTCGTCTGCGACCACCTTGTGCGGCACGGCCCTGGTTATCGACGCCAGCCCATTCAAGTCGTAATACATGACGGGTTGCTCGATCGCGAGATTGGCGACGCCCGAAAAACGGCGCAGGAGTATCTCGATCGTGTCTTTCGCGGTGCGCCACATCTGGTTCGGATCACCGATGACGAGAGAGGATGCGGGCACAGCTTTGACGATAGCCTGGAGGCGGTCAGCATCCGCGTCGAGCGATTCGAGATAGCCCGTCATCTTGGGCTCGAAGCAGGTGTAGCCTTTGCCGAGCAGCATCTGTGCCTGCTCCGCCATGCGCTCGGGCTCGGCACGCGGCATCGTCGCGAGGAGCCCGAAACTTTTCTGAAAAGCGCCACCGAGCAAGTTGTAGATCGGCTGGCCGGCAGCCTTGCCCATGATGTCGTAAAGGGCTATATCGATCGCGCAGCGCGCGCCCGCGTTGCCCTGCAAAAACAAATGGTCGAGCGCAGCGTGAATCGCACCGATTTGAAACGGATCGCGGCCCATGATCGTGCGGCCGAAGAGCTCTATCGTCGCTCTGAGTCCCGCGTGGGTTTCGCTCGTCACCGGATGCGCGCACGCCTCGCCCCAGCCGACGATGCCTTCATCGGTCTGGATTTTGACGAAAACGTTTTCTTTGTACTGGATGTCGGCGAACCACCCTTCGCGCGCGTGCACCATCGCGCCTTTTTTCTTGCCGGAGCCGAACAACGCGTGATACTCGTCGGTGAGCTCGTACCAAACAGGTATCGCCTCTATTCGGGTGATCTTCAACGCGTGCTCCTCAGCTCGTCTTCCGAAATACCCTGAAAGACATCATTCGATCCGTGCGCCAGCCATCTTGATGAGCTTCGCGTATTTGTCGTAATCCGACTTGATTCGCGAAGCGAACTCTTCGGGTGTTGAAGTCATTGCTTCAAGCGCCTGGCTCGCCAGGTTCTGCTGGACGTCTGGGTGCCGGAGCGCCTTCGCAATCTCGCCGTTCAACTTGTCGACGAGCGGCTTGGGAGTCCCGCCCGACGCAAAAACCGCGATCCAGGGGCTCATCTCGTATCCGGGCACGCCCGATTCGGCGATCGTCGGAACTTCGGGCATGAGCTTCAGGCGCTGCGCCGAGGTCATTGCGACGAGCCTCAGCCTGCCGGCCCTGATTTGCGGTAACACGGTCGCGAGTGTCGCCATCATCGATTGCGTTTCGCCCGCGACGATCGCCGTCACGGCTGGCGGGCCGCCCTTATACGGGACATGCACAATGTCGATGCCGGTCAGGGAAATGAATTGCGCCATCGACAGGTGCGGCGCACTGCCGTTGCCCGATGAGGAATACAGGATCTGACGCGGGCTCGCCTTTGCCAGCGCGATAAACTCATTGACGGATCGCACCGGCAGCGACGGGTGCACCACGAGCCCGCCGGGCTGCTGGCAAAGCAGCGCGACCGGAACGAAATCCCGGAGGGTATCGTAGGCAAGTTTCTTGTACATCGTCGCGTTCCCGAGATGCGTGGTCGAGTGCACCATCAACGTGTAGCCATCTCCAGGCGCCTTCGCTACGAGTTCGGCGCCGATCGCGCCCGACGCGCCCGGACGGTTGTCGATCACAAAAGGCTGGCCCAGGCTTTCCGCGAGCTTTTGGGAAACCACCCGGCCGACAATGTCGTTCGATCCCCCCGCCGGCCAGGGGATCACGACGCGCACCGGCCTGACCGGATAGTCTTGCGCATGGCTGGCACTGATCGACAGCAGCAGCGTCGTCACGCCCACGGCTGCATCCTTCAACATTTGAAACGCCGTGATCTGCACGTGCCGCTGTCCTTCCGCCGTTTCAGAAGGTGCTTCCATCGCTGCCTCCTCTCGCGTGTCCCTCGCCCTGTCAGTAGCTCGTCGGCCAGTTAGCGACGAGATGGCGCCCGACGCCGTTCGTCAGCCGCAGCGACTGGATCTCGAGCGTTTCCTTCAGATAGTCGCGCGTCTCGCGCGGATCGAGCACCTCTTTCGCTCCGAAGACCGCGCCGAGGTCGTAGGCCGATCCGTGCCTGGCCATCTGCGCGAGAAGCTCCTGAAATCGTTCAGGATTGTCCTCCTCCCGGACGCCATGTACGACCAGCACTGCGGTGCGCGGGTTCATGAAGCTCACTTCGGCCGTCCACCACGCGGCGATCTCGTCAGCGATTCCCGCGCCGCCCATGTTGATGAAGCCGCGGCCGTAACTCTTGCGCAGGATGATGCTGATCTTCGGCACCGTGACCTGCAGCAGCGCGTTCATCCAGTTGATGACCTTGCCGATCACGCCGCGCTTCTCAGCTTCCGGTCCGATCAGAAATCCAGGTTGATCCTGCAGGAACAACAGCGGAATGTTGTACGAGTCGCACATCACAATCAGGTCGGTCGCCTTGGTGCAGGCGTCGGCATCCATCGCGCCGCCTTTGAATTGCGGATTGTTCGCGATGACCCCGACCGAGCGCCCATCGATTCTGATGAGTCCTGTGGTAATGCTGCGGCCGAAGCGCTCCTTGATCTCAAAAAAACTGTCGCGATCGGCGATCGCCCGGATCACCTTGCGCACGTCATATACCTGCATCGCCGACTCGGGGATCAGATCGAGAATGTTTTTCACGGGCTCGTCCGAGCCTTCGGGTACCGGCATCACGGGGGGCGCTTGCCGATTGTTGGTCGGCAGATAGCTTAGAAAACGTTTGATCGCGTCCATCGCTTCCTGATCGGTATCGACGACCAAGTCGGCGAAGCCGGAGTGCTCAGCGAGTATCTGCCAGCCGCCGAGCTCTTCCGCGCTCACCTCGCGCCCAAGCGCCATCGACACCACACGGGGACTCGCGACCGCCATGACCGACCCTTTACGCATCACGCAGAAGTCCGAACAACATGCGTGCCACGCTGCCGAACCGAAGGCGTTGCCGAGTATCGCTGCGACCCACGGCGCATCGCGAGTTCGCAGGAAACGCGGACCCTCGAAATTCATTCCCATACCTTCGCCCATGATGTCGGGCATCCGGACTCCAGCCGATTCGCCAAGAAAGATCACAGGGAAACCGCGCTTGCCACCGATATCTTTGACGTGCGCCATCTTGCGGTTATTGGTGTAGCTCGATGAGGAGCCCTTCACGGTGAAGTCGTAGCCCACGACGCCCACGCGCCTGCCGTCAAGCTTGCCGAATCCGGTGACTTTGCCATCGGCCGGCGTCGAATCCCGCATCTCCGGAATATAGGAAACGCCGAACGCGCCGGTCTCGCGAAACGATCCGGAATCGAGCAGATAGTCGACGCGCTCCCTGACGTCCAGGATCCCAGGCTTGCGGCGTTTGGCGAGCTTCGCCTCCCCGCCCATCGCCTTTGCAATCCGCGCGCGCATCTCGTGTTCCCGAATCTGAGCTTCGAATTTCATATTGATTCCGTGGTTCGTGGCTATCAAGCCGCGCGTTCTGCGAGCGAAGGAAAAGCGCGCGGTGCGGGACCGATGTAACGCGTGTCAGGAGGCCAGCCTTCTTCGCTAGCAAGACGAAAGGGGCTCGAACACGATTTACCTTTCACCGATCGATGCGAATTTTTACCAGAGTAGCATGGCCCCTGTCTGTCTCCCAGGCGACAAATGGAGGTCCAGGACTTACGATTCCCTTATCGGGAACGCTGAGACTTACCCGGTGAGGCGTGAGGGAAGAAAGGGAAACCCGATTACCCGCACCCGAAAAGATTACGTCGCACCTAACGGGCCGCCTAGCGGCTTTCGTTTTTCCAGAGATCGCTTAGGTATTCGTGCTGTTCGGTGTCGACCCAGCTCGTGCGCATTTCGACCGGCGCATCGTCGTAGGTATAGGCGATCCTTTTGATAAGCAGGACGGGCGACGTCTCGCGGACACATAGTAATTCCGCCGTGCGCGAGTCCGG
>JBKJZR010000055.1:0-34467 GCA_046715035.1 Burkholderiales bacterium | reverse complement strand
CCATCGACGTGAGTGGCAAACTTACGCTGAGCCAGGCGGCCTGCCTGCTCGCAGGCGCGCGCGTCTATGTGGGGCCCGATACCGCGCTCACGCATATGGCGGCCGCGCTTGGTATTCCCGTGGTGACGATGTACGGCCCGACCGATCCGCTCAAGTGGGGTCCGTGGCCGGCCGCCTACAGCGGCGGCAATCCCTGGCGGCGCCACGGTAGTCAGTGCGTCAACAACGTCACGCTGATTCAGGGCTCGGCGGCGTGTGCGCCGTGCCGCAAGGAAGGGTGCGACCGCCATATCGCGAGCGACAGCGATTGTCTTCGGCAGCTGTCGGCCCATACGGTCATTGGGGCAATTGCCAGTGCGCTGCAAGCCGCGGCGGCAGTCGCTCGTTCGCCTGCTGCGCACGCATAGATACGCTCGCTTGGACGCACGCAATGAACACGCCGGGGACGAGGCAGCAGACAGCGCGCGGTGCTTTATGTCGTGTCCGCTCGGCTGTGCCGGACCGCTCGCGGCCAGCGATATCGCACTGCCCGAGGGCCCCCTGCTGCACTGTCTGACCTGCGGACAGCTCGTCAGCCAGTGCACGCGAGCCGAGCTCAGCGCGGCGCTGCGGCTGTGGGACAGCGCGCAGGGAACGCTACCCGACGTGGCTGCGGTGGCGCGCAGCGCAAAGATCGCCCGCCGGCGGCTCGCCGCCATCGCGCGCCTGCTGCAAGCGCCGCCGTCGCAGATCGAATTGCTCGATGTCGGCTGCTCCAGTGGCGCCTTTCTCATGGTCGCCGCCCGCGAACAGTTCGTGGTGCGGGGTGTCGAGCCCTCTCCCCTGGCGGCCGCAACGGCACGCTCGGCCGGCCTGGATGTGTTCAACGGCCTGCTGCATGAAGCGCAGTTCGCGGACGCGAGCTTCGACGCCGTGACCCTGATCGAACTGGTCGAGCATGTGATCGAACCCATCGAGCTGTTCAGGGAGTGCCATCGGATTCTGCGCCCCAACGGCGTTCTGCTGCTGAACACACCCAATGCGGCGAGCTGGACCGCGCGCTTCATGAAGCAGCGATGGGACGGCTTCAGCCTGCGCAACATGGGCGGGCATATCAGTTTCTTCAGCGCTCGGTCGATGCGGGTGTTGGCGCAGAAAAGCGGATTCAATATCGCGCAGATCGAAACGCGCAACGTGCGCTTTTACGAAAAGCGCGACGTCCCGGCCCCGATCTTTCGCATCGCCCGGGTGGGCGCAGAATTGCTCAACGCCCCGGCGAGGCTGCTGGGCCGCGGACACGACCTGCTCGTGATCCTGCGCAAGGCCTGAAGCATCTATCGTTCAGCGCGGTTGCGCGCACGCCGCTCCCCGGCACAGCAAGAACAGTTCATTGCGCCCCAACCTGAATTTCTCCACCACTTCGCCAACGGCCGTGTCCGGGGCTTCAGCGATGACGAAGCCCGACTCCCACAGGCGCGGCATCCACTGCAGCGGCGGCGCCGGGTGGCGCCAGGCATCGATGTAACCGGCTACGCTCAGGCCGCTCGCCGTGTCGTTGGTCGTATAAAGCGAATGGCCTGCGGTGCGTTCGATGATGCGCTGCGCGGCAAGCGCATAGTTCTCACCGCGGTAGTGGCTTTGATAGAGCGGAAACAGCAGCACGGCGACCAACTTGAGGGCGATGGCGCCCGCCAGCCAGTGCCGCACATTGCGCAAAGCCTGCGCGTCGGCGCTCCACAGCAGCATGGCCAGCGCGAGCGCGATCACCGGATAGAGGGGCACCAGATAGCGGATCGACCCATGAGGCGACAGCCAGTAGGGCAGGTAATTGAGGCACGCGATCCACAGCGCTGCGCGCCAGTGCGGTTCCCAGCGCGGCGCGATTGCGATGCGCCGGCGCCACACGTAATACCCAGCGAGCAGGAACGCGGGGGACAGCCGCAGCATCGTTTCGACGGGAAACCCGGCCAGATGGCGCAGGTATTCGAGTACGCCTGCGGGCGCGAGCTTGACGATGATCTCGCTCAACATGCGCGTGCCCTGCCCCTGGTCCCCCACGACGAGCCACAGCCATGCGGCCGGCGCCAGCAGGGCGCCTGCATGCAGGGCGAGAGACGTACCACCGAGCAATACGCGCCGCCGCCGCGGATCGATCATCAGCACCAATGCGGCCGCGCCGTAGAAGACGTAGGCCGTGAATGCTTTGCTCAGGAACGCGCAGGTCAGGCTCGCCACGGCGACGGCGAGCAGCGCTCGCCGTCCGTCTTCGCACGCCACCCACAGTGCGGCGATAGCCCCGAAGACGAAGAAACCGAATAACGGATCGACGTAGGCGAGCCATCCCCGGTAAAACAGCACGTCCGCGAGCGTGAGATAAAGCAGCGCTGCAAACGCTGCAAACGCGCGGTCGCGCGTAAGCTGCCATGCAAGCCAGGCCGTCGCTGCGGCCGTGCCGAGCGTGGCTGCGATCGTGAGCGCGCGCGTCACCGGCAGCATGTATTCCCAGCCGATGAGCGCGGCGAACGGAATGATCAGCCAGTTGAAGAGCGGATTGTGCTGCAGGTTGAGGCCGAACAGATGCTGGTGGAACCAGTCGCGGCCGTGCCACATTTCCAGCGACGAGATCGGGAATATCGCCTCTTCGCCGACATAGAAGAACGCGAGCGTAGGCGCGTAGCTCAACGCCGCGATCAGCAGCAGCACTCTAAGTTGGTCGGGATTCATTCAAAACTATCTCATCTGCGTTTATCCGCGTTTATCTGCGGCCAACTGCTTTCCTAGCCGCCGCTCCACAACCCGGGACGTTCGAGCCCGCGGGCATCGTTCCAGAACCGGGTGAACACGCGCGCGTAACATTGCGGCAGCGCGTGATGCTCGTCGACGAATTCTTCGACGCCGCATCCATAGCGCTCGGACTGCCCGGCATCGATGACGACCAGCCGGTTCCTGCGGGACCACACATCCAGCGCCTGTTTGGTGCGGCCGAGCGGACCGCCGGTTGCAGCGCCGTCGAGAAACGCGCGCTCCATCCCCGGCAGAAGCGGAGGCAGCAGCAGGATCACGTCGCCGCCCTGTTGCCTGAGGGCGGCAGCCAGCGCACCTATCGCATCGAGCAACCCGCGATCGGGCTCGCCGCCGACTTCCGCCAGCCGCGCAACATACTTCGAGCTGGGCACCAGGGCGCTCGCGATCAGCGTCGGGGCGCGCCGCGCCGCCACGGGCGTGAGATTGGCGAACGTCGCGCTGCCGTCGTAGCGAAACCCGGTGCACGTGCCGCGAAAGATCGTGTCGAAGTCCTTGGCCGGCGTGCCGTCGGCGCAGCGGTATTCATCGCCTGACTCCTGCAGGAAGGTTTCCCGGAAAACGGCTGCCGGATCGCGCGAACGCATGATGCCACCGATGATCCGCAGCAGGTTCCTGACGCGCGGCAGCGAAAGGGCATCAGCGAGGTTGCGCAGCGCCGCCTTCGTCTCGCGCGCCGCGAACGCCGGCGGTGACAGCGGAAACACAATGTCGGGGGGCGGCCGGCTCTCGTAGACAAACCCCAGCGCCCAATCAAGTGGCAGCACGAAGAGCCTGAACGCTGCTGGCTGCCCGCGGTGAAGCGCCCTGGCTTCACCGATCGCCGTCGGCAGCGCGTTGCCTGTCTGGGCGAAATTGTAGAGGCGCATGTCCGCAGGAAACATGTCCTGGGTGATGCCCATCATGGTCGACGAGCCGAAAACCACGGTATTGATCTCCGGCATGCGCGCGTGGATGCGCGCCGCCTTGAAGGGCTGATTGGCGTTCAGCGGCGGCGCGTACGTGACCCCTTTCGTGGACTGCTGCCAGAGGCTCGCTGCCGTCACCATGCGCGCGCCGCCGGCGCTGCGCTCGACCAGCGGGTAGTTCAGCGCGACCACGGCGCCGAGCGCGAGCAGCATCGCGCCGAGCGCGAGCCTGACGTAGCGTGCATGGTCGCGCTGCGTTGTCATCAAAACTGGAAGTAAAGAAACTCGGAATGCTGGTGCAGGTTGAAGACCGCGAGCAGCGCCAGCGCGGCGACCAGCAGCGCATAGGCGCGTGTGGGGCGCCACGCCGGGCCGCGATACTCTTCCGCAATCAGCGCGAGCGCCGGGCGGTAGGCGGCCAGCAACTGCTGGGTGTTGGGGGCAAACCAGACCACCAGCAGCAAGATCCAGATCCAGTTGACGAGTCCGCCGCTCACCAGGCCGCGCGTATCGCCGAATTGCACGCCGTGGGCGGCCAGCCAGCCACCCAGAGCGCCCCATTTGGGAAGCCAGAAGTCGGGCACCACCAGACCGTTAAGGCCGGCCATCGCCTTCAGCATCAGGATCGCCGCATCCATGTCCGCGGCGCGGAACACGACCCAGCCGCATACCACCGCGACGAAGGTCAGCACGCTGGCGGTCGCCCGCCCCCCCGCCGTCGTGCGCTTCAGGTCTTGCCCCATCCTCAGGCGCAGCGCGCGCCAGCCGTGGTTGATGACGAGATACAAGCCGTGCAGCGTTCCCCACAGGACGAATGTCCAGCCCGCGCCGTGCCATAAGCCACCGAGAACCATCGTCATCATCAAGGCAAGGTAGCGCCGCGCGACCCCTTTGCGGTTGCCGCCGAGCGGTATGTAGAGGTAATCGCGCAGAAAGCGCGACAGCGTCATGTGCCAGCGACGCCAGAACTCGATGATGCTGGCCGACTTGTACGGAGAATGAAAGTTGAGCGGCAGTACGATGCCGAACAGCCGCGACAGACCGATCGCCATGTCCGAATACCCGGAGAAATCGAAATACAGCTGGAACGTGTACGCGAGCGCTCCGCCCCACGCCTCGAGCAAGGTCAGCTCGATCCCGCTGGCGGCGGCATCGAACACCGGCCGCGCATACGCGCCGACGTTGTCGGCGAGCATCACTTTCTTGAACAGACCGATCGTGAAGATCGTCATGCCCACGGACGCGTTCTCGAAACTGAAGCGGTAGGTCGCGGGCCGCGCGAACTGCGGCATCATTTCCGCATGGTGCAGCACCGGACCGGCGATCAGATGCGGGAAATAAGTGACGAACAGCCCGTAATGGATGAAGTTGTATTCGCGCGCCTTGCCGTGATAGACATCGGCCAGAAAGGCGATCTGCGTGAAGGTGAAAAACGAGATGCCCAGCGGCAGTATGATCTGGCCGAGCGGATCGGTGTGGCCGGTTACCTGCGCGAGGAAAAAGTTCGCGTATTTGTAGTACGCAAGCATCGCCAGATTCACCGCCACTGCCATGAAGAGTAGCCGCCCGAGGCTGCGCTGGTCGCGCAGTGCGGCGGCCCGCGCCAGCAGATACCCGCAGCCGTAGTTGAAGATGATCGACACGACCAGCAGCAGCACGTAGCGCGCGTCCCACCAGCCGTAGAAGAAGAGCGATGCGGCGGTCAGCCACGCCGCCGCCAGCATGGGCCAGTAGCGTCCCAGCAGGAAAAATCCCGCGAGCGTGAGCGGCAGGAAGCCGAACAGGAAAACGTGAGAGTTGAATAGCATCCTGTCGCGCGATATCGTCAGCCGCGATCGATACGAGCCCGGCTGCAGCGCGCTCTTTCAGCGGCCAGCAACGCGCTTTCTACCCCAGGCGGGCGGCAGACGGCTAAACGCAGCCGCGCCCGACACATCGGCCACGCGGAACCGGGCGCGGTGATGCGCGCCGGCGTTTAGCCGCCACCGCGATCAAAAAAGCTCCGCACCACCCCTATTACCGTGTCGACCTGTGCATCGCTGATGCCGTAATAAAGCGGCAGTCGCAGCAGCCGATCGCTGATCGACTCGGTCACTTGCAACTCGCCGCTTGCCCTTCCCCATTTGCGGCCGGCCTGCGAGCTGTGCAGAGGCACATAATGGGACACCGCCAGTATTTCCTCTTCCCTGAGGCGTTTTGCCAGTGCCACGCGGGTCTGCAGGGTGTCGGTCAGAACGTAAAACAAATGGCCATTGGGCCCGCGATCGCCGTACCCGGCACGCGGCAGCTCGATGCGCCCGGTGGCCGCAAGCCCGGCCAGACCATCGTGGTAGCGCTGCCAGACCAACCGCCTGCGGGCGATCACTTCGTCAGCGCGCGCCAGCTGGGCGTCGAGGAACGCCGCGACCAGCTCGCTCGGCAGGTACGAAGATCCGATGTCGACCCAGCTGTACTTGTCGACCTCGCCGCGCAGGAAGCGGCTGCGATTGGTGCCCTTCTCGCGGATAATCTCGGCGCGCTCCGCCAATGCGGGATCGTTGATCAGCAACGCCCCTCCTTCGCCGCTGATGATGTTCTTGGTCTCGTGAAAGCTGATGCAGCCGAGCTGGCCGATGGTCCCCAGATTGCGGTCCTGGTAAGTTGCCAGCAGCGCCTGCGCGGCATCCTCCACCACCAGGAGACCGTGCTTGCGGGCAACCGCGATTATGGCGTCCATCTCGCACGCTACACCGGCATAGTGCACCACCGAGATCGCTTTCGTGCGCGCCGTGATCGCCGGCTCGAGCAGGCGCTCGTCGATGTTGATCGTGTCGGGACGGATGTCGACGAAGACCGGCACCGCGCCGCGCAGCACCACCGCATTCGCCGTCGAAACGAAGGTATACGACGGCATGATGACCTCGTCGCCGGGCGCGAGATCGCACAGGATCGCAGCCATCTCGAGCGCTCCGGTGCACGAATGGGTGAGCAGCGCGTGCGCAGCGCCCAGCCGCTGCTCCAGCCACTGGTGACAGCGTTTGGTGTAAAAGCCGTCGCCCGACAGATGACCGCGCGCCAGGGCGTCGCTGATGTTCGCCAGCTCGGCGCCCACCGCGTCGGGCTTGTTGAATGGAATTTTCATCGGGATCGCGTCATTCTCGCACAGCTACCAGCAGCAGCGAGCCGCCGGCCGGAAACCGCACGCCGATGCGAATCAGCAGGCGCTCGAATCCGAGCGCCGACCCCAGCAGAATATTTGCGACGCGACCGACGCGAAGCTCGGCCAGCACGTCGAAGTCTGCAGTCGGCGCGCGCCGCATGAATCGGGACAGCATCATCAGCGGCAGCACGAGCGACACGAACGACGTCATCATGACGATGCGAAAACCGGCGTCGATCACCTTCGTGCGCAGCTCGCGCGCGCCATAGCGCCTGACGTGCCGCGCATGCTCGTCGACCTGGCTCCACAGGAATGCGTGCTGCGGAACGGTAACCATCAATCCGCCGCCGTGCCTGAGCGCGCGATGCGCCTCGCGCAGCACGACGGCGTCCGCTTCGATGTGCTCGAGCACATCGAACGCGCCCACGACATCGAAGTGATCCGCAAACGGCACGGCACGCGCGTCCATCTGGAATAATTCCGCGCGCGGGGTGCGTCGGGCTGCGTACGGCAGTCCCGCGCTCAGCAGCTCGCTTGCGTACAGCGCGAGCTGCGGCATCGCGGCGGCCACGCCGGCGAGCACGTGGCCCGTGCCGCAGCCGATTTCGAGAAAATCGCGCGCGCGGGGAAAGAACTTCCGCAGCGCCCACACGAGCAGGGCGTTGCGGGCACGAAACCAGTAGTTTCCGGCTTCGAGCGCGTACAGCTCCTGATAGTAGGCAGCGGCGTAGCCCTGGTCCGCGCACGCGAGCTCCGGGGCGAAAGCGGGGTAGCCCGCAATCAGCGGCGGCTGGTGCCCGCAGTGCGAGCACGCCCAGCCCGCGCCGTCGAGCGGCGCGCGGCAGCGCTGGCACAGCTTCAACCCTGGCTCCCGACCACGATCCCCAGCACCACGAGCGTGATGCCGGCGACTTTGAGCGGAGTGATCGGCTCGCTGAAAATGACCGCGCTGCAGATCATCACCAGCACGAAGGCCAGGCTCATGAACGGATAGGCGTGCGAGAGCTCGAGCCGCGTCATCGCGGCCATCCACGACACCGCTGCGAGCAGCCCCGCGGCAAGCGCGCTGATCACCCACGGATCGATCAGCAGGCGCGCCAGAAACCAGATCTTGTCACCAGCGTCGGCGGGCAGTGGCCCCGCCTGCAGCACCCGGGCCTTGATGGCGATCTGCCCGTATACGGTCAGGAGCACCGTACATGCTACGTACACATAGCTCACGGCACTATCCGGTGATAGACGTCGACGGGCTTGCGAAACCGGAAGCCGAGCGTCGAATAGAGATTGATCACCGCGGTGTTGACGAACGAGATCGAGCTGCGTATCTCGCGATGCCCCTGCGCGAACAGGTCCTTGCATATGGCGCTCCAAAAGAACTTCGCCAGCCCCTTGCCGCGGAAGCGCACGTCCATCGCGTGCAACACCAGGCTGTCGCCGGAGTGCGCCACGAAGCCGGCCAGATCGTTCCTGAACAGGAGCCCGAAGACACGGCCTTCGCGGTGCAGCTGCCGCAACCAGTTCTCGTAGCGCAGGTCAGCCCTGTCGGGATCGATGTTGAAGTCGCGATGAAAACGCCCGAAAAGAAACGCCCTGCGGCAAATGTCGGTAATCGCGTCGACTGGAACGTCGGCCGAGTAGGCAGCATCCTCGTGCGCAAACTCGGCCAGGCTGCCTGCCGTGCACCACGGCTCGATCAGGGTATCGCAGTAGTAGTAGCCGAGCTCGTGAAGCGGCTTTTTGTCGGCGAGCGGGTCGATCTTTACCGTGTAATGCCCGGGCGTGCGCAGCGCAGCGTTGAGGACTTCACGGCTCGGATCGACGATCTCGAAGCAGTCCATGCCGAATGCAGCTCGGTCCCATGGAGTGGGCCTAATCTGCTGGGCGTCGTGCATGGAATGTGGAATCGAGTATCACGTATAACGGCCGCCGCTTGGCTTCGTCATAGGTCTTGCCGAGGTAGATGCCGATGATGCCGAGGATCGCGATGATTATACCGCCGATGAAATAAACGGAAACGATGAGGCTCGCCCAGCCCTCGATCGGCACACCGTAGAAAAGCGCGAGCATCAGGATGTAGACGCCGTAAAGAAAAGCGCAGAACGCGAGGACGAAGCCGAAGCGGATCGACAGCCGCAGCGGCTTGTCCGAATACGCGACGATGGTCTCGGCGGCGAGCGTCCACAGCTTGCCCAGCGTGTAGGTCGACTCCCCGGCGTAGCGCTCCTCGTGCTGCACGTCGACAGTCGCGCTGGGGAAACCCATCCAGTTGACGAGCGCGCCGAAGAACCGCAGCTGCTCGCGCATGGCGCGGAAGTTGACGACCACCTTGCGCGAGACGATGCGAAAGTTGCCGATCTGTCCGTCGTACTCCATGTCGGCGAGCCAGCTGAACAGGCGGTAAAAGAGCCACGACAGGGCGCGCTTGAGCGGCGGGTCATTGCGCTTGCCGCGGCGCGCCAGCACGACGTCGTACCCCTCGAGCGCTTTCGCGTAGAGCGCGGGAATCTCCTCCGGGCGGTCCTGCAGGTCGCAGTCCATCACGATCACCCAGTCGCCGTCGCAGTGATCGAGCCCTGCAGTGATGCCGTAATGCTGGCCGAAATTGCGGCTGAAACGCAGGCCCTTGACGCGGGCATCGCGGCGCGCGAGCGCGCAGATGAGCTCCCACGACCGGTCGCCACCGCAATCTTCGACCATGATGATCTCGAAGTCCGTGGTGATGGGTTCGAGCGCCGCCCGCAGGCGGCGGTACAACTCGTCGAGGCAGGCCTCGGCGCGAAAGACGGGCGTTACCACCGAGATGTGCGCCATGACGCGTTACGCCGCCTCGAGCTTGAACTGAATGTTGTAGAGCCTGGCATAGATGCCGTTCTTCGCCAGCAGCTCGCGATGATTGCCGATTTCGGCGATGCGGCCGGCCTGGAGAACCACGATGCGGCCCGCCTTCTCGATAGTCGAGAGCCGGTGCGCTATGACGATGGTGGTGCGCCCCCGCATCAGGGTCTCGAGCGCGGCCTGGACGTGCCGCTCGGATTCCGAATCCAGCGCCGAGGTCGCCTCGTCGAGCACGAGGACCGGTGCATTCTTCAGGAGCGCGCGCGCGATCGCCAGCCGCTGGCGCTGGCCGCCGGAAAGCTTGACGCCGTTCTCCCCGACCAGCGTCGCCAGCCCCTGCGGCATGGCCGCGATAAACTCCATCGCGTGCGCTGCCGTCGCGGCGGCGATGATGTCGGACTCGCTGGTGTCGCGCATCGCGCCATACGCGATGTTCGCGGCAACGCTGTCGTTGAACAGCACGACATCCTGACTGACGAGCGCGATATTGCCGCGCAGGCTCGCGAGCGTCAGCGTTTCGAGGTCGTGGCCGTCGAGCAGAATGCGTCCGCCCGTGGGACGGTAGAAACGCGGCACCAGGCTGGCGAGCGTGCTCTTGCCGCTGCCCGACGCGCCGACGAGCGCGATGCTCTCGCCCGGTGCAATGTCGAGCGAGATGCCGTCGAGCGCGGGACGGGAAGCGCCATCGTAAGAAAAAGTCACGCGGTCGAAGCGCAGCTCGCCGCGGGCGCGCGCAATCGTGGTCTGCCCGGGATCGCGTTCGCTCTCCTGGTCGATGAGCTCGAACACGCTTTCCGCCGCAGCGAGACCCCGCTGCAGCGGCTCGTTGACGCTTGTGATGCGCTTGAGCGGCGCCGTCAGCATCAGCATCGCGGTGATGAAAGAGACAAAGCCGCCGACGGTGATCTCGTTCGCGCTCGACTGCTGCGTCGCGAGGTAGACGATGGTGGCGAGCGCGATCCCGGCAAGCAGTTGCACGATCGGCACGCTGGCCGCAGCGGCAGCGGCCTGTTTCATAAGATACTGGCGCACGCGGTTGGTCTGCTGCGCGAACCGCGCCGCCTCGTAGCGCTGACCGCCGAACAGCTTGATCACCTTGTGGCCGTCGATCGTCTCTTCGAGGACCTGGGTCACGTCGCCCATCGACTGCTGCACGATGCGGCTCGAGTTGCGCAGCCGCACGCTGATGATCCGCACCACGCCGACGATCAGCGGTGCCATCACGAGCGCCAGCAGCGAGAGCTTCCAGTTGAGGTAGAACATCCAGGCGAGCAGGCCGATCAGGGCAAGGGTGTCCTTGAACAATGCGGTGAGCACGCTGGTTCCCGCGGAGGCGACCTGGGTCACGTCATAGGTGAGCTTGGATATCAGGTTGCCGGTCGCGCTGTCGTCGTAGACAGCGGTCGGCAGTGACAGCAGCTTGGCGAACATCGCGGCGCGCAGGTCCATGACCAGCCGGTTGCCGACCCAGTTGCCGGCGAACGTCGCCAAATACTCCGCGAGGCCGCGTACGACGACCAGGGCGAGGATGATCGCTGGCATCCAGCGCATCAGCATCTCGTCCTTGTGAACGAAGGTCCCATCGAGCAGCGGCTTCATCAGCGCCGGCAGCGCCGGCTCGGTGAGGGCCACGATGACCATGCCGAGCAGCGAGAGCGCGAACGGCCGCCAGTACGGCGCGACGTACTTCAACAGGCGCAGATAAAGCTCAGCGCTGGTCATATGCCGCATGGCCGCAACAATAGCAAACTTGGCTGTTTTTACAAAAAAAGCCTCGCGGCGCAGCGCGACTGCTGCGCGATACTCCCGCGGAGATCTCGATCTAACCTACAGGCCGGCCGCGCTTCCGGGTAGCTGCGCGAAACCGCGGGCGAGCCGGTGCGTTCACACCGTTGCCCGCCGCCGGTGATGCGCAGGAGGCTGTTAACGGAAGCGGTACTCGGCCGAGACGAATGCGTTGCGCTCGGCCGCCGGGTAGGCATTGAATGTCGTGCCGGCCGCATTGGCAATGCCGTAGCTGAAGTATTTGCGGTCGAACAGATTGCGCACGGTTACTGCGAGCTGCCAGCCACCGATTTCATGCGCCAGTTTGAGGTCCAGCGTCGCGTAGCTGGGGATACGCTGCGCAAACGTGTTGGCCTGATCGTTGTCGAAGCGCTGCGGCCCCACCGCGCGCATGAATGCGCTTAGGTCCGTGTGCGGCGCGAACCGCCACGTGCCGCCCGCCGCTATGACATGCGTCGGGACGAGCGGCACGTCGTTGCCGCTGACGTTGATGCCGCCATACGAGCCCTCGCGAAACTTGGCCTTCGTAACGGCGGCGTTCAGGAACGCGGTCAGGGTCGGGCTCAGCTGCCAGTGGGTCTCCAGCTCCACGCCCTCGCGCCGCGTCGGCGACAGGTTGATGTTGGCGCCGAAGGGCGGAAAGATCGGACTGAAATAAATTTCGTTTTCGAGGTCCATACGGTACGCCGCGAGCCGCATGCGGGCGATCCCCCATTGCGCCTCGGCGCCGATCTCGCGGTCGCGCGAGGTTTGCGGTTCCAGCAGCGTGACCTGAAAGCGGTTTTCGTCGACGGTTGCAATGCGGAAGCTGCGGCCCATCTTGCCGAAGACGCTGAAGCCGGGCATGACGCGGTGACGCAATGCGAGCTCGTGCGCGTGCGGGGTGCGCACCTGGTTCACAGTAGCAGGCACAGGCAGGAGCTCGGTGATCGAATTCTCGGTGCGCTGTATGCGGCCGCCCAGCGTCAGCCGTGTGTCGGGCGTCAACTCGATACCATACTGCAGGTATCCGGCGCGGTTGCGCTGCGATGCGAGCGCATGTGAATTGAAGAACCCGCCCTGGAAAACAGAATCGTAATCCCACTCCTCGACGTCCAGGCCGAGCACCAGGGCGCCGGGTTTTCCGGCGATTGGCAGCGGCACGCGCAGGCGCGGCGTCAGGGACCAGGTTGCGACCTGGGTCTTGAGCTCCGTCGTTGCGCCAAAAAACAGCTGCGTCGCCTTCGCGTCGCGCGAGCGGTAGGTCAGATTGACGCCGAACTCCGCGTCTCCCAGCAGGGTATTGAAACCCAGGTTGGCGCGGCCGCCGCGGCGAATGGAAAAATCCGCAGGGGTGGTTGCACCCCGACGATCGGTTTCGAGTTGCGCCGCCGTGCGCACGCCGGGGTTGCGCAGATTCTGCTCATCGACGCTGAGTTTGAAGCTCAGGCTGCGCGCGGCATCGCCCCAGCGCATGCCCACGTCGGCATTGCGCTGGCGCAGATGATTATTGTCACGGTAGTTGTCAGACTCGAGCTGGTTGGCGCTCAACGCAATTCCTGCACGCTCGCCCGCCAGGCTGGCACTGCCGCGCAGCTCGCGGCTGTCGTAGCTGCCGGCAGCGCCGTACAGCAGCGCGGTCTTCTCGCCTGGGCGCGCGGTGCGCGTGATGATATTGATCGTGCCGCCCGTGGCGCCGCTTCCGTAGAGCACCGAACCGCTGCCGCGCATGATCTCGATGCGCTCGACCGCGTTCAGCGGTATCGCCGACCATTTCGCCGATACGAGCTCGATCTCCGACAGGCGCTGACCGTCGAGGAGGATCAGCGTGTTCTGATCGCCCGTGATGCCGAAGCCGCGCATGTCGACCTGGCTATCGGGCCCACCGGTGTTGTCGCGCACATGGATGCCGGCGAAGCGCGCGAGGAATTCCGGCAGGGTCTGCGCCGTGCTGCGCCGGAGCTCTTCCGCGGTCACGACGACGACACCCACCGGAAGCGCGTCCTGCGGCTCGCTGAACCGCGTGGCCGTCACCACCACTTCTTCGGTCACGGCTGCGCGCAGGGGCTGCTGCGCGATCGACGGCAGACACGCGCACAGCAGTGTTGAACAAACGCAGAAACTGAACAGCAATTGCGGGAGCTGGGGACGACGTTGCATGGCTTTTCCTCGGCTAGTGCACACCCACCGTGTGCGGATTGTTTGCACGAGGAAACACCCGGGGAAGACACATCGACCGTAAACGGCGCGAACGCCGCCTCCCCGCGGCATTTCCTACCCTGCGGTTCGAGGCCGGTCTACGGGCTCGCGAGACCTGACGCGCCGCCTTCCCGGGCGAATAAGCCCAGTGGCATGATGGCGCGCCCAACGCTCGCTTACCGTTGCGGGGGCAGCACAAGAATTGGGAAAACAGGACTCACGTCGCAGGACTGAGGACTTCGAGGTAGCAAATGCCGCTTCTACCTTAGTCCTTGGTCCTGACTACTCAGTCCTGCTTTACCGCACTTGTTTCCCGATTATCCCGGGTCGCGAACGGCGACCCGGGCACCTGGAACCGTGTTGCCGCTGGATCAGGCCCGCGGCAACGGGGAGATTTTACTTCCTTTTGCGGCGGCGGGATGGCTGGCGTCCGCGAACACTACGGCTGCCTCATCTTCCCGGGGTGCGCACGTGGCGCACCCGCAGCATTCGCTTTACAAATCCATGAAAATCGGCGCAGGGTTTTCCGTCGGCCAAAGTTTCGATATCAAACCACATTCACAAAAGTTGCTTAGGTGTTGACTTATCAAGATTTTCCAAACTATAGTGTGGCTTATGGATGCTGAGCTCAAGTCGCTCGAAGAAAAAATAAATCAGTTCGTGGCGCTGTGTCAGCGGTTGCGCGCCGACAACCATCAATTGCGCCAGCAGCTTGCCTCTGCACAGAGCGAAAACAAGCAACTGGCGGACAAGGTGGGTGACGCGCGCATTCGTCTCGAGACACTGCTTACTCAGATTCCCGAGGAAGAAGTATGAGCGCCGATGCCAAAGGCATGCAGGTGACGATCATGGGGCGCGAGTTTCGCGTCGCGTGCACTCCGGAAGAGCAGAAGGCTTTGTTACAGGCCGTCGATTATCTGAATCTGAAGATGCAGGAGATCAAGGATCAGGGCAAAGTCACCGGCATGGACCGCGTGGCGATCATGGCGGCGCTCAACATCTCGCACGAATTTCTCACGACGCGCTTCGGCAACTTTGATGTGTCGGAGTTTAAGCGTAGAATGGCCAGTATCGAGACGACCCTGGATCAGGCGCTAGCCGAACAGGAAAAGTTGTTTTAGCCGGCGACGACGGTGCCGGCTGCGGGTTAATCCCCTGCGGTGTTCGTCAGGGCCTTAAATTCTTTGAACCAATATTTGCTAGAAGGTTGCGGCCTATAGTGACACTGTTGTGCGCGTCCGACAGGAAGCGCCTGATGTGTCCGGAAAGCGACCACTTGGACCGTTGGTTCAAGATGCAGGCCCAACGGCATTTGCGGGGGACCATTTCTTGAAATGCGGCTTAGCGCCGCATTTTTTTTGGCGGCGGGCGCGGGGCTCGAGGTGCATCCTCGCCCCGCTGGAATGTTCCGCTTGAGTGCGATCTCAGCTGAGGCGTTGCCATGAGTTACTGGTTGATGAAATCCGAGCCCGACGATTTCAGCATCGACGATCTGATGCGCGCCGCGAAGAAGACGACGCCCTGGTTCGGGGTGCGCAACTTTCAGGCGCGCAATTACATGCGCGACGAAATGAAGCTCGGCGACCAGGCGCTGTTCTATCACTCAAGCTGCGAAGTTCCGGGAATCGCGGGCATCGTCGAAGTCGCCCGGGTCGCCTATCCCGACGCGACCCAGTTCGACTACAAGAGCAAATATTTCGACCCCAAGTCGACGCGCGCCAAGCCACGCTGGTACAACGTCGATGTGCGACTCGCCAGGAAGACGCGGCTGGTGCCGCTCTCCGAGCTGCGTGAATATTCGCAGCTGGCCGATATGCGTTTGCTGCAGCGGGGCAACCGGCTATCGATCACGCCGGTCGAGCCCGCCGAGTGGAAGTTCATTTTGAGCCTGTTGTGACGCGCCGCCGGCACGCCGCAGCGCCAGGCGCGAGCTGCTGATGCTAGTTCGCCGGGTTGCCCTTCAACCCTGCCGCGTTGACCACCCGCCTCCACGTCGCCAGCTCCTCGCGCATCCTTTTCGTGAATTCCTCTGGCGTCGAACCGATGTCTTCGACGGCCATTTCCGCAAGTCGCTCCTTGGTCGAGGGCGCCTTCAGGGTCTGCACCAGCGTCGCATGCAGCTTCGCCAGAACGGGCCGCGGCGTGCCGCGCGGCGCGAGGACCCCATACCACCCCGCCGTGCTGAACTGTAAACCGCTCTCGCTGATCGTGGGCAGCTCCGGCACCAGCGGCGAGCGCCTGTCGCCCGCCACGGCCAGCGCGCGCACCCTGTCGGCTTTCATGAGCGGCAGCGCCGCCGACAAGCCATTGAACATCATGCCGACCTCGCCCGCCATCAAGGCGGTCATGCCGGGTGCTGCCCCTTTGTATGCGACGTGCGTGATGCGCACGCCCGCCGCCAGGTTGAAAAGTTCACCGGCCATGTGGATCCCGGTTCCGGTTCCCCCGGAAGCGAAATTGAGCTTGGCCGGCCGCGATTTCGCAAGCGCCACGAGCTCCTTCACGCTTTTTGCCGGGAGACCGACGTTGACCAGCAGCACGTAGGGTGCCGAGGCGACCAGCGATATCGGTGCGAAATCCTGCAGCGGATCGTACGGTGTCGCGTCGTTGAGGCTCGGTACGATCGCGAGCGGCCCCGAAAAACCCATTAACAGCGTGTAGCCGTCGGGTGCCGCCTTCGCGACGAGCTCAGTGCCGATGAGGCCTGCCGCGCCGGCGCGATTGTCGACCACCAGCTGCTGGCCCAGGATGTCCGACCATCCCTGCGCGATCGTGCGCGCAATGACGTCGACTGGACCGCCTGCACCCGACGGCGCGATCAGGCGTATGGATCGGTTCGGATAGGTTTGCAGCGCGGTCTGCGCGGCGGAGAGCGCGCTCAGGCCAAAGCACGCGGCGAAAACCAACGACATCGCAACAGGTTTCATCGTTCGCCTCCGGCATGGTTTTATTTCCCGCGAGCATATCAGCGACGCGATCGCAAGATCGCATGCGATGTGTGCGACCTCATCAGGGGACGATGGCAATCAATCCAGTCGTAACCGCAACGTTGAAATGCGGGACCTAAACGACTCCGGCTTTGCGTAACCCGGCGATCTCCTCATCGTCCAGCTTCAAGACCCCGCGCAGCACCTCGTCGGTATGCTGCCCCAGCGTCGGCGGCGGCATTTCGTGCCTCACCGGCGTGTGGGAGAAACGCATCGGGCTCGCCACCAGCGGCACCTTGCCGGCACTTGGATGCTCGAGCTCGATGCGCATGCCGCGCGCGACCACCTGCGGTTCCTGAAAGACCTGCTCGATGGTGTTGATCGGGCCATTCGGCACGCCCGCTTCCTCGAGCGCCGCGACCCAGGCGCGCGTTGTGCGCCGGGCAAAGATCGCCGCCAGCAGCGGCGTGAGCTCGGCGCGGTTCTCGACCCGTTTGCCGTTGGTCGCGAAGCGCGCCTCGGTGGCGAGCTGGCTGCACCCCGCGACTGCGCAGAATTTGTTGAACAGGTTGTCATTGCCGCAGGCGAGGATGATGTCGCCGTCGCTGGTCCTGAAGGTCTGATACGGCACGATGTTGGGATGCGCATTGCCCAGCCGCTGCGGCGTTTCCCCGGTCGCCAGATAATTCATCCCCTGATTGGCGAGGAACGCGACTTGGGTGTCGAGCAGCGACATGTCGATATAGTTGCCCGCGCCCGTCTGCTCGCGGTGCGCCAGCGCAGCGCACACCGCGATCGTCGCGTACATTCCCGTCATCATATCGACGATGGGCACGCCGACGCGCTGCGGCCCGCCGCCCGGCTGATCGTCGCGTTCGCCGGTGATGCTCATCAACCCGCCCATGCCCTGGATCATGAAATCGTAGCCGGGCTTGTCCTTGTCCGGTCCCGTCTGGCCGAAGCCGGTGATCGAGCAATAAATGATGCCCGCATTGACTTTCTTGATGTCGCCGTACGCGAGACCGTAGCGCGCGAGATCGCCGACCTTGTAATTCTCGAGCAGCACGTCGGACCGCGCGGCGAGCTTGCGGACGATCTCCTGGCCCGGGGCCTTCGCAAGGTCGACGGTAACCGATCGCTTGCCGCGGTTCGCGGCGGCGAAATAGGCGGATTCACGCGTGTCCCGTCCGCTCGCGTCCTTGAGCCACGGTGGACCGAACGCGCGCGAATCATCGCCTTTGCCGGGCCGCTCGACCTTGATCACCTCGGCGCCGAGGTCGGCCAGATTCTGGCCGGTCCATGGCGCGGCGAGCACGCGCGAGAGGTCGAGCACCTTGATATGCGATAACGGTCCCGGCATCGCTGGCTCCTTCAGTCGAGTTGAATGTTGGCGCTCTTCGCGACCTTGGCCCATCTCGCGATTTCGGCTGACACGAAAGCCGCCATTTCCTTCGAGTTGGCGGCGCCGGTGGTCGCGCCCTGGGACTGCCAGACGTTCTTGACTTCAGGCGCGGCGAGGGCCTTCCTGACTTCGGCCACCATGCGCTCGACAATGGGAGCCGGGGTGCCGGCGACGGTCCACAGCGCATACCACGTCGCGACTTCGTAGCCCTTGACGCCAGCTTCGGCGGCCGTGGGCACGTCGGGCAACGCCGCGGACCGGGATTTCGCAGCGACGGCGAGCGGCCTGATGAAACCGCTCTTGATGTGCTGGGCGGAGGAGCCCAGCCCATCGAACATGACGTCGACCTGGCCGCCGATCAGATCCTGCAGCGCAGGACCGGCGCCTTTGTACGGAACATGGGCGAGATCGACGCCGGCGGCGATCTTGAACAATTCCCCCGCGAGATGGTGCGAAGTCCCGTTGCCGGCGGATGCATAGTTGAGCTTGCCCGGTTGTTTTTTTGCGAGCGCGATAAAGCTGCGCAGATCGGTTTCCTTGATGCGCTTCGGGCTGACCACCACCACCTGCGGCACCACGGCGACGACCGCGAGCGGCGTGAAATCCTTCTCGATGTCGTAATCGAGCTTCTTGTAGACGCTCGGGGCAATCGCATGATGCACGGCGCCCATGAAATAGGTATAACCGTCGCGCGGAGCGCGCGCGGCGGCCGTCGCTCCCAGCGTCCCGCCGGCGCCGCCACGGTTGTCGATGATCACCTGCTTGCCGAGCTGCTGGGTGAGCAACGCGGAAAGCGGCCGCGCGAAGGCGTCAGTCCCGCCGCCGGCGGGGAAGGGAACGATGATCGTCACGGGCTTAGCCGGCCAATCCTGCGCGGCAGCCTGCACCGCGACGAGGCTCAAAGCGGTCAACGCGATTAGTGATATAGCTTTCATGGGAATCTCCCGTTCGGTTTAGAGATTTGTCGAGCCCGACGCGCGGTGACGAAAACAACAGCCTCAAAGAAGCGCCGTCACCTGACGGCTGGCAACCACTTCGCCGCGAACGAATCGCTCGTGATTCGCTTCGATCGCCGCGAGGTCGTACAAATAGTTCACCATGACGCCGAATGAATCCCGCACCCCCTTCGCGGAGAGATCGGCGTTTACGTTGACGCGCTCGATCCGCGCGCCGTTGTCGAGATGGAAGCGGGCCACCGGGTCGCCGCGCTCGGTGAGGGTCTCGCGCTCGAGGAACGCCGCTGCGCATTGCGCGAGGCGGGCCGTCTCTCCGGCGCTCAAGGCGCCTTCGCGCACTGCGGTTGCCAGCGCTTCGAGGTCCGGCCCGAATCGTTTGCGCAGCGTTTCGACGGCGCTGGCCACGCGGGCGCGAACCGGCGCCGGCCAGGCGGCCGGAAGATTGCTGCGGTCGAACTTCGTCAGCCAGCTGCGCAGTCCCGGGATCGGTGACAGCGTGCAGAACTGCCTGACGGACGGTATCTCCGCCTGCAACTGCTTGGCGACGCGCTTGATCAGGAAATTCCCGAGCGACACGCCTTTGAGGCCAGGCTCGCAGTTGCTGATGGAATAAAACACCGCGACGTTGAATCGCCCTGATGTCTGCGCATGGGCCTCGGCGCCGATCAGTTGCGCGATGGTCTGCGGTATCGCGTTGACGAGCGCGACCTCGACGAAGATCAGCGGCTCGCCGGGAAGCTGCGGATGAACGAAAGTGAAACAGCGCCGGTCGGGCTGCAGCCGCCGTCTGAGATCGCTCCATCCGCGGATTTCGTGCACCGCCTCGTGGCGGACGATTTTCTCGAGCAGCGCGGCGGGAGCGTTCCAGTCCACTTGCTGGAGATTCAGGAAGCCCGGGTTGAACCACGACGACAGCAGATGGCTGAAGTCGGTGTCCACGGCGCGCAGCTGCGGGTGATTGCGCACCGCTTTCAGCAGATCGCGGCGCATCGCGACGATCGCGGCAACGCCGCCGGGCGCGCGGTTGATCCGCCGCAATAATTCCTGCCGCAACGGTTCCGCCGCATGCTGCAGCTCGGGCAGCCGCTCCGCACCGGGGTCTTCAGCGTATGATTTCGCCGCGAGGAGCAGGCGCTCGCGATCTACGCCGAGAGCGGAATCGAGAAACTCGAAGAACGCGGCGCGGGACTCCGGGTCGAGCACGACATAACTGCTGATGACTTGTGTTGCAATCGCTGCACTGTTGGCGGCGCCCGCCTCGGACAGCAGCCGGTGGCAGAGCGCCTGTAGATTTTTTACGCCGGCTGCCGATTTCGCCTTGCCGTATTGGTCGAACAAGCCGCTCAGCATGACCTACTGCTCCAGAGCTTGCTTGCATTGCGGAATCCCGTAGTGCGTATGGTTGCCACGCCCGGTTTCATCCTTGCTGGTCATCCTACCGTCCGACGAACCTCGGCTTACGCTTGTGTATAAAAGCATTGTAGCCGATACGGTAATCCTCGGTCTTGAAGTAATCGAAGTTGGCGTCGATTTCGGACGCGGTAAGCGGCGCCGCTTGCGGCGTCAGGCGCCGGATGAACTGCTTATGCCAGCGCGCGACCAGCGGCGCACCATCCGCGATGCGGCGTGCCGTCGCATAGGCTTCCGCTTCCGCCCTGTCGTCCGGCACCACCCGAGTGAGCAGTCCCTTGTCATACGCTTCGCCCGCATCCCACACTCTGCCTTCGAGCAAAATTTCCGCCGCCACCGCGGGCCCGGCAAGCGACAGCAAGCCGGCAAGCTCACCGTAGGCAATGGCGAAACCGAGGCGGTTGATCGGCACGCCGAAGCGGGCCGACGCGCCGGAGATGCGCAGATCGCACTGACAGGCGATTTCCAGCCCGCCGCCGACGCAGGGTCCCCTGACCAGCGCCACCGTCGGATGCCGGCATTCGCCGACCGCCCTGAGCGCACCGAAGACATACTCATGGTGATAAACCTTGCCCTGCTCGAAATCGTTGCGCGCGTGCGCAAACTCGGCGATGTCAGCGCCGGCCGCGAATGCATCCTCGCCGGCCCCGCGCAGGACGATACAGCGCAGCGCGTCGTCTGCGGAAAGCGCGTGCATGACGCGCGCCAGCGCCTGCCACATGCTCACGGTCAATGCGTTGAGCTTGCCGGGATTATTGAGCGCGACGGTGGCGACGTCGCCGTCGCGCGTGACATCGATGGTAGCCAAAGGCGTGTCCGGTAAACCCGTATTGTAAGTTTCCCCGCTGCGCGGGGCTAGGCCGCAAGCACGCGCAAATAGTCGAGCACGGTCAGCGTCAGCGCGCCGACGCCGACCGCGACGAACAGATTGCGGCGGCACGCGTAAAAAGCGGCCAATCCGAGCCCGCACGCGATGAGACGATGGACGAGCAGGCTCGATGCGAGCAGCCCGGTGGGCATGATGATGATGCGCATGATCAGCCCGGCCACCATCGAGTACGCGACGCAGGCAACCCAGTTGAAGATGTCGCCTCCGGCCTCGATACGCCCCGCAAGCAGTACCCCCAGCCCCCGCCACAGATATGTCGTCAGCGTGCAAACGAGCACGAGCAGCCACAGCTCAAGCATGGCGGCGCGCCAGCGACTTGTTGATCAGGAAAGCGACCGTGCCGCCCGCGAACCCGGCTGCCAGCACGCTCCACTGCGGCGTGACGAGGTACAGGAGCGGCCCTGCCACCGCCCCCGCGACGAGCGCGATCGCCGCGAGCCGGGTTTGCACCTCGCCGATGAGGATCACGAAGAAATAAACCGTCGTCAGGAACACGAGCCCCAACCGTATGCCCTCCGGTATCGAGCCCGCGACCAGATAGCCCAGCACGCCGGCAACGGCACTCACCGCAATGCACGACAGCGAGAAGCCGCTCAGATAAAAAAGCCGTCCGGGCGCAGGCAACTGGGGACAACGCCGCATGCACACCGCCCACGACGTCATCGCCACGAAATGTGCCGCAACGTAATAGCGCCACTGGGGATGGCTTTGATCGCGCAGCACGGGCATCAGGGTCAGCGTCATCGGCAGGAACCGCGCGTTGGTCAGCGTTACCGCCAGCACGACGGCGATCGCCGGCGCGCCGATCTGCCACATATCCATCAGGATGAGCTGGCCAGGCATCGCCCAGATCGTCACCGTCGTAACGAAAACGACCCATATCGATCCGCCGTAGGAGCCGACCAGCGCACCGAAGCCCAGATAACCCGCGCCGAGCACTGCGACCGGTACGCCGAGCGCTTCACGCACGCCCGCCGCGAACGCCGCGCGATTGGCGGACTGTACCCGGGCGTCCAAGCGTGTGCGGTGCCTGGCCGGAAGCTAGGTGCGGCGGCGCGGATCGCGCGGCTGCGGCTGCGTTTCCGCCGCCGGCGCGTTCGCATCGCTATCGAGAAAATCCTGCAGCTTGCCGAGCTGCTCGGACGCCTGCCGCCGCACGGTTTCGACGTCGCACCCCGCCCAATCGTAGAAACCCCGGCCTGCGGCAATGCCTGTTTCTCCGTCGCGCGCCATCGCCTGCAGCATGGGATTGGGCACTCCATTGTGGAAAAGCTTGGGCACGATGGATGCCTGTGCGTCCGCGTGTATCCTGAGCCCGCTCACGTCCTTCTGCAGTATCAGTCCGTTGAGGCACATGCGCGGCGCAAGCATCCGGCGCGCGGCGTGATCGATGTCGGCCGCGCTCGCAACGCCGGCTTCGATCAGGTAATAGGCCTCGTGCAGGATCGCGTGCTGCAGGCGGTTGACCAGAAACCCGACGATGGGCTTGTAGAGAACGACGGGCTCCTTGCCGGAGCGCCGCAAGGCGGCCGCCACGCGATCCACCACCGGCGGCGGCGTAGCGGCGCCCGCCATCACTTCGACGACAAGCGCCTTGTCGGCCGGCATGAAGTAGTGGATGCCGAGAAAGCGCTCGGGCCTTCGCAGGCCAGCGGCGAGCTCGACGAGATCGAGCCCCGAGGTGCCGGTCGCGATGAGCATGTCATCGGCCTCCGGATAGGCAGCTTCAAGCTCTGCGTAGACCGCACGCTTGGCAGCCACCTCCTCAGGCACGAACTCGATCACGAGATCCGGCGCGGCGGCGGGCAGCTCGGCGGCCGCGCGGGCGCCTTGCGGCACGTCGGTCAGCTCGCGCGCGCGGCTGCTGCGGATGGTGGTGTCGAAACCGCAGCCCGCGAACGTGCGGGCCACGCCGCGGCCCATGACGCCATAACCGTAGATAAGGATGCTCTTGATCTCGCCTGGCATGGTGGCCTACTGATGAGCGAACAGCTTTTTGCCCGCGACCGGCAGCCTGGCCACGAGGATATCGCCGGACAGCGATTCGGTGATGTAGAGCGTCTTGAGATCGGGTCCGCCGTACGCGACATTGGCAAGATGATGGTGTTTGTGGTCGTCGGAATGGATCAGATGCGTCGGCAGCATGTTGCTGTCGAACCGCCAGATGCCCACGCCCAGATGGCACACGAGCAGGCCGTTCTCCGCATCCATCTCGATGCCGTCGGGGCCGCCGACGCCGCCGGAAAGCTGCACCGCGACGCCCGTCTTGCTGATCGAGCCGTCGGCCATCAGCGGCAGCCGCCAGATTTGCTGCGAGCGCGTGACGCCGACATAGCAGTGCTTTTCCGTGGTCGACAGGGTAATGCCGTTCGGGCTCGGCACGTTCGTGCACAATCGATCGAGCCCGCCATCGGCACGCAGCCTGAAAACGCGGCCGGTGGGGTCGGCGATACCGGTCTGTCCCTGGTCGGTGAAATACAGGTCGCCGTTCGATGCGAAGTGCAGGTCGTTCAGCCCCTTGAAGCCTTCGCTGTGGGCAGTGCGCAGGATGGTCTCGAGCTTGCCGGATTTCGGATCCAGCGTGAGCAGCCCGTCCTTGTAGTCGGCGATGAAAATGCGGCCGTCCTTGTGGATCTTGAGCCCGTTGGGCCAGCCGGCGTACTGCGTGACGAGGTCCCATTCCTGATCGCGCCCGGCTTTGGGAGAAATGCGGAAGATGCGCCCGAACGGGATATCCGTGAACCAGAGGTTGCCTTCACGATCGAACGACGGCCCCTCCAGGAAACACTCGACTTCCGCGCCCTGGCGGTTGGGATCGGACCATGCCGTGCGCGATTTCCTGCGGAACTTCGACGGCATCGACGCAAAAACTTCGGTCTTGATCAATTGCGGTTGCTGGAAGGGGTTGAACATCGTCGCTCTAGGCTGTTGGGGGACTATCGTGCGAGCCGCTAGCAAAACCGCCCCATTTTTTCTGAATAATGTCTAATTCCACAGCCGTTTCACCTCGTCAGCACGCAGCACGACATGGCGATGGCTTTTTTGACGACACTTGCGCATTTTTTCCGGGGGCGGTTTTGCCTAAGGAGCTTGTCGGACTCAAGTCCGACAAGCTCCTAGGCTAACGGAAGAAGACTGGATTGCCAACACGGGGGGTTGGCTGGGTTGACATCGCCGTGCCGCCAGCGTTACGGTGTCTCGAGCCCGCCACGATAATTCCTCGAGGGAGTGAACATGAAACGCGTGCTGCTTGCTGCGATCTTCGGTTTCACCGCGCTCGGCGGCCATGCACAGGAATTTCCTGCGCGCACGCTCAATCTCATCGTACCCAATCCGCCCGGGGGTATGAACCAGATCCACGCCCAGCCGCTGGGTGCAGTGATCGAGAAGCTCTACAAGCAGCCGGCACCGGTCTTGAACAAGCCCGGCGCCACGGCCGCGTCCGGGACCGCATTTGTGGCGAATCAGCCGGCCGACGGCTATAACGTCCTGGTGACGACGCCGAATATTTATCTGGCGATCGAGAAGGACAAGCTGTTCGGCATCGAATCGCCGTACAAGCTCGAGCAGATTGCACCGATCGCGCTGCTGAGCGCCGACCCGCTGGTGCTGTGCGTGCAGTCGGAAAATGCGATCAAGACGGTGAAGGAGCTGGTGGCAGCTGCCAAGGCCAAACAGGGCGCGATGTCGTTTTCGTCGTCGGGGCCATACGGCATTACTCACGTGCCCACGGCGATGTTCCTCGATGCGGCCGGTCTCAAGATGCGCCACATTCCGACGACCGGCGGCGGGCCCGCGATCATTCAGCTGCTCGGCGGCCACGTCGATATCACCGCGGGAGGACTTGCCGCCGTCTATCCGCATATCAAGTCGGGCAAGCTGCGTGCGCTCGGGGTTTCTGACGTCAAGCGCGCTGCATCGCTCGCCGACGTGCCTACGCTCAAGGAGACCGGCTACGACGTCGAAGCCTATCTCTGGGTCGGCCTTTTCACCGCCGCCGCCGTGCCCGAAGCGACCTTCACGAAATTGCGCGACGTCGTGAGAAAGTCGGTTGCCGATCCGCTGTTCCAGGACGCGATGTCGAAATCGCAGGTCGTCATCGATTACCGGGATACGCCCGAGTTCAAGAAATTTTTCGACGCCGATTACCGGCGCCTGGCCGCAGCGGTCAAAGCGATCGGCCGCATCGACGAGCCGAAGAAATGATGTCGCCGGCGCAGGCAGTACCCCGACGCCGCGCCGCTGGCCGATGATCGTCGAAACGACTGCGCCCGCCGCCACCGCCAGCCGCACCGAGGTGCGCGCGCGCGTCGCCCATATCGAGGCGATCGCCGTCAGCTTGCCCATGAACAAGCCGATGAAGATGGCCGGGGTGCTGATCAGCAGCGCGGACAACGTGCTGGTCAAGGTCGAGCTCGACAGCGGACACACGGGATGGGGCGAAGCCGCCTCCGCGCCGGCGATGACGGGCGAGACCGTCGAAAGCATGATTGCCGCGCTGCGCTACATGATGCCCGCCGTGCGGGGGGTCGCCGCCGACGAGATCGCGCAGGCGAGCGCGCGGATGGATCGCCTGATGTACGGCAATCAGTCGGCGAAGTCCGCCGTCGAAATGGCCTTGCACGACGCACTGGGCAACGCGACGGGCAAGCCCGTATTCGAACTGCTGGGCCGCAAGCTGCGCGATCGCATCGCGGTGCTGTGGCTGGTGGGCACCGGCAGCACCGAGGGTGACATCGCGGAAGCTCGCGACAAGCGCGTTTCAGGGTTCGTTGCTTACAAGATCAAGGTAGGCATTGGCGACCCGCGCGACGACGCGGCGCGCACGCGGCGTATTTGCGAGGCATTGGGCAGTGGTCACCTCATCTCGGCTGACGCGAACCAGGGTTATACCGTCGAACAGGCGATCGCCTACGTGCAAGCGGTGGACGGCAGCGGTCTCGATTTTTTCGAACAGCCCGTCGCGGGGCACGATCTGGCCGGCATGGCACGCGTCGCGGCGGCCAGCCGCGTGCCGATCGGCTGCGATGAGGGTGTGCACGCCGTATCCGACCTCCTGCGCCACCATGAAGCGCGAGCGGCGAGCGGCGCCAGTCTGAAAACGATCAAGCTCGGCGGGCTGGCGGGCGTTTACCGCGCGGCACAGACGTGCGGCGCGCTCGGCATGAGGGTCAACCTCGCGTGCAAAATCGCCGAATCGGGCATAGCCACGGCAGCGGTACTGCACCTTGCCGCCGCCGTGCCCGCCGTCGAGTGGGGCGTCAGCCTGTCGAGTCAGTATCTCGCCGACGACGTCGTGCGCACGCCGCTTTCCATCGACCAGGGTCATGCGCATGTCGGCTCGGGCCCGGGACTGGGCATCGAGGTCGATGAAGCGAGGGTGCGGCGCTATCAGCGCCAGATTCCCTGAGTTCTCGCGCAGTTCGCCCGTGTTACGGCGCGTATATCCAGGGATCGACGATCACGCTGCACACGGGCACCGCCAAAGGCGCGGGTACCCTCACCGCGCTGAAGGGAACGGGTGCGCCGGACAGCGCTTCCTGCCAGGCGCGCAGCATCGGGTAAAGCTCGCCCAGATCGGTGTGGAACTGATGGATGCGCACGACATTGGCGAGCTTCGTGCCGCCGGCTGTGCACACCGCATCGATGGCAGCGACGATGTATTGCATTTGCGCGCGCGCCCGCGTCCCCAGATAGGGGATCCCCGCTCCAGCACGCGCCGCCGCAATCGGTCCTCCCCCATCGACTGCCATTAATCCCGAGCAGAACAGCAGATCGCCCGCGCGCACCGCCGCGGCGCCGAAGGTCATCTCCGCCGGGATGCAGCCGTCAACGACGGCTTTTTGGGTCGTGCCCGCGTCGGTCACGGCAATGAGATTGATCTCGATCACGCCCGGCACCAGTCCGAAATCGAGCGTCGGCACGATCGAAAGCGCGCACTGGCGGGCTCCGAACTGGCTGTTCCAGACATCGAGGAAGTGCGACGTGTCATCGACGTTGCGCAGATACACCTGTGCCTTGACCGCGTTGGCGGGTGAAGATCCCGCAGCGTGCAGCGCAGGCAATAACTTTTCCCGGATCAGATACTCCGTCTGCCGGCGGATCTCGTAGCCGCCCCAGCGGCTGTGCGACGCGACGTGCGCGCGCGGATCGGGATTGCCGTCGGCGCCACGCGCCATCTGTCCCGCGACGAAGACGAAATCGCCTGCCGCGACCGCCGGGACGAATCCCGACCAGACGGGCGCGGTGACCTGGGGCGTCGGAATGCGCCGCGGCTCGCGGCCACCGCCGGGTACGACGGCAAGGAGCGATGCAGTAATGTCCGCGCCGGGCGTCAGCAGCTCGCTCATGATCACCGATGTGCTCGGCGGTATGTAATCCCCGAACGCCGCCCGCCGCGCGAGGTGGTAAGGATCGACGGCTTTCCACGTCGGGTAGTACTGATCGAGCCGGACCGTGTGGGCGAAGCTGGTGCCCGCCTGTTCGAGCAATTCCCTGAAGCGCGCGCAGATGAAATCGCCTTCGCGCCGGTGCCTGGGCAGCGCGTGATGCGGCAACCCGGGATGCCCCGCGACTGCCGCATGCAGGCCGGTCGCATAGTCGACCGCCTCGATACCCGTCAGGAACACCCAGTTGCCGGCCTTGATCGCGGGCGCGCAGTGAACGTCGGTGCCGGGGATGCGCACGGCGCCGATGGCTGTGGGGGTATCCGGCATCTGTCGCCTCAGCGTTCGAGCTTGACGCCGGCGTCCCGGGCGACGGGCGCCCAGCGGGCGATCTCATCCTCGAGAAAGCGCTGGAACTCAGCCGGAGTGCTCGAGCGCGGCTCGCCGCCTAGGTTCTGGATGCGCTCCTGCACGTCCGCCATTTTGAGCGCGCGCACCATTTCCGCATTGAGCTTGTCGATGATCGCCTTCGACACCCTTGCGGGCGCGGCAGCGCCGGCATAGCCGACCGATTGAAACCCGGGCAAGCCCGACTCTGCGATCGTTGGCACATCGGGCAGCAGCGCGCTGCGCGCGGGAGATGCGATGCCGACGGGCCGGATGCGATTACCCCGAATGAACGTGATTGCGGTAGGCATGTTGACGAACATGAACTCGATCCGGCCGCCCGCCAGATCCGCGAGCGCCACCGGGCTCGAATTGTAAGGCACGTGGACGCCGTCGAATCCCGCTTGCTTGCGGAAGAGCTCGGTTGCGAGGTAGGGCGAGCTGCCTGCGCCGACGGTCGCCCACGTCGGGCCGCCCGGCTTGCTCTTGGCGTAGTTGATGAGCTCGGCGACGGTTTTGGCGGGCACCTTCGGGTGCGCCACCAGGATATTCGGGTACATCGCGATCAGCGTAATCGCCGCGAAATCCCGGCGCGTGTCATAAGGCAGCTTGGCGTAGACGCTGGCGTTGATCGAAAACGGCGTCGACAGGAAAACCAGCGTGTAGCCGTCCGGCGTGGCTTTCGCCGCGAGATCATAGGCGATCGTGCCGTTGACCCCCGGCCGCGCCTCGTTGATGATCGGCTGGCCCCAGCTCTCGGCGAGCTTCTGCGCCACGAAGCGGGCGAGCGTATCGGATAGTCCACCCGCGCCGAAATCGATGATCCAGCGTATCGGCTTGTGGGGGTAATCCCTGGCGTCGCCGGCGATCGGTTTATTCTGCGCCATCACCAGCTCGCCGGCCGTTGCCAGCAATGCGACCGCCCACAACAGCCGACCCGCCTGCACCGAAGTGCTCATGAGCCCTCCACCCAAGTCAATCCCAGACCGCGGTTGCTTCCACTTCGATCAGCATGTCGGCATGCATCAGCGCAGCAACCCCGATCGACGTGATGCACGGCAGCTCGCCGCTGCGCGTATGCTGCTGGAAAAATTCGACGCGCGCGGGAATCGCTTCGCGATGCCATTTCTCGCGGTCGGTGAAATAAAACGTCATGTGGACGATGTCGTCCCACGTGCCGCCCCCCGCCTCGACGGTGCGCTTCACATAGTCGAGCGCCTGCAGCGTCTGCACACGCATGTCATTCCTGCCGATGATGCCGTCGGGACCGATCGCCGGGTAGCCGGACATACGCAAGGTGTGGCCGCCTTTGGTCACGATCGCATGGGCGATCCTGATCGGCTGATATTCCGGAATGCTCCGGTGCAGCGTCGCGGCGTAGAACCGCTCGATATCCGGAAGCACGACCCTGCGCTTTTCCATGGCTGGACTCCTGCGTTAGCGGTTGCCTTGCGCGCGCTGCGTTCGGTCTTGGCAGCATTGCGGACACGATTCCCCCACCCGGGCGGGTGCAGCACATCCTGCATCGTGAAGGCGTAGCGCGCAAGCGTGTCGTTCCATAGCGCACCCGTGCCGACCGAGGGCGGCGGCCAGCGGCCGCCCTGATCACAGTGCCACTGCCTCGATCTGCAGCCGGGCTTCCCGCAGGGGCAAATCGGCCACCGCGAGCGTGGTGATCGCGGGGGGATCGTCGCCCAGCGTCGCGCGCAGAACGTTGTGTACGACGGGACAGTCCGCCATGTCGCGCAAGTAGACGGTGACTTTGAGCAGCGAATTCAGGTGCGAGCCCAGATGCTCGAGCACCGCACCCAACTGCGCGACGATATGGCGTGCCTGCACCGCCGCCGCAAGCTGTGCGCGCGTGCGCAATTGCGTCCCGCGGATGATGTGCTCGACTTCGTGCTCATGCACCGGATTCAGGTCCGCAGGACGTGCCACCATGCGGCCGGATGCCGCATCGCAGCCGAACAGCCCCGAGACAAAGACCAGCTCGCCGCCGCGCACCGCGTTCGCGTACTGTCCCCACGACGCAACCTCCGGCTGGGTCGGGCATCTCTGCACCACACCACCATAGGTGATGCCTTCGATTTCGATATAGAAGTCGCGCCGCGCCAGACTTTCGACCCCGATCGCGGTGCCCGCCGGCGCAGCTCCCGGAAAAAACTGGCCGGCGATGCGCTCCATCTCCGGCAGCTCGCCCATGTCGCGCAGGTACGCATTGACCCGCAGCAGATTCGTTAAGCCTGTGCCATGCTCTTCGAGCATGTCGCGCATCAGCCTGTATATCGTGTAAGTCTGCGCGGAGAGCGGCTCGAGCCGCAGGCGTGCGGCGAGTCCACCGGCCGGCCGCGGCCATGCGTCATCGCGCAGCTCGTCCGCGCCGCAGACGATCATCCCGGTTTCCGGATGCGCGCCGACGACGCCCGCATAGAAGGTGTAGTCGCCGGCGCGCGTGGCGAGCTCGTAGTTCGAGAGCGGCCCCTGGACGACATGCCGGGACGACAACACCTGCTTCGCAATTCCCCGCGCCGGATCCGGGATGATCGCCAGCGGATCGAAGTAAACCACCGCCTCGGGGTACAACAGTCCCGGCACCTGCGACGCCGTGCTCGGAGGCGCGACGCCGCCTTCGAACAGGGCTGCGCGCGTGCGCGCAATGACGGGAAAGTTGCGCATCTCGCGCGCGTAGATGCTGTAGAAAAGCAGGTCCGTCCTGCGCGCGCCGTGCTCCGCGAGCAGCGTCTCGAGATCTTCGTAGATGCGCGCCGCCTGGGACACGAACACCTCTTCCCAGCTGTCGGGGGCGAGCAAGCCGAGCGCAGGCACTGGCTTGCGACCGAGCTCGCGATACCCCGTAAGCGGCATGCCGGTCGCGTAATCGAGCCCTGCGCGGCCGGAGATGAACAGTAGGTGGCCGGCGCGCGTGGCGACCGGGAATCCTGCCACCGGCGCAGCCACTGCGCTGCGGGAGACGATCTCCTTTTTCACCCGGCCTCGGGCACGCGCCGGGACATCGCGGGTTTTCGGGCCGCCCCGAGCACGCCCTGCGCGTTCTCTGAGAAAATCTGCCGCTGGTCCTCGTGCGTGAGGCGGTTCAGCGCCGGCAGCGCGCGCTTCGCTTCGGGATCGCCGATGTCGAACGGATAGTCCGTGCCGAACATCACGCGGTCGGCGCCCGCGATCGCGATGGTGAAATCGACGGATCCGGGCGACAGCGAGCACGTGTCGAAGTACATCTGCCGGTAGTAATCGCCGGGAGGCTTGCTGACATGCTTGCGGTAGTAGGGATCGGCTTCCCAGCCGGTCGCTTCATAAGCGGAATTGAGCCGCCCCTTGAGAAAGACCAGATTGCCTCCACCGTGGGCGAGCAGCAGCTGCAATCCCGGATGCCGGTCGAGCACCCCCTCGAAAATGAGGCGGCTGACGGCAAGGCTGGTCTCGAAGGGCCACTGCACGAGCACCTGCATACCGTACAACGGGAAGCGCGCAGGCTCCTCTGCCGAGACCGGATGCATGAAGAGCAGCAGCCCGAGCTTTTCGGCGACGCTGAACAGCGCATCGTATTCGGGGCGGTCGAGCGGCGCGCCGCCGGCCGTCGTTGGCAGCAGCGCCGAACGCGCGCCGTAGCGATCGACGACGCGCTCGAGCTCGTAGGCGCAGCGGCCGGGCGCATCGAGTGCGAGCGCCGCCATCAGCTCGAGCCGCCCTTCCCCTTGCGCGGCCAAGCGCGCGCCGTGCTCGTTGAGCGCGCGCGCGTATTCGACCCCCGCGCACCCGCCGGGCCACGCCACAAAGCCGGGCGGCGGCCCGATCAGCTGCAGATCGACGCCGCGGCGCGTGAGGCTCGAGATGCGCCCCGGCAGGTCCGACAGATTCTCGTCGAGCGAATGCGGGTTGCTGTCGCCGCGTTTGATCACGAACCGGCCGTCGCTGCCGCGTTCGGCGGAAAGTCCGAACGCCGGCTTGCGGCAGAGGCCGTCCAGGAACGCGATGTCGAGCGCGTGCGCGTGAGTGTCGATGACCAAGGCAAGCCTCCCGTCAGATTTCGTTCCCCAAGCGCCAGCGGATCATTCCGTCAGCTGGCTGCGCTCGAACGTCAGGTTCCACGCCTGCATGCGGCCGTCGCGCAGATCGAGGGCGACGATAAAATCCTGCCACCGCGAAACGCCGCCCTCGGCATGCTGGATGGCACCCATCAGCAGCAATCGGTCGGGAAACTCCCAGCGGTTTGTCAGTTCGGGAAACGGCAGTATGCGGGTCCACTGCTCGCGAAAGTCTTTGTCCAGGCGCGCGATCGCCAGGCGGCCTTCCGTATCTACGCGTGTGCGGTACAGCACGACGATTCCGTCCGGATTCTTGAGCTGCAGCGGGTCCATCGATCCCGCCGCGGGAAGCATACCGGCCTGCAACATTTCCTGCGCTCCGGCGAGCCGCACGACCTCGGCAAGCCGGTCGCGGCGGCCCTTCGATGATTCGCCGCTCTTGCCGATACGCGCGGTCCAGAAACTGCGCCGCGCCATCGCGCCCTCGTCGCGCACCCGTCTGGGGTCCTTGAGCTTGTCACCGGACGGGTCATTGGCGGCGTCGGCGGCCTCGGCGTCGCTGTACAGGCCGACCCAACGTCCCCCGACCGTGCCGTGGCGCAGGAGGAAATCCCGCGTGCGGAAGCCGCCGTTCCAAGTGGTCGACATGAAGGCGAGATGCCTGAACACCTCCTCACTCGCCGGCTTATACGAGGTCGCCACGTAGTCGGGCCCGCGCACGTAGATGCGCCTCGCGTCGGCTGTCGTGATCACGAGCCCGTTATCGTAGGTGTAAAACTTGAGCTCGCTGGGAATCAGCCCTTTGAGCTTGGGATTGGCCTGCTCGATGCGAGCGCGGTCGGCGATGACTGCGCCATCAGCGATCGCAACGGCAATCGGCTGGTCGTGCACGAACAGCCAGACCGAGTCGCGATCCTGCCCCAGGATCCGTGCCTGCGCGGCGTGCCCGCCGTCTTTCTCGCGCAGCGTCAACAGCCGCTTTTTCCACACCGGCTGTGTTGTCTTGGTGTCGTGCGCGCGCAGCTCGAAATGGTAACGCGTCTCCCAGCGCACGCTGGACGCGCTGAAGCGCGTGCCCGCGGGACCGCTTACCTGCTTGCGCTCTTCCTGCTTGACCATCAGCCACAGGCGCGGCTCCGTCCCCTGCGTGACCAGTCCGGGCGGACCCTGGCGCTGCGGCGGCTCGAAGACGCTCGAGGTAATCACATAGAGGGCCGCGATCAGGGCTGCCCCGACCGCGGCGATCGCGATGACGACTTTGTATCCCGTTTTCATAAGCTCCGGGCTAGGCGAGTTGTTCGGCGAGTGAACCGCCCCGTGAGGCGGCACGCACGAGGCGCGATACTCGCCGCGTGACTGTCAATCCTACTTCAGTCTGCGCTCTCATCCCACACTAAATCTTGATCTTGCGAACCCGGTGCGCGCCGCGTCGATGTACGGCAGCTCACGGATTGCGAGCGCGGAGGAACGGTCGACCCCTGCGGGCTGCCTGAGACGGAGAAGATGTTGCTGGATGCGGCCTGAGACGGTTTTGTGCAGTCAGGCCAGCGCCTCTTGCAGTACGCGGGCGACGTGGATCGCCTCGCGGCCCGCGCCGTCCCTGATCTGGTGCCGGCAGCTCGTGCCGTCGGCGACGATCAGCGTGTTGGCGCCGGCCGCGCGCACTTTCGGCAGCAGGCTCGCTTCGGCCATCGTCATTGAAATCTCGAAGTGCTCCTCCTCATAACCGAAGCTCCCCGCCATGCCACAACACGATGATTCAATCAGCTCGACGTCGAGCTGCGGCACGAGCCCGAGTACCTTGTGGACGGCGGGCATCACGTCGAAGGCTTTCTGGTGGCAATGGCCGTGGAGCAATGCTTTTTTCTGCGGCAGCGGCTTGAGGTTCAGCTTCAGCCTTCCCGCATCCGCTTCGCGGGCGATGAATTCCTCGAACAGCCACGCATTCAGCGCCAGCTCGGCGGCGTCGCCGTCGGGCAGCATCGAGATGAACTCGTCGCGCAGCCCGAGCAGGCACGAGGGCTCGAGACCGATGACGGGCACGCCGCGATCGGCGAACGGCTTCAAAGCGGCGATCGTGCGCCGCGCTTCGGCCCTCGCCTCGTCGACGAGGCCCGCGGCAAGGAACGTGCGGCCGCAGCACAACGGCCGCGTGCTGTCGCGCGCGCGCGGCAGATGCACGAGATAGCCGGCTGCGCGCAGCACGGCCAGCGCCGCGCGCGCATTCTCGGGCTCGAAGTAATTGTTGAACGTATCGACGAGCAGCACCACTTCGCCGATGATTCCCCGCGCAGCGCTATTCTCACCTTCCTCTTCAGGGGGAAGGCCGGGATGGGGGTGGTCACCCACACCCTCCCCAGCCGTCCCCTTGAAGGGGAGGGAATGATCACTTGCCGCGAACGTGTCGCTGCGCCAGCGCGGTAACGTGCGTTTCCGGCTCA
>JBKJZR010000054.1:0-15277 GCA_046715035.1 Burkholderiales bacterium | reverse complement strand
CGGAACTCGCCATGCATGTGCCAGGCGAGCGGCAGCCGTAACAGTGCGGCGTGGGGAGCGGGGTGTACGAGCTGTATCAGCCGCAGCGTTTCGCGATACGCGCCGAGCAGGATGTGCAGCCCGTTATCGAGCACAGCGCCGCGATATTCGACGCGGCGCGCCCGCCCGCCGAGTTGCTGCGCGGCCTCGAAAACGGTGACCTGAATGTTGAGCGAAGCAAGCTCGACCGCCGCGGCCATGCCGGCGTAGCCGCCGCCGATGACAGCAACCCGCGGCGCGTCAGCCATCCCGACATCGGTGCGGCCTCGCGACGCCAGCAGTGCGGCGCCCGATCGAGAGGCGTTTCAGACGGCGACGCGCGACGCAGCCGGCGTGCGCGACTGTCCGCGTGAGTCCTGGTCCCCCGCCCATACCGCAGCCGGCACCAGCACTTCTCCCTGAAACAGCCGCCGCGCGGTGCGGATCAACGCGGCACGGCGTATGACCGGCTTGGCGCGGGAAAAGTCGGCGTCGAAATCAATAGCGATCATCCCGGAAGGATGCTCGATCCTGACCATGCCCTGCGGCGCCGATAGAAGGGGGGCAATCTGGGTAGCGACCGTGCCGGGTATGGCGCAGGCCGAGGCGATGCACACTGTGCCCGTCACCGGGTGCGCCCTGTGGCAGGCGTCCGGCACGAAGAAGCGCGAGGTGATGGTGCCGCCGTTGCGCGGTTTTGCCAGCAGGCCGATCTTCGGCACCACCAGCTTCGAGACGTCGCCCATGCCCATCAGCGCGCCCGCTTTGCGGCGGATCGCTTCCATGCGTTTGAATAGTTCCTTGTCTGCGTCGAGTTCGGCGGCGGTCTCGTAGCCGGTCTTGCCGAACGCCTCGGCGCGCATCAGCACTATAGGCATCGCGACGTCGACGCAGCTCACCTCCACGTCGTCGATCACGTCGAGCGGCTTGCCGGTCGGCAACAGCTTGCCGGTCACGGCGCCGATCGCGCTTTTGAAGTTGATTTTCACTGGCGCCGCGGTGCTGGGCACGCCGTCGATCGCTGCGTCGCCGGCATAGGTAACGATGCCGGCGGGAGTTTGCACGATGGATTCGACCAGGGATTCGGTGTTGACGTTGAAGATGCGCACCGTAGTCTCGCCCTTCTTCGCCGGTACCAGCCCCGCTTCGATGGCGAACGGCCCCACCGCCACCAGCATGTTGCCGCAGTTGGGCTTGGTATCGACGATCCTCGCGTTGATCTGCACCTGGGCGAACAGGTAATCAACGTCCGCCTCGGGATTCTGCGACTTGCTGATGATTGCCACCTTGCTTGTCACCGAGTGCGCGCCGCCGATGCCGTCTACCTGGATTTCGTGCGGTGACCCCATCACCGCGAGCAGCACGTTATCGCGCGTTGCCGTGTCGGCGGGCAGGTCGGAAGCAAGAAAGAACGGGCCGCGCGAAGTGCCGCCGCGCATCAATACGCAAGGGATCCTGGTTTGCATCGCAGTAGCTCCTCTCAAGGGGTCGCTGGCGCCGGGCAGCCGTAAAAAAAAATGATTATAACCGAGGGCTGCCGGTGTCTTCGCCAGCCGCGCTCAGAATGCGTAGCGCCGCAAGCCGCCATCGACTGGGATCACCGCGCCGGTGATATAGGCTGCCAGCGGGGATGCGAGAAACACCGCCAAGCACGCCAGCTCTTCGGGCTCGCCGTAGCGTCCGACGGGAATTTCCTCGGCGGATTGGCGCGCCCTGAACTCCGCGGAATATTTGCGACGGATCTGTTCGCTCATGATACGGCCGGGGGCAATCGAATTGATCGTGATGCCATGCTTCCCCATCGCACGGGACAGACCTTTGGCCCAGCCATGCATCGCTGCCTTCGCCGGAGTCGCAGCAAGCAGACCATCGGGCTCCGACTTGCCGGTGATATTGACGACGCGTCCCCAGCGGGCCGCGATCATACCCGGCAGCACGGCGTGCGTCAGCTGCCGCACCCGCGTGAAGTTGAGCAGAATGACCTCGCTCCACTCGCTCTCCGGCGCGTCGATCGCGAGTGGCGGGCGGCTGCCACCCGCGCAGTTGATCAGTATGTCGATATGGCCCAGCGCATCGACGGCCATCGCGGCGAGCCGTTGCGGGGCGCCTTCCGCCATCACGTCGATCGTCGCCACGTGAGGAGGCGCATATCCATCCGCGACGATTTCCCCACCAAGCTCCTCGAGCAACGCGGTCCGGCGCGCGGCGATGCTCAGTCTGACCCCTTCGGCGGCGAGCGCTCTGGCGGTCGCCCGGCCGATCCCCTGGCTGGCGCCGGTAACCAGCGCGGTTTTACCTGTGAGCTGCAAATCCATGGCGCGAACGATTCTCTCAATGCGCAGGGTGGCGGCGGACTGATGACGCCCGGCGCGCCTTCAGCCTCGCAGCCACGTCGTCCATGCTATCCAAAGCTTTCTGACCGGCGTCAGCGACGTGCGGCGCGTGAGCACCCGCGAACCGTCCGCGCGGATCTCGCACAGCAGCGTGCGGTAGATTGCCGCCATCACCAGCCCGGCGGATTGCTGCCTTCGGTCGCCAGCCGGCAAGAGCGTAAATGCGGCGCTGTAATAGCTCAGGGCGCGGTCGATCTGGAATTCCATAAGGCGCCGAAAGTCTGCGCTCTCGCGGGCGTGCATGATGTCGGCCACCGTTATGCCGTAACGCGCGATCTCATCGAGCGGCAGATAGATGCGATCGCGACGCGCGTCTTCTCCCACGTCGCGGATGATGTTGGTGAGCTGAAAGGCCATGCCGAGATTCTCGGCGTAGCGGAGCGTGTCGGCATTGTTGTAGCCGAAGATTTCTACCGCTAGCAGTCCCACCACGCCGGCGACGCGGTGGCAGTACAGACCGAGCGCGGCGAAATCCGGATAACGGCGCTGGGTGAGGTCCATTTCCATGCCGTCGATGATCTCCTGCAGCATTTCCTGGGGCAGGTTGAAAGTTCTGACCACCGGAACGAGGGCTTGCGCAACCGGATGCTGGGGCGAGGCAAGCCCAGCGGACGACGGTCCGTCTGGGGTCGACGTATTTCCACGTATCAGCGGCAACGCAGGACCAGCTGTGGCGTGGGCAGGGGAATAGATTGCGGCGACCTGCACTCGCCACCACGCCAGTTTCGCGCGCGCGACCCCGGGATCACTGCATTCGTCGACGACATCGTCGACCTCGCGGCAGAAAGCGTAAAGGGCCGTGATGGCGCGCCGACGCGGCGGCGATAGGAACAGAAAGCTGTAATAGAAGCTCGAGCCGCTGCGCGCAGCCTTTTGCTGACAATATTGATCGGGCGTCATCGCGAATGCTGCAGGATTGGTCGCTGGCCGCGCAAACCGTCGTCGGCTTGGCAACTCATATCGACCAAGTGCGGGCGAGCATTAGGAGCCAGTCGCGCGAGCGTAGCATTGGCCGACGGCGAAATACATCGCCTTCGGCTGCCAGTATCTTGGCGAGGATGCGCTCGCCGCCGGCGATGATCATGCGCATTTCGAGCCCGATCCGCCCAGGTAGCGCTCGTCCGAGTGCAGCTCCGCTGTCCAGCATCGCCCGGGCGCGTGCGACCTGAAAACGCATGAAGGCAGGCCACGGATCGCGGGCGTCGCACGCTGCGATCTGCTGCTCGGAGACGCCGAAGCGCGCGAGTTCATCCTGAGGCATGTAGACCCGGCCCATCGCATAATCGATCACGACGTCCTGCAGGAAATTGATGATTTGCAGGCTCGAGCAGATGCGATCCGACCATTCGACATGCTGCGGGGTCGCGGCGCGATACAGAATCAGCAGCAATCGGCCGATCGGATTGGCCGAACGCCGGCTATAGTCGAGCAGCGCCCGGAAGTCTGGATAGCGCTTTTGCGTCACGTCCTGGGCGAATGCGGACAGCAAGTCATGGAACAGCGGCAGCGGCAGCCCATGCTCGCGTATGATTGCCGCCAGCTTCTGAAACAATGCGTCCCGGGGCTGTTCGGCACGCTCGATGCGATGCAATTCATCGCCGAAATGGGCTAGCGAGCGCAGCCGCACACCGTCATCGGCATTGCCTTCGTCAGCGAAGTCGTCTGCAGCGCGCGCGAACTGGTAGATCAGACTTACCGGGCGGCGCAGGTGCGCCGGCAGGAGCAATGAGCCGACCGGAAAATTTTCGTAGTGTTTCGCGGTCATCCGGGATGTCGAAACGACCAATATTACAAAGCCTTAACATCCAGAGATGGGCCGCGCGTGCGGCACCACAACTGACGGCAGAAGGGTAATTATATTACAATCAATATGTTGCGAAAGTGGCGGAATTGGTAGACGCACCAGATTTAGGTTCTGGCGCCGTGAGGCGTGTGGGTTCGAGTCCCTCCTTTCGCACCACACTCCGAACGATGCACGAGGATAGAAAATGATGGCTGCAAGCCTGGAAAATATCAGTACTCTCGAACGGCGCGTCAACATATCGCTGCCTGTTGGGGATATCGACAGCGAAGTGCAGACCCGCCTCAAGCGGCTCGCGCGCACGGTAAAAATGCACGGGTTTCGTCCCGGCAAGGTGCCTCTTAAAGTGATCGCCCAGCAGTATGCCGACCAAGTCCGGCGGGAAGTCCTCGGCGACCAGCTGCAAAAGAGCTTCGGCGAAGCCGTCCGGGAGCAAAATTACAGAATCGCCGGCTATCCGCGCTTCGAGCCCGTCGCGCCCGCAGATGGAGCGCCGCAGGTTCAATTCAGCGCGACCTTCGAAATCTATCCCGAGGTCCGGTTGGGCGACATCGCAAAGATTACCCTCGAGCGCCCCCAGACCACCGTCGATGAGGCCGAGATCGACCGCACGATAGAAATCATGCGCAAACAGCGGGCGGTTTACGCGCCGGTGCAGCGCGCCGCGGCCAGCGGTGACAGAGCCGTCATCGACTTCGCCGGAAAAATTGACGGGCAGGAGTTTCCGGGCGGGAAGGGCGAGAGTGCCGGCGTCGTGCTGGGCGAAGGGCGCCTGCTGAAGGAATTCGAGGCGCACCTGGTCGGCTTGCAGACGGGCGACGCGAAGGCATTTGAAATACGCTTTCCGGAAGACTATCATGGAAAAGAATTAGCTGGAAAAACCGCGACTTTCGACGTAAAGTTAAAGCAAGTTGAAGAGTCTATAAGGCCTCCGGTCGACGCTGAGTTTGCAAAAGCGCTCGGCGTGGCCGATGGCAGCCTGGAGGCGATGCGGCGCGAGATCAAGGCCAATCTCGAGCGCGAGGTCAAACGCCGCATCAGCGCCCGGCTCAAGGAACAGATTATGCAGGCGTTGATCGACTCGTCTGAACTCGAGGTGCCGAAGTCATTGGTGGATATGGAAATCGACAGGCTGAGCAAGGCAGCGCGCCAGGATCTGGAAGCCAGAGGGGTGAAAACCGACGATATGCCGTCACCGCGCGAGATGTTTGCCGAACAGGCACAGCGGCGCGTGCAACTCGGACTGATCCTCGCCGAAGTCGTAAAATCGAACGCGTTGCAGGCAAAGCCGGAGCAGGTGCGTGCCATGGTCGAGGAGCAGTCACAGACCTACGAGGATCCGGCGCAGGTCGTCAAATGGTATTACCAGTCGCAGGAGCGGCTGCGTGAGGTCGAATCGGCCGTGCTCGAGGATAACGTCGTGTCCTGGGCGTTGCGCACGGCGCAGGTGCAGGACAAGAGCGTGGCATTCGATGAATTGATGGGGAGTACCAAATGATGCAAAGCAATTGGGAACGGCGTGGCCTGGAGCCGCAGGGCCTGGGGTTGATTCCGATGGTCATCGAGCAGAGCGGTCGCGGGGAACGCGCCTACGACATCTATTCGCGGCTGCTCAAGGAGCGGGTGGTTTTCCTGGTGGGCCCGGTGACGGAAGTGACGGCCAACGTGATCGTGGCACAGCTCCTGTTCCTCGAGTCGGAGAATCCCGACAAGGACATTTCGTTCTACATCAATTCGCCCGGCGGCATGGTTTCGGCAGGACTGGCGATTTACGATACGATGCAGTTCGTGAAGCCCGACGTGTCGACGATGTGCGTGGGTCAGGCGGCGAGCATGGGAGCGCTGCTGCTGGCGGCTGGTGCGAAAGGCAAACGTTTCTGCCTTCCCAATTCGCGCGTGATGATCCATCAGCCGATGGGTGGCTTTCAGGGACAGGCTTCGGACGTTGAGATCCACGCCAAGGAAATTTTGTTTCTCAAGGGCAGGCTCAACGAGATCATGGCCAAACACACTGGGCAAAAAATAGAAACCGTCGATCGGGACACCGACCGTGATAATTTCCTCTCGGCCGACCAGGCGGTGCAGTACGGGCTGGTCGATCGCGTGCTGGCTGGCAGAACGGAAAGCGCGAAGTAATGTCCTACAATATAGGGCGATAGGAAAACTGGTATGTCAGACAAGATCGGCGGCGAGAAACTGCTCTATTGCTCATTTTGCGGCAAGAGCCAGCATGAGGTGCGCAAGCTCATCGCGGGCCCGTCGGTCTTTATCTGCGATGAGTGCATTGAACTTTGCAACGACATCATCCGCGAAGAAACTCAGGGCGACCACGGCAGCAAGGGCGCGAAATCGGATCTGCCCGTGCCCCAGGAGATTCGGGCAATCCTGGGCCAGTACGTCATCGGCCAGGACGTCGCCAAGAAGATCCTGTCGGTGGCGGTTTACAATCACTACAAGCGGCTGAAAAACCTGAGCAAGAACGATGATGTCGAGTTGGCGAAAAGCAATATCCTGCTGATAGGGCCGACCGGCTCGGGCAAGACGCTGCTCGCGCAGACGCTCGCGCGCCTGCTCAACGTTCCGTTCGTAATGGCGGACGCGACCACGCTTACCGAAGCGGGTTACGTTGGCGAAGACGTCGAGAACATCATCCAGAAGCTGCTGCAAAAGTGCGACTACGATGTCGAGAAAGCACAGCGCGGGATCGTCTACATCGACGAGATCGACAAGATTTCACGCAAGTCGGATAACCCGTCGATCACGCGCGATGTGTCTGGTGAAGGCGTGCAGCAGGCATTGCTGAAGTTGATCGAAGGAACGATCGCGTCGGTACCGCCGCAAGGCGGGCGCAAGCATCCCAACCAGGAGTTCGTGCAGGTGGACACCACGAACATCCTGTTCGTCTGTGGCGGCGCATTCGACGGTCTTGACAAGGTCATACGCGCGCGTTCGGAGCGCGGCGGCATCGGCTTCGGCGCCGAAGTGAAGAGCCGTGACAACCGCAAAGACATGACCAAGGTGTTGCGCGACGTGCAGCCCGAGGACCTGATCAAGTATGGGCTGATTCCGGAATTCGTCGGCAGGCTGCCGGTGATCGCGACGCTCGAGGAACTCGACGAAGTTGCGCTGATCCAGATCCTTACCGAGCCCAAGAACGCACTGCTCAAGCAATACCAGAAGATGTTCGCCATGGAAGGGGTCGACCTCGAAGTGCGTGATGCGGCGCTGAAGGCGGTTGCGCGCAAGGCGCTCGACCGCAAGACGGGCGCCCGTGGCCTGCGCTCGATACTCGAGCACACGCTGCTCGATACCATGTTCGACCTGCCTTCTCTGGACAACGTCGTCAAGGTCGTTGTGGATGAGGGTTCGATCGGCAACGATACGCGGCCTATTCTCATTTACGCTGACCAGCCGAAGGTTGCCGGTTCGGTATAATTCGCAGGGAGCACTGCGCGAGATTTGAAGCGGCGGCACCGAGAGGCGTGCATTGCCTTCCCGGCGCTCGATCACTGGTAATTCTGCACACTGGGGGGAAACGTGTCGAAACATTCGTGCGGAACTCCCCCGATTCGTAACCCGCGTGGCTGCTTGAATTGCGGGCATTCGTCCCCACAACCCTTAGATGTCAATTGATCGAGGTGCCTCCTCATGGCCGATGTGAATGATCCGGTGAAGAACATGGTGGAACTGCCGCTGTTGCCCCTGCGCGACGTAGTGGTATTTCCGCACATGGTCATCCCCCTGTTTGTCGGACGGCCAAGGTCGATCAAGGCGCTGGAAACATCGATGGAAGCCGGCAAAAGTATCGTGCTGGTGGCGCAAAAGTCGGCCGCCAAGGATGAGCCTTCCCCCGAAGATCTGTATGGAATCGGCACGCTCGCCAACATCCTGCAGATGCTCAAGCTGCCGGACGGAACGGTCAAAGTTCTGGTCGAGGGCAGCCAGCGCGCGCACATCGACCGAGTGATCGATGTCAAGACGCACTTCGCGGTGGAAGCGACGCCGGTGGCGCCGGACAACGAGATCAACCACGAGGTCGAGGCCATGCGGCGCACGCTGGTGTCGCAGTTCGACCAATACGTCAAGCTGAACAAGAAGATCCCGCCCGAAATTCTGACGTCGCTTTCCGGCATCGACGAGCCGGGCCGGCTCGCTGATACGATCGCCGCGCATCTGCCGCTCAAGCTTGAGCAGAAACAGGAAGTGTTGGAGATGTTCGAGGCCAAGAAGCGGCTCGAACATCTGTTGACGCTGATCGAAGGCGAGCTTGACATCCTGCAGGTCGAGAAGCGGATCCGCGGGCGCGTCAAACGGCAGATGGAAAAAAGCCAGCGCGAGTATTACCTCAACGAGCAGGTGAAGGCGATACAGAAAGAACTCGGCGAACTGGAAGAGGGGGCCGACCTCGACGAGATGGAAAAGCGCATCAAATCGTCGCACATGCCGAAGGAAGCGCGCAAGAAAGCGGAGGCGGAGTTCAAGAAACTGCGCCTGATGTCGCCGATGTCAGCCGAGGCGACCGTCGTGCGCAATTACATCGACGCGCTCGTGTCGCTGCCGTGGCGCAAGAAAAGCAAGATCAGCACCGATCTCGTGAAGGCCGAGGTTGTGCTGAACGAGGACCATTACGGCCTCGAGAAGGTCAAGGAGCGCATCGTCGAATACCTCGCGGTGCAGCAGCGCGTGGACAAGATGAAAGCGCCGATTCTGTGCCTGGTCGGCGCGCCCGGCGTTGGCAAGACTTCGCTCGGACAGTCGATTGCGCGCGCCACCAACCGCAAGTTCGTGCGCATGTCGCTCGGCGGCGTGCGTGACGAGGCCGAGATTCGCGGCCACCGGCGCACCTACATCGGTTCGATGCCGGGCAAGATCCTTCAGAACATGACCAAGGCGGCCGTGCGCAATCCGCTGTTCCTGCTCGATGAAGTCGACAAGATGGGCATGGATTTTCGCGGCGACCCGGCTTCGGCACTGCTCGAAGTGCTCGATCCCGAGCAGAACCATACCTTCGTCGATCACTATGTCGAGGTTGAGTACGACCTTTCGGACGTGATGTTTGTGGCGACCGCGAACACGCTCAACATTCCACCGGCGCTGCTCGACCGGATGGAGGTGATCCGGTTATCCGGCTATACGGAAGACGAGAAGGTGCACATCGCGGTCCAGCATCTGCTGCCGAAGCAGATGAAGAATCACGGTCTCAAACCCGAGGAGATATCCGTTTCCGAAAGCGCGGTGCGCGACATCATTCGCTACTTTTCACGCGAGGCCGGCGTGCGTAGCCTGGAGCGCGAAGTTTCGAAGATCTGCCGCAAGGTGGTCAAAATGCTTGTCGTGCGAACCGGCGGAGCGGCACTGCGCAAGGTATCGGTCAACTCGCGCAACCTCGACAAGTTCCTCGGTGTGCGTCGCTACACTTACGGACTCGCCGAGAAGAACAATCAGGTCGGGCAGGTAACCGGCCTTGCGTGGACCGAGGTGGGCGGCGAGCTGCTGACGATCGAAAGCTCGGTGATGCCGGGCAAAGGCAAGACGATCACAACCGGAAAGCTCGGCGAAGTCATGCAGGAATCGATACAGGCGGCGCTTTCCGTCGTGCGCAGCCGCTCGCGCAGACTCGGAATCAATGAGGATTTCTATCAGAAGAGCGACATCCACATCCATCTGCCAGAGGGCGCGACGCCCAAGGATGGGCCCAGCGCGGGCATTGCGATCTGCACGGCGATGGTGTCGGTCTTCACGGGAATACCGGTGCGCGCAGACGTCGCGATGACCGGCGAGATCACGCTGCGCGGCGAAGTGCTGTCGATCGGCGGACTCAAGGAGAAGCTGCTTGCAGCGCATCGCGGCGGCATCAAGACAGTGTTGATTCCGCAGGAGAACGTGAAAGACCTCGCGGAGATCCCCGACAATATCAAGAATCGGCTAGACATTCATCCGGTCAAGTGGATCGACCAGGTCCTCGAGATGGCGCTCGAGCGCAAGCCGGAGGCACTGCCCGAGAAGGCGGACGTAGCGCCGCTGCCCTCGGTGCAGGAGCCGAACGCGCCCGCGGTCAAGCACTAGCCGCCACTTCCCGGATCTGCTTTGTGCCTCGCTCGCAACGTGCGAGGCGCGGCTCGTCGCTGCCGGTTTTCGCACCGCGCGTCGGCGGATGTGCGCTGCTCTTCCCCGATCGAAAAGCGCGCCACTGCCGGCGTCGCTGCCCGCTTTTGCAAGCAGTGACACACGATGTGACAAACTGCACAACGCGCGCGCGAATATTTCGCTCGATTGCTTGACACCGCGTTTTCGCGCTTGCTATAAATCGACTACAGGAAATCTGGTTCTAGCGTGGCTGTCATCGCGCCATGCCTCCTCCACCCAAGCAGTCATTGCGCTTCCTGCGGCTAGAGTTCAACATTGCAAAGGGGATTTACGTGAATAAATCCGAATTGATCGAAGCGATCGCAAAATCCGCCGATATTTCAAAAGCGTCTGCGGAGAAGGCGCTCGACGGTACGCTGAACGCGATTAAGGGGGCGCTGAAGAAAGGTTCAACCGTCACTTTGGTCGGTTTCGGAACTTTCAAGGTCGGAAAACGCGCCGCGCGCACCGGCCGCAATCCCCGGACCGGCGCTGAAATCAAGATCAAGGCAGCCCGCGTGCCGAAGTTCAGCGCTGGTAAAGCATTGAAGCATACGGTAAACTAGCGCCATTCAGTCGGCAGTTCCGCAGGTTTAAAATTGGGGTAGACGCGCAGGTACGCGCTTCTACCCCAAATTCGTCGTAGTCAGCGTTTGCCGGTGATGGATTGATGCTCAGGCCGCATCGGCGGGCGGCGACGGATCGAGCGGGCGGCTGCGTGCGCGGGTGCTTAGCTCAGCTGGTAGAGCGTCGCCCTTACAAGGCGAATGTCGGGAGTTCGATCCTCTCAGCACCCACCAGATCGTCGGCGATGAGTTTGGGCACAAAATAGAAGTTGCCGCATCGCTTGTAGTAAACCAGGAGTGGTAGTTCAGTTGGTTAGAATACCGGCCTGTCACGCCGGGGGTCGCGGGTTCGAGTCCCGTCCACTCCGCCAATTCAGCAGCCGAGCCCGCGCTCATTTATTCCTACGGAACATCGCGCGGTGCTGACTTCGGCTTATCATCCGGTCCTCGCCGTCCGGCTCGTTTCACCTTCATGGATCTGAAGCATGTGGGACTTCATCCAAAACCATAAACGATTCATCCAGATCATTCTGGCGATCATGTTCCTGCCGTTCGCCTTCTTCGGCGTCGATTCATATTTTCGCAGCAGCGACCGGGACAGTTCGATTGCAACGGTGGGCGGCCAGCCGATTACCCAGCTCGAGTTTTCGCAGGCCCTGCGCGAGCGGCAGGAGCTGCTGCAGCGCATGGGCGGTGGGCGGATCGATCCGGCAATGCTCGACAGCACGGAGCTGCGCCTGGGAGTGCTGGAGGGCATCATTCGCCAGCGCCTGCTGATCGATCAGGCGGTGCGCAGTGGCGTGACGGTCGCGGACCAGCAGCTTCAGCAGATCATCGCCGAGCAGCCCGCATTCCAGGAAAACGGCAGATTTTCCATCGCGCGTTACGAAACGCTGCTGCGACGCCAGAATCTCACGCCGATCGGTTTCGAAAATGGCCTGCGTCGGGACCTGATACTCGACCGCGTAAGCGATGCCTACCGGTCGAGCGCCATCGTTCCCGACGTGGTTGCGGAACGGTTGCTGCGCATCAACGCGCAACAGCGCGAGGTGAGCCAGTTCGTGCTCGATCCGGAAAAATTCCTGGCCCAGGTCAAGCTCGATCCTGCCGCCGCCAGGCAGTATTACGAGGCGCATCAGGGCGAGTTCCAGGTGCCGGAGCGGGCGAAGGTGGAGTACTTGGTGCTGTCGCTCGACGCGCTCGCGTCGCAGGCTGAGGTCAGCGCCGACGAGGTCAAGCAATACTATGAGCAGAATCTGAGCCAGTATTCCAAAGGTGAAGAGCGGCAGGCGAGCCATATTCTGATTCCCGTGGACGACAAGGCAGGCCCGGACGCGAAAAAGGCGGCGCGCGAGCAGGCCGAAGCGCTGCTCAAGCAGGCAAGGCAGAACCCGGCCAGCTTTCCCGAACTGGCGAAGAAGTATTCGCAGGACCCGGGCTCGGCGGCAAAAGGCGGTGATCTCGGATCCTTTCCGCGCGGCGCCATGGTCAAGCCCTTCGACGACGCGGTATTTCAGATGAAGCAGGGCGAGATCGCCGGACCCGTTGAATCGTCCTTCGGTTATCACGTGATCCGGCTCACCAGTGTGAAGGGTCGCGGTTTCGACGAGATAAAGAAGCAGGTCGAGCGCGATCTGCGACGGCAGAAAATGGGCAAGCGGTACTCCGAGCTCGCTGAGCAATTCAACACCATCGCTTTCGAGCAAGGCGACAGCCTCAAGCCCGCGGCCGACGCATTGAAGCTGCAGATCCAGTCTGGAGCCTGGGTCAGTCGCAGCGGCAGCGAGGTCAAGTTGCTGACGCACCCCAAGCTGTTGCAGGCGTTGTTTTCCGAGGACGTCATCCGCAATAAGCGCAACACCGAGGTCGTCGACGTCGGCAACAACACCTTGGTCGCGGCGCGCATCGAAGAATACAAGCCAGCGAGCGCGCGGCCATTCGAAGAAGTGGCGGCTGAGCTCAACCGCAAGCTTACCCAGCAGGAGGCTGCGCAGCTCGCAGCCAAGCACGGGCGCGAATTGCTCGCCAAACTCAAGGAAGGCAACAGCGCGGGGCTCGCATGGAGCCAGGACGCATTGATCAGCCGCGAAAACACGGCCGGCTATGGCGCGACCGTACTGAGCGAGGTATTCAGGATAGATCCGGCGCGGCTCCCGGCTTATGCGGGCGTCGAGACCGGGGAGGGCAAATTCGTGGTGCTCAAGGTGACCCGCGTGGTCGACGATGCCGCGATCGAGGCCGACAAGCGCAAGGCGTTCAAGGAGCAACTGCGGCAGCTTGTCGGCCAGGAAGAACTGAGCGCGTACGTGTCAGGCCTGAAGGCCAGAGCCGACATCAAGGTGCAAAAAGACCAGCTCGAGAGGAAAGAGCGCTAGGCAAGCCGACCAGGCTTGCCTGCGGGTGCGGGCTTCCTTGCCTGGGGATTTACCAGCGGCTGCGGGAAGCTACGGTCCCGTTGCCGGGCTGTTCGGTAATCCCCGCCGCCGTATCGCGCAACTGCGACTCGCGCTGCGCTCTGGCGAACGAGCGATCGGCCGTCATTTCATTGCGCCGACGGTCGTATTGAATCCACAATCGACGTGGGTGATTTCGCCGCTGATGCCGCTCGCCAGATCGCTCATCAGAAATGCCGCTGCATTGCCGACTTCATCGATCGTGACGTTGCGCCTGAGCGGCGCGTTCTCCTCGACAAATTTCAGTATCTTTCCAAAGCCGCTGATGCCCGCCGCCGCGAGCGTTTTGATCGGCCCTGCGGAGATGCCGTTGACCCGGATCCCCTGCGGGCCGAGATTCTGGGCCAGATACCGCACGTTGGCCTCCAGGCTCGCCTTCGCCAGCCCCATCACGTTGTAGTTGGGAACCGCGCGTACCGCGCCGAGGTAGGTCAGGGTGAGCAACGCCGCGCGCCGGCCCGACATCATCGGCAGCGCGGCCTTCGCCAGCGCCGCGAAACTGTACGAGCTCACGTCGTGCGCGATACGGAAAGCTTCGCGCGAGAGGCCGTCGAGGAATTCGCCGGCAAGCGCCTCGCGGGGCGCGAATGCGATCGAGTGCACGATGCCGTCGAGCCCATCCCAGTGCGCGCCGAGGTCGGCGCAAAGACGGTCGATTTGTTCATCGCTCGCGACGTCGCAGGGCAGCACCGGTGCGGCGCCGAATTCCTGCGCGAGCTTGACGACGCGATCCTTGATGCCCTCGGCCTGATAGGTGAAGGCGAGGCTCGCACCCTCGCGCCGCATCGCCTTCGCGATGCCATATGCGATCGAGCGATTACTGAGCAGACCCGTGACCAGGAAGCGTTTGTCGGCGAGGAAGCCCATCGCGTTTTTGCCGTCGTGGAGACGCGCGATTATAGCGGAATTGCCTCGGGCGAGGGATCGGAAATGGACGATGCGGCGAGCAACTCGCGAGTGTAAGGATGGCCGGGCCTGCGCAGTACCGTTTCGGTGACGCCGCTTTCGACGATGCAGCCATCCTTCATCACCAGCACGCGGTGGGCGACGGCGCGTATCACCGCGAGATCGTGGCTGATGAACAGGTAGCTCATGCCCAGACGCTGCTGCAATTGGGTGAGCAGTCTGAGCACCTGCTGCTGCACCGACGCGTCGAGCGCGCTGGTCGGCTCGTCGAGCAGTACTAACGCCGGTTTCAGCACGGCAACGCGCGCGATGGCGATGCGCTGACGCTGACCGCCCGAGAATTCATGCGGATAACGCCGCAGCATGCTCGCGTCGAGCCCGACATCGGTCAGCGCGCCCACGATCTGGCGCCGGCGTTCGTGGGCGTCGAGTTCGGGAAAATGCAGCTCCAGTCCTTCGCCCACGATCTGTTCGACAGTGCGCCGCGGCGACAATGACGAGTAGGGATCCTGGAATACGACCTGCATGCGCTTGCGCAACGGCCGCAGCGCGGACTGTGTCAGCGTGTCGAGGCGCGCAGCGTCAAAGCAGATCGTGCCGGAGCTCGGCTGGAGCCGCAGCACGGCCAATCCAAGCGTGGTTTTTCCCGAGCCGGACTCGCCGACGATGCCGAGCGTTTCGCCGCGGCACAATCGCAGGTCGGCATCGCGCACCGCGTAGAACTTGTCATGCCGGAACCAGCCGCGGCGGATAGGATAAACGCAGTCCAGCTTATGAGCTTCGAGCAGCACGCCGGGGTCTTCCGGCAGCGGAATTGCCATGCGCTCGGGACGACTCGCGAGCAGGAGTCGGGTATAGTCGTGGCGCGGCGCCGCGAAGATCGTTTGCGTGGCCGCGGTTTCGACGATTTTTCCCACCTGCATCACGCCCACGCGGTCCGCGAAGCGACGCACCATGTTCAGATCATGCGTGATCAGGATCACCGCCATGCCGAACTCGCGCTGCAACTCGTTG
>JBKJZR010000053.1:0-35485 GCA_046715035.1 Burkholderiales bacterium | reverse complement strand
CGATGAAGCAGTCGAAACCCGCGCCCGAACCGGCATCGACCACCCGCTCGCCGGCTGCCAGCCGTTGCGTCGACAGTGGGTTGGCGACACCGGCAAACGATTCGACGGCCACATCCGGCATGCCGTCAACCACGCTGCTGTCGTAGCCCAGGCGGCGAGCCAGCGGCCGGCCGGTGTGGAAGTGGAAGTTGCCGCGGGGTGTTCGTCCATGCTTTGTGCAATTCATCTCTGGAGCTCATAGGAGGTTGCCTGCTGAAACGGCGGAATCTAAACATGGTGGAAACCTCCTCCTTGCCGTTCGCTGCCCCGGTGGCCACCGGGGCTCGGTGTGGGCACGTCCGACGGATCGAGAGAATAACAGTGTCGATCGATCCAGCCTCGCGCCCGGTGCCACAACTCCTACCCGAGTTTGCGTGCCAATTCCTCTGGCTTGGTCTGGTAATACCTCGCGAGCATCCGCGGGTCGGAATGGCCAGTCACCGCCATGAGTTCGATAATATTGGGTAGCCTCGTTGAAAGCCGCGTGGTCGCTGTATGTCGAAGGTCGTGAAAGCAGAGTTCACCAACTTGAGCTCGCGCGCATGCTTTGCGAAAGGCCGCGTGAAGGGCCATGGGAGTGATCGGAAATACCTGTCCGTCCAGACTTCGCGGTAACGATCTCAGGGTATCCCCTGCCCGAGAGGAGAGCGGCACGACGCGAGCCTTGCCGTTCTTTGTTATGGGTAGAAAGGCGACACGGCGTGAGAGTTCGTAGTGCTCCCAGCGCAGTCCTAAGAGTTCGGCCGAGCTACACGCTACTTAAACAAAATCAAGACGTTCGCTTCCAGTGCCCCGATTTCCCGCCTTTTTTTCCCAGGAGGCGGATCGCTTCGATGAGCATGCCTCGATCGACGGCCTTGCACATGTCGTAGATCGTCAGCAGCCCCACTGTAACGGCGGTCAACGCTTCCATTTCGACCCCCGTGCGGCCCAAAGTCTCCGCGGTCACGGTGCATTCCACCGCGCTGCGCTTGAGATCGCAGCTGAACTCGACGCCCAGGCGTGTGAGCGCAAGCGGATGCGCAAGTGGAATCAACCCGGCGGTATGCTTCGCGCCCTGGATGGCGGCGATGCGCGCGATGCCGAGAACGTCGCCTTTTTTGGCGCTGCCGCTGCGTATGGTGTCCAGCGTGGCGCGCAGCATCACGATGCGACCGGCCGCCACCGCGACGCGGTGCGTTTCGGCTTTAGCGCCGATATCGACCATGCGCGCCTCGCCGCGCGCGCCAAAATGACTGAGTTTTTTCACGTTTTCTCCGCACGCCGAAGGCCTTTTCGACGGCCGCTTCAGGAACTTCACTGGGTGCGGTTTATCATAGCATTGTGAAGTCGTTCAATATCTTAACCGCGCTCATAATGCTGGTTGTCCCCGCCGCCCTGGGGCAGGGACTGCCCGATCTCGGCGACGTATCGCAAAGCGATTTTTCCCCTGCGCAGGAACGCCGTCTCGGGGAAAGCATCATGCGTGAGATTCGCGCTGATCGCAGCTTTTTGAACGATGCGGAGGCCGTCGATTACCTGAGCGCTTTAGGCTATCGTCTCATCGCGTCGAGCGCCGAAACACGCCAGGAGCTCGATTTCTTTCTGATGCAGGACCCGCAGATCAATGCGTTCGCGTTGCCCGGGGGGTTCATCGGCGTCAATTCCGGCTTGATCCTGGCCGCGCAGACCGAATCAGAGCTGGCAGGCGTAATGGCGCATGAGATCGCTCATGTCACGCAACGTCACATCGCCCGCATGCTGTCCGCGCAGAAGCAGGCGCAACTGGTATCGCTCGCGGGGCTTGCCCTCGCAATACTCGCCGCGCGTGCCAACTCCGACCTGGCGCAAGCGGCGCTGGTGGGTTCGCAGGCCAATTACATTCAGACCGCGCTCAATTTCACGCGCGATAACGAGCGCGAAGCCGACCGTGTCGGATTCGTGACGCTGGAACGCGCGGGTTTCGATCCGCACGGCATGCCCGCGTTTTTTGAGCGGCTGCAGCGCGCATCGAGGTTTCAGGACGGGGGCGCGCCGTCCTATCTGCGCACGCACCCGCTGACGTTCGAACGCATCGCGGACCTGCAGAACCGCGTGCAAAGCCTGCAATACCGCCAGGTTCCCGACAGCCAGGATTTCCAGCTGATCCGCGCCAAGCTCAAGGCAGCGCAGGACAGTCCGCAGGACAGTGTCGCCTTTTTCGAGGAAAGTCTGCGCGAGCGCAAGTATCTGAGCGAGGTGGCGAGCCGTTACGGGCTGGTTGCCGCTTTGACGCGCGCCAGAAATCATCCGCGCGCCCTGCAGGAACTGCGCGCGTTGCGCAAAGTGGCGCAGCCCGGCCCGATTGTCGACGCGCTGGCTGCGCGCGTGCATGCTGCCGCGGGCGATACGGCCACGGCGCTGCGAACCTATCGGGAAGCGCTCGGTAATTATCCTGCCTATCGGGCGCTGGTCTACGACTATGCGGAGCTCTTGATCGATCAGCGTCAACCCGACGAGGCGCGCAGGCTGGTGGAAAGCCGGCTGCAGTACACAGCGTCGGATCCGCGCCTGTATCAGCTGCAGGCGAAGTCGTACGCGGCGCTCAACCTCCGGCTGCTGCAGCATCGCGCGCTCGCCGAATATCATTACCGCCTGGGCAACGTTCCCGCGGCGATCGAGCAGCTGGTGATCGCCCAGAAAAGCGGTGAAGGCGATTTTTATCAGCTTTCGAGCGTGGACGCGCGGCTGCGCGAACTGCGCTCGTTAGAGACCGAACTGCGCAAGGAAGGCAAGCGCTGAGGGTGCGCCGCCGATGCTGGACGCGCGCTCAATGAGCGCGGCGATCTTGCCGCTTACCGTGCCGCCGCTTGGGTCTCACCGCCCGCGGCATGCCAGCCGTCCATGCCATTTTCGATCGAGCGAGCAGACGTAGGGTGCGCTTGCGCACCAGGTGATGGCGTCGCATGGATCCCGACATCTTGTGCTTGGTGCGCAAGCGCACCCTACACCACTTCGCTTAGCGATTTGCTGCCCGTCGCACCGGGTTAGCTTGGCGCTCCTGTGTGTGCAACTGCGGCCTTAGACCGAATGAGGCGTTAGCAGCACATAAAACAAGCCCGCGGCACCTGACGCGGCGAGCAGCGGAATGATGCCGACCTTGAAGCGGAACAGCGCGATGAGAGCGACGACGCCGATGATGGCCGCCGGCCATTCGAAGCGCCCATCGTAGCCGTCCGGCCACAGTACGTGGTAAGCAAAGAACATCGCCAGGTTGAGTATCACGCCGACGACCGCCGCGGTGATGCCTGTGAGGGGGGCCGTAAAACGCAGATTCCCGTGCGTGGTCTCGATCAGCGGCGCGCCCGCGAAAATAAAAATAAAGCTCGGCAGGAAAGTGAAATACGTCACGACGATGGCGGCGACGCAGCCGGCCATGAACAACTGTTCCGGGCCGAACAGTTCCTTGGTCCAGCCGCCGACGAAGCCGACGAAGGTCACCACCATGATCAGCGGACCCGGCGTGGTTTCGCCGAGGGCAAGACCGTCGATCATCTGGGTCGCTGACAGCCATTGATAGTGCTCAACCGCCCCTTGGTAGACATACGGCAGCACGGCGTACGCGCCGCCGAAAGTCAGCAAAGCGGCTTTGGTGAAAAACCACGCCATTTTCGTAAGCGTGGCGTCCCACCCGGATAGGGCGATCAGTGCCGCCATCACGCCCCCCCAGAGCGCGAGGCCCGCGGCAACGACGCGCACGAGGCGCGGCCAGGTGAACATCGCGTGCGCGGGCGTGGGCGTGTCATCGTCGATCAACGCGGGCCCGTAATCCTTGTCGCTGCTGCCGTGCCCTCCGCCCGTGGCAAATTTTGCGGGCGCGACCCGGCCGCCGATATAGCCGATGACGGCTGCACCCAGCACGATGTAGGGAAACGGCACCTTGAAGGCAAATATCGCCACGAAAGCCGCTGCCGCGATCGACCACAGCGCGCTATTCTTCAGCGCGCGCGACCCGATCCGATAAGCGGCGAACACCACAATCGCGGTCACCGCCGGCTTGATGCCGTACAGGACGCCGGCGACAGCGGGGACGCTCCCGTAAGCGAGGTAGATCCACGTCAAGCCGATCAGAATGAACAGCGACGGCAGAACAAACAGCGTGCCGGCGATGATGCCGCCGAGCGTCCGATGCATCATCCAGCCGATATAAGTCGCCAGCTGCTGCGCCTCGGGTCCCGGCAATACCATGCAGTAGTTGAGCGCATGCAAAAACCGCCGCTCCGAGATCCAGCGCTTCTTCTCGACCAGGTCCTGATGCATGAGCGCGATCTGGCCCGTGGGGCCGCCGAAGCTGATAAAGCCAAGTTTCAGCCAATACCAGAAGGCCTCGGTCAGGGTGACCGCGCGGGGCGCGGCAAGACCGGCATCGGCTGGAGCAGCGCTGACATCCGCTGCCATCTCAGCTCGCACCGCTGCGCTTGATTCGCTTCATGCAACGGCCCGTCCGCCGGGAATTTTCATGCGACTGGACGTTGCGGCGCGCGCGCGCCGAATCATTGGCAGCACAGCTGACGGGCAACTCGCATCATGGCTCTCCCCCGCGGAAAACCCGCGTCGCGCAGAGCTTGGGCGATGTGCCTTGAGTGAAGCCGGGCGTCTGCTTTAAGCCCGACAGCGCGATGTTATTACATGTGCCGGGCACCGACAACGGGCGCGAACGCCGCTTCCGGCAGCGAAGCACGAGCAGGCTGTCGGACTTTGAGGTTTGACAGGCTGCTAAAAGCAAAACAGCCCCATTTCTGAATAATGGCCAATTCCACAGCCGTTTCACCACGGTCAGCACGCAGCAACGACATTGCGATGGCTTTTTCGATGACACTTTCGTATTTTGTCCGGGGCGGTTTTGCCTAAGAAGCTTGTCGGACTCAAGTCCCACAATCTCCTGGGGGCGACCCGAATTGCGGCTTCTTTCGCGCGCGGATGGGCCATGTATCGCAAATCGGAGATACGCGCTTTATGGTATTGTATTTGCGTAGATACGTGGCGGATGTCCGCGCCACGCGACGCCTTCCCAATGAAGAAAATCGGCAAGTACGAAATCGTCCGCGAGCTCGGCAAGGGCGCAACCAGCGTCGTCTACGAGGCGATCGACCCGTTCGTAAACCGGCATGTCGCGATCAAGGTCGTATTTCCCGAAGTGCTGGTGGACAAGGAGCACGGCAAGCGCTATCGGAAGCTTTTTGTCACCGAGGCGTCCCTGGCAGGGAAGCTGTCGCATCCGCACATCGTCAGCATCTACGACGCCGTGGACGACGAGGAGGCAAGCTACATCGTCATGGAGTACGTCAGCGGTACGACGCTCGAGCAATACAGCCGCGTCGAACATCTGCTGCCGATCAACAAGGTGATCGAGATCATCTTCAAATGTACGAAGGCGCTCGATTATGCCGCCAAACACGGCGTGATACATCGGGACATCAAGCCTGCCAACATCATGCTGTCCGGGGACAAGGACATCAAGATCACCGATTTTGGTGCGGCGCTGACCTCGGCCACGGAAACGACGCAGATCAGCGGCATAGGGTCCCCGGCGTACATGTCCCCGGAGCAGGTCAAAGAGCAGACCCTGACGCACCAGACCGACATTTTTTCGCTGGGCGTGGTGCTCTACCAGATGCTCACCGGCAGGCTGCCGTTCCAGGCGAACAACAACTACAGCATGATCTATCAGATCATCCACAGCGATGCGCTTCCCCCCAGCGCGTTGCGACCGGAGGTGCCGCCACAACTCGATGCGATCATCAAACGCGCGCTGCACAAGAGCACGGCGGAGCGTTACCAGACATGGGAAGAGCTGTCGCACGAGCTGGTGGCGGTATTCGGCAATCTGCAGCGGCCTGAAAAGAACATGCCCGACGGCGAGAAGTTCGACGTGCTGCGCAAGCTGAGTTTCTTCAAGAATTTCGCCGACGTCGAGTTGTGGGAAGTGTTGCGCGTGACGACTTGGAACAAGTATCCCCCCGGCAAGGAACTGATCAGAGAAGGCGACGTCGGCAAATCGTTTTTCATTCTGGCGGGTGGCGAAGTCAAGATCCTCAAGCAGGGCCGGTTGCTCAATGTGCTGCATGCGGGAGACTGTTTCGGAGAAATGGCCTATCTCGGCAAGAAGCAGTTCCGGCGCACCGCCAGCGTTACGTCAGCGAGCGACATCACTGTCATCGAGATCAAGTCGGATGCGCTCGCGCAGGCGTCCGAGCTGTGCCGGCATCACTTCAACGGCGCGTTCCTCGAAATCCTGGTCGACCGGCTGTCGCTTGCCAACACGCGGTTGTCGCAGCTGCTCGCCGACCGGAACATCAGCGTTTTTTGATTGCACGAAAGGCCGACGATGAACATCGACAAGGAACTCGACACCCGCGGACTCAATTGTCCGCTGCCCATATTGCGCACCAAGAAGTCGCTTACGGACATGACGTCGGGACAGGTGCTGAAGATCCGCGCGACGGATCCGGGCTCGGTGAAAGACTTTCAGGCCTTTTCGCGGCAGACGGGAAACGAACTGCTGAGCACGGAAACGGTCGCCGATGAATTCGTTTTCCTGATGAAGAAAAAATGAACGCCCGGGTTGCCAGGGCGGTGCCAGGTCCGGCACTTCAGACTGCGGCGCAGCCTCCCGGAGCTGCGACCGGGGTCGCCTCGCCCTGCCATAGCATGTCGTAGCCGAACTCTTTGCTGTCCGAGCACATTGCGGCGAGGGCCGAAAAGCGCGACTTGAACAGCGCGTCCGCATGCGACCTTTCATGCGCTTCGAATGACCGCCAATAGGTGACGATCGCGATGTGAGCGCCAGCGGGCTGCGATGCGCTGAGCGAGCCTTCGTCGGAGACGAAACCCGAGAAGCGGAAAACCTGCCCGGCGATGAAGCCCCCCTTGTCGCCGCCGTAGGCGCTTTTCACGATATTGCACATCTCGCCTATCGCCAGTTCCGCATCGTCCACGCTGACGCCCGGCTTGAGCTGGACTGTGTTGAACAGCATTTTGGCGCCGTAAGGTATCGAGACCGGGTCGAACATGCGCTGCTCCTTGGACGGTTCGCGCGCGGCGCGCGGCGTGATGGATCAGCCGGGCTCACTCAGCCCGTGGCGCCGAGCAGCTGGCGTGCCGCAGTAAACACGTGCCGCACCCCGCGCCACAGCCTGGGCAGCAGCCAAATCATCAACACCACCAGCACCACGAGGACGCCCAGCATCAGCAACGGATACTTGAGCGAAAGCCAGACGGCGCTCGCGGCGAGCGCATCTTCGCTCAGCGACGCCGTCCAGTTGCTGAACGGCTCCGGAGAGGTGTTGATGAGCACGCGACTACCCGCTTTGGTGAAATGTGCGCCAGCGGCAAGCGTGCCGCCGAGGATTGCGGCGGCAAGCGACAAGGCAACGCTTTGATGCGCTACGGCGGCGGCCGCGAGCAGGGCGCCGCCGGGGATGCGGACAAAAGTGTGAAACGCATCCCACACGCTATCGAAACCGGGGATCTTGTCAGCGCCGAACTCCGCCACGAACATCGCGCCCGAAGCTGCCATCACTGCGGGATGCGCGGCGATCTCGAGGTGAGGAGGGAGCGTAACGAAGCCCAGGTAATGCAATGCCCCGAGGCAGAACAGCACCGCGTAAAGGCGCAGGCCGCTGGCCCAGCCGAGTCCGGCGGCTAAGGCGATGGTCGAGAGCGTGTCCATGGAAAGTGATGTGCGGGCGTGCGATCGAGTTTAAACACGCAGCACGCAAACCGCAAACCGCGCTCGCCAAGGCTGCGCCGGGTCGAACCAGCCTGTGCGAGGCGGAGCGCGACGGCGCAGCTTAAAGCTGCTCGGGAATGACGCCGATGCGGACGTAGATTTCGCGAATGTGCGCGCGCAGCCGCGGCAACTGCCGCCACAGCCACAGCGCGCCGGCGACGCAGCAGGCGCCGCCCAGGAACAGCGTATGGCCGGCACCGATCGCATCGGCGAGCGCTCCGGCGGCGAGGCTGCCGAGCGGATGCATGCCCAGGAACGCCACGGTAAAGAAGCTCATCACGCGGCCGCGTTTTTCGTCGGCGACAATCGTCTGCAGTATCGTGCTCACGCCCATGCCGACGAGGATGATGCCAAAGCCAGTCAGCGTGATTGCGCACAAGGACAGCCACAACAGTTTGGACTCGGCGAATATCATCAGGCTGGCCCCCGCCATCGCCGCGCCGGCGACGATGATGCGGCTCAAGCCACGCACGTCTTTGCGCGACGCGAGATAAATCAGTGCGGTGACGCCTCCCAGGCCGGCAGCGCCGATCAGCACACCGAGTGTCCCTGCGCCGCCGCCGAAGACCTGACTCGCGAAGATCGGCATCAGCGGCTGATAGGGCGTCGCCATGAAGCTGACCAGCGCCACGATGGGCAGCAGCACCCGGAGCGGCACCAGACTGCGCGCGTACATGAAACCTTCGCGCAAACCGCTCAGCAGCCGCGCGCCTGATTCTTGCCTAACCTGGGTGCGCACCTGCATCATCGCCACCGCCGCGATGACCGCTATCTTGCTGACGCCGTTCACGAGGAAGCAGAAAGCTTCGCTGGACACCGCGATCAATACGCCGGCGAGCGTCGGACCGAGCATGCGGCCGGCATTCTGTATGAAGCCGTTCATCGCAATCGCGCTCGGCATGTCCTGCTTTGCCGTGACCATATCCGGCACGAATGACTGCCGGATCGGCGTATCGAGCGCCATGATCACACCCAGCACTGCAGCCATCACGACAATGTGCCATACCGCGATCAGCGCGGTGTAGGCGAGCGCGGCGAGCACGAGCCCTTGCACCATCGCGAGTATTTGCGTTGCTATCAACAGCTTGCGGCGGTCGAAGCGGTCGGCCCAGATCCCGCCCAGCGGCGCGAGCAACAGGATCGGAATCTGCGACGCGAAGGCCGTAAGTCCGAGCAGGAACGGCGAACCCGTCATGCGATAAACCAGCCAGCTCATCGCCACCTGCTGAATCCAGGTGCCGAGCAGCGATACGGATTGCCCGTAGAAGAAGAGCCGGAAATTCGGGTGGCGGAAGGCGCGCAGCGTATGGATCATGAGCGTGCCCGGGACACCCCGATAACGCCCGCGAGACATCCGCCGGGCGCCGGTGCGGCCGGAGGCGGAGGCATTCTGGGGATGCTGGGATTCAGCGCTTCGACCAGTTCGGCTTCCCCTGGCTCGGGGGATTTACAAGGGCGCATCGCCCTCTTGTTCGGTATTCCCTAGCCGTGCGAGTTGCGCGTTGAGCTGCTCGAGATTGGTTTTGTGGCTGGCGAGACGCTGCCGCTCCTGCTCGACGACCGCGGGCGGGGCGCGCTCGACAAAACTTCCATTCGCGAGCTTGGCGTCCGCCTTGGCGATCTCGCCTTCGACTCGCGCGCGCTCTTTGCCGAGGCGCTCGCGTTCGGCTGCGGCGTCGATCTCGATCTTGAGCATAAGCCGGTAGTCGCCGACGATCGACACCGGCGCATCTGCCGGCGGCAGTTCCCCGTCGACCACCACCACCTCCGACAGGCGCGCGAGCGCGGCCAGGTAGGGCGTGAATGTGGTCAGCGTCGTGCGGTCGCCGCGCGCAAGCAGCGGCACTTTTTGCTGCGGTCCGAGTTTCATCTCGCTCTTGAGCGTGCGGCACGCATTGGTCAGTTCCTTCAGCAATGCCACGCTCGCTTCCGCGGCCGGATCCAGCCTGGAGCTTTCGGCTTGCGGATAAGGCTGCAGCATGATGGTGGGCCCCGTTTTGGCCGCGAGCGGCGCGACTTTCTGCCATAGCTCTTCGGTGATGAAAGGAATGATCGGATGCGCGAGCCGCAGCGTGGCTTCCAGTACCCTTACCAAAGTACGGCGGGTGGCGCGCTGCTGCGCAGGACTGCCATTGGCGAGCTGAATCTTGGCGAGCTCGACATACCAGTCGCAGTACTCATCCCACGCGAACTCATAAATGGCGCGCGCCACGTTGTCGAAGCGGTATTGCGCGTAGCCTTTCTCCGCTTCGGTCTCGGCCCGCTGCAGGCGGCTCACGATCCAGCGGTCGGCCAGCGAGAAATCGAGCTCAGTCGATGCGTCATCGGCGCGACCCGCGCCGGGTGTGCCGGCAAGGTCGGCATGCGCACGCGGCGGTGGGAAGCCCAGGTCCTTGCCCTCGCAGTTCATCAGCACGAAGCGCGTCGCATTCCACAGCTTGTTGCAGAAGTTGCGGTATCCGTCGCAGCGCTTCTGATCGAACTTGATATCGCGGCCCAGCGAGGCGAGCGAGGCGAACGTAAACCTTAGGGCATCGGTTCCGTACGCCGGGATCCCGTCGGGAAACTCTCTGCGTGTGCGCTGAGCGATCGGTTCGGCCTGCTGAGGGTTGAGCAGGCCGGTGGTGCGCTTGGCGATCAGTCCGTCGAGGTCGATGCCATCGATCAAGTCGATCGGGTCGAGCGTATTGCCCTTCGATTTCGACATCTTCTGACCTTCCGCGTCGCGCACGAGGCCGTGCACGTAAACGTCGCGGAACGGCACTTTGCCGGTCATGTAGCGGGTGATCATCACCATGCGTGCCACCCAGAAGAAGATGATGTCGAAACCCGTCACCAGCACCGACGAGGGAAGATAGAGATCGAGCGCGGGATTCGATTTCGCCGGGTATTCGGGTGTCCAGTCGAGCGTCGAGAAACACCACAGCTGCGACGAAAACCAGGTATCGAGAACGTCCTCGTCCTGCGTGAGCGGCCCGGTGTATCCGTCGTGCGCGGCGAGCGTGCGTGCCTCGCCCTCATCGTGGGCCACCCAGAAGCGGCTGTCGCCCTCCGTGGCATACCATGCGGGAATGCGATGGCCCCACCACAGCTGGCGGGAAATGCACCAATCCTGAATGTTGGTGAGCCAGTGGTTGTAGGTGTTGTTCCATTGCTCGGGTATGAGGCGCACCTGCCCGCTCGCCACGGCATCGAGCCCGAGCTGCGCGAGCGTCTCCATGCGCACGAACCACTGATTGGTGAGCATGGGCTCGATGACAGTTCCCGTACGGTCGCCGACCGGCAGCTTGAGCGGATGGGGCCGCACGGCATCGACCAGGCCAAGCGCATCGAGGTCGGCGACGATGCGACGCCGTGCCTCGAACCGGTCCAGGCCGCGGTACGGCACCGGCGCGTTATCGCTGATCCTGACGTCGAGCGTGAAGATGCTGATCTGCGGGAGGCCGTGGCGCTGGCCGACAGCGTAGTCGTTGAAGTCGTGCGCAGGCGTAACCTTGACGCAGCCCGTGCCGAACTCCCGGTCGACATGTGCGTCTGCGATCACCGGAATGGTGCGGCCCGTCAGCGGCAGTTCTACGCGCTTGCCCACCAGATGGTGATAGCGCCAATCGTCCGGATTCACCATGACTGCCACGTCGCCCAGCATGGTTTCCGGACGCGTCGTGGCCACCGTTAAATGGCCGGACCCGTCGGCGAGCGGATAGCGGATATGCCAGATCTGGCCTTGCTCTTCCTTTTCCTGCACTTCCAGATCGGAGATGACCGTTTTGAGCACGGGATCCCAGTTCGACAGCCGCACTCCGCGGTAGATGAGCCCGTCGCGGTAGAGCTTGACGAAGGTGTGGACCACCAGCCTGGCCAGCGGCGGATCCATCGTGAAGCGCTCGCGCGACCAATCGCAGGACGCGCCGAGGCGGCGCATCTGCTGCAGGATCGAAGAACCCGACTGCGCTTTCCATTCCCAGACCTTCTCGATGAAGCGCTCGCGGCCAAGCTCCCGGCGCGACTGGCCCTGCAGTTCGAGCTGGCGCGTGACCACCATCTCGGTGGCGATACCCGCGTGATCGGTGCCGGGCTGCCACAACGTGTTGTGGCCGCGCATGCGGTGATACCGGGTGAGCGCGTCCATGATCGTCTGGTTGAACGCGTGGCCCATATGCAGCGTGCCCGTCACGTTCGGCGGCGGCAGCTGGATGCAAAACGCGGGACGGTCTAGAGCGAACCCGGCTTTGAAATATCCGGCAGCGTCCCACACCGAGTACCACTGCTGCTCGATGGCGTGCGGCTCGAAGCTTTTCGCGAGTTCCGTGCGAGGGGTGGGCGGCATTGCGGGCTCAGGAGAGGCCGGCATTATACTGGACCCGTCGCGCGTGGACGGCGGCGAGCTGCGCTCGGCGTTGCCGCCAAGCCGCAATGATTTGAGCTGAGCCTGCAACGTCTCCTCGATGGTGGAGCGCACCATTTCCCCGATGCTCGCCTTGAAGTCGACGCTGATCTTATGCAAGGCATGATCCAGAGCGCCGGCGACATCAGGCATGAAACGCCGCTGCACCACGTCCTCAATCTGCGTGTCGAGGTCCTGTCTGAGCTTCTGGTAGACGCTGTGCTCCATGTTCTGGGCCTGCACCCGGGAGATCACTTCGCCGCTGTGCGCCTGGGAAGGCGCGAGCTCACGACCGGCTTCAGGATGCGCCTCGACCGCCGGCGCATAGGCGGACACAGTAACCGGCACCGGCGCCGGCAAAGGATCCCCGCTCTCGACGATGTCCGTCAGCGTGGGAATCAGGTGCGCGTCGATATCGGTGAGCACCGCTTCGGTCAGCGTGGGAACCGCCTGCGGGTCGTTAACGGCGGGGCTTTTCACCGTACCGCGATGCTTGGTCAGCAGCGCGTCGGCGCGGCCGAGCACCTCGTCGCTCGTCGACCATTGCTCGTCGTTGTCGTCGGCCATGGCCAGCCCCCGGGGTCCTACTGCGTAGCCCTGCTGAGGTCGTGCTGCTGGATTTCATAGCCCCGGTCGCGATAAAACTTGTAGCGCTCGCGCGCCAGCCGGCGGTCTTCCTCGTCGAGGCTGACGATCTCGATCAGGCGCTGGAAGCGTCCGAAAAAGGCGGGCCATTCAGGCCGCAGATTGAGCAGCACTTCATCGTGCGCGAGACGGGAACCGTCGTAGTCGACGATCACCGGCGTCACGGGCGCAAGCTTGTCGTGGGGCGCGCAATGCGGCACGAAGCTGATCGCCGGGCTGCTCCACAGCAAGCGGCTGAATTTGTCCGCCGCGTCCGCGTCCGCGCAGTAAGCGAGCACCCGCAAGCCACGGGCGTACGCTTTCGCGCTGAGCTTGCACGCCATCTGCAGCTTGTTTTCGACGTGAAAATAGAAATCAATCTGCGTCAATAGCCGGCTCCGGCGCTGCGCATTGACCAGCAGCAAAAGATAACGATGGAGGCGCAGACGGCACGATACGCACGCATGCTCTCGTCGCAGTGCTCACCGGTCGTCGTGCCGCTGACGTCAGGATCGCGTCGCCCGATCGATCAGGAATTGAGTGAGCAACGGGACGGGTCTGCCCGTCGAGCCCTTTTCCTTGCCGGACTTCCATGCCGTGCCGGCGATGTCGAGGTGGGCCCATTTGTATTTTTTCGTGAAGCGCGCCAGAAAACACGCCGCGGTGACACTCCCCGCCGGGCGGCCGCCGATATTGGCAAAGTCGGCGAAATTGCTTTTCAGCTGCTCCTGATAGTCTTCCCACAGGGGCAGGTGCCAGGCGCGATCGTGGGCGGTTTGCCCCGCCGCCAGCAGTTCCTGCGCAAGCTGATCGTCGTTGGCAAAGAGGCCACTGGCAACGTGGCCGAGCGCAATCACGCACGCGCCGGTCAGCGTGGCGATGTCGACGACGGCTTGCGGCTCGTAGCGCTCGGCATAGGTCAGCGCGTCGCACAGGATCAGCCGGCCTTCCGCGTCCGTGTTGAGAATTTCGACGGTCTGGCCCGACATGCTCGTGACGATGTCGCCGGGCTTGGTGGCGCGCCCGCCGGGCATGTTTTCCGTGGCGGGTATCAGGCCGACGACGCTGATCGGCAGCTTCATGAGAGCGACCGCCTTGAGCGTGCCGAGCACGCTCGCAGCTCCGCACATGTCGAATTTCATCTCGTCCATTTCGGCGGCCGGCTTGAGCGATATTCCGCCCGTGTCGAACGTCACGCCCTTGCCGACGAGGACGACCGGTTTCTCCCGGCCCTTGCTTCCCTTGTATTCCAGCACGATCATTTTGGGCGGCTCCGCGCTGCCGCGCGCGACCGAGAGCAGCGTTCCCATGCCGAGCTTTTCCATGTCCTTGCGCTCGAGCACTTGAATGCCCAGCCGGTGTTCCTTGGCCAGAGCGCGTGCCGTTTGCGCCAGGTATGACGGCGTACATACGTTGCCCGGCAGATTGCCCAGGTCCCTGGCGAGTGCCACACCCTCGGCGAGCGCGATACCGCCCGCCAGGGCCGCATTGGCGGTGCTCGATTCCCCACGGTCCGCGACGAGCAGCGCCAGCCTGCGCAAGCCGCGTGCGGGCTCACGCTTGCTTTTCATGGTGTCGAACCGGTAGGCCGCTGCGGAAGCGGCCGCCACCGCCTGGTTGATGCGCCACGCCAGATCGCGCTTCTTGACATCTGCGGACAGGCAGAGCAGGGCGTCGGCCGCACCGGTCTGGTTCAGTGCGCGCACCGCATAACCGACGGCGTCGCGGAATGCGCCGTCTCCGAATTCGCGCTCGCGTCCCAGGCCTACCAGCAGCACGCGCTGCGCCGCTACGCGCGGCACATGATGCAACAAAAGCGTAGAGCCTATCTTGCCGTCGATGTCACCGCGCTTGAGTAGCGCGCTCAGGTGACCGCGCGCAGTCGTGTCGAGGGCAGCGCCGGCACTCGACAGGTTGCGCGATTCGAATACGCCGACTACGACGCAACCCGCGCGCATTTGCGCCGGATTGCCGCTTTTTATGCTAAATTCCAAGGGCCTCTCCCCGCCGTTTCGCTTGATGCAAGAAACCGCTGATTATCTTCGCTATCCCCGTAAAAATCAAAGCGCCTGCCGGCGATGATCTTCCGCAATTCGCTGTTGCGTGAATTCGCTGCCACGGCGGCCGCATGCTTCATCGTGCTGCTCGCCATCACGGTGACCACGCAGTTGATACGCTTTCTCGGCCAGGCGGCCAGCGGTTCCATCACACCCTCCGGAATCTTCGCGCTGCTCGCCTTTACCGCGTTCAACTATCTCGCGGTGCTGCTGTCACTGACGCTGTTCATCTCGGTGCTGATGACGCTGACGCGCAGCTACCGGGATACGGAGATGGTGGTGTGGTTTTGTTCGGGGATGAGCCTCACGCGCTGGATACGCCCCGTGCTGACGTTCGCGATTCCGATCGTCGTCCTAATCGCCTTGCTGAGCACCCTGTTATCGCCGTGGGCGATCAGCAAGAGCGAGGAATTCAGGCGCTACATGGACAACCGTGACGACGTGTCGCAGGTCACGCCGGGCGTGTTTCGCGAATCAAAGCAGACCGAGCGCGTGTTTTTCGTCGAGAACATCGACGAGGGCGAAAACGTCGTCGCCAACATTTTCGTGAGCTCGACGCAGCATCAAAAGACCGGGGTAATGGTCGCCCGACGGGGTTTTCTGCAGACCATGGACAACGGGGATCGTTTCCTGGTGCTGCTCAACGGCCGCCGCTATGAAGGCATGGCGGGCAGCAGCGAATACAGGATCAGCGAATTCGAGCGCTATGCGATGCGCATCGAGGCGCACGAAGCCAAGAGCGCCGCGCCCTCGGCGAAGTCGCTGCCAACGCTCGATCTGCTGCGCGAACCAACGCCGCTCAATCTTTCGCATCTGGTATGGCGCATCAGCCTGCCGCTGAGCGCGCTGATCCTGGCACTGCTTGCCATCCCGCTGTCGTTCGTCAATCCGCGGGCAGGGCGCTCAGCCAATCTCGTGCTGGCCATACTGGTTTTCATGATCTACAGCAATTTCACGAGCATCTCGCAGGCCTGGATCGCACAACAGCGCATCAGCGTGACCACCGGGCTGCTGGGCGTGCACGCGGTGATGCTGTTGCTCTTGCTCGTGCTCTTCTCGCGACGCATGCTCGTTTTTTCGGTGTTTCGGTATCTCAAGTGAAGGTTATCCGCCGCTACCTCGCGCTGGAGATTACCAGCGCAACGCTGTTGGTATTCGCGGCGCTGCTGATGCTGTACGCATTCCTCGACCTGGTGCGCGAGCTCGGCGATCTCGGCAGGGGCAACTACCGGCTCCTGGGGATCGTCGCCTACGTGCTGCTGCAGGTACCGGGGCATATCTACGAGCTGTTTCCCATCGCTGCGCTGATCGGAACGCTGTTCGCTCTCGCGCAGCTCGTTGCGAACTCGGAATACACGGTGATGCGCATCTCGGGCGTATCCGTGCCGCGCATGGCCTGGACGCTGGTTGAGGTGGGACTGCTGTTTTCAGCCCTGACGTTTGTCTTCGGAGAGTTCATCGCGCCGCCCGCGGAGCAATTCGCACAGCGCCTGCGCATGAAGGCGGTCACGGGCGTGATCGCGCAGGAATTCCGTTCGGGGCTGTGGGTGAAAGACGAACGCAGTTTCGTTAACGTGTCGCAGGTGATGCCCGACGCGGTATTGATCGGCATCAAGATCTACGAGTTCGACAACGAGCACCGGTTGCGTGCGATAAGCCTTGCGCAGCGCGGTGAATACGTGAAGGACAACCGCTGGCAATTGCACGAGGTGGTGCAGACCAGCTTTAACGGCGACCGGACCTCGGTGAAGCGCATCGCGGAAGCAAGCTGGCGCTCGGTGCTGGAGCCGGCACTGCTCAGTGTGCTGCTGGTGGCGCCCGAGCAGATGTCGGCGTGGACGCTGTACTCTTATATGCAGCACCTGCGCGAAAACAACCAGCAGACCTCGCGCTACGAGATCGCATTCTGGAACAAGCTCATCTATCCGTTTGCGGTGCTCGTGATGATGGTTCTGGCGCTGCCGTTTTCCTATTTCCAGCAGCGCGTGGGCGGTGTTGGAGGCAAGGTATTCGCCGGCATCATGCTGGGTATCACGTTCACCATGCTCGGACGGTTGTTCACCTTTCTCGGACTGTTGAGCGCGTGGCCGCCCTTCTGGAGCGCTCTGCTGCCGACCCTGCTGTTCCTGACGCTTGCTGTCGCCATGATGTGGTGGGGAGAACGTCGCTAGCGGCATGGCCGCTGGCCCCGCTCGTTCCAGTTCAATCGGTGCCGCCGCGCGTGGGCGCCACCACGTCGACGATTCTCGTGCCGGCCAGCCTGTCGTGCAGGAACTGGCGGTCGCGGTCGAGCAACGCCCAGGCCCAACCCAGGCCGCCGACCGCCAGCCCTGCCAGTGCGAACATGTATCGCAGTATCCCTTTGCGAACGTCGAGGGCGGTGCCATCGCTGTTGACGAGCCGAAGGCGCCACGTCTTCATGGGCAGCGTCTGACCTGCGTGTACCCAGCAGTAGACAAAATAGACGCCCGCGACGGCGATCAGCCAGAATTGCAGCAACGGCCGAGCGAGCCATGGAGCGATCAGCGGTGCGAACGCGAGAAAGATCCATCCCCCGACGAACAGGAGGCCGACGAGCAGCAGGACTTCGTAACAGATGCTCGCGAGCCGGCGCAGCAGTCCGGCGTTGTCGGGATGCTGCGCCCGCGCGTTCAGAGGCTAGCGGGCAAGACTACTGGGGGGTGGTGGGGCTGCTGCCGGCATCCGCGGCGCCCGCCTCAGGCGGGGCAAGCGACTGCTGATACTGGCGCCACTGCGATTTGACCTGTTCGCGCTGCTCGGGAGGCAGCTTCTTGATGGTCATGTATTTCTCGCGCGCGACGCGGCGCTGCTCGGGCGTGAGTTTGGCCCATTCATTCATGCGCGTCTGCAGCAGCTGCTGCTCCTCCGGCTTCAACTTGGCATAGCGGTTGGAGAGCGCCACCCATTTATTGCGACGGGGTGTATCGATCTCGTGCCAGTCGTCCTTGAGCGGCGCGAGCACTTGCTGCTGCGCGGGAGTGAGCTCCGACCAGGCGGGCTTTGCTGGTTTGGTAGGTGTGGCGGTTGGCTGGGGTGGCGCGGCCGCGGAGGCCGGGGCCGCGATGCCCAAACAAAAAACTACTGCAATGAGCGTTTTAACCATGCTTCAAAGTCGCTGTCCAGGTACGCGTTGATCGGTAATTCGCCGGTCAAAAGGCTGGCGTCGATCTCGGCGATCTCGTTCGTTGGGTGGATAACGGCCTGCCAGTAAGTAACGCCTACCAGGCTCAATACCAACAATGCGAGCATCAGCACATTGCGGATGTTGAAATAGCGACTATGAGTGACGTGAAATGCGATGTTGCCGGCCCACGCCAAGCCGAATGCCGACTGCGGCACTTCGCGGTGCCGATCCAGTGCCGCTTTGCGCGCCGACTGCAGCTGGTACAGCGTTCCCTGCTTAATGTCCCCCAGCCCCTGCTCCAGGTGCTGGACGATTCTCCCTGCCAGTTCCTGTTCGTTCATAGCGAAATTCCCTTATCTTTCAGAAGCAAAGCCAATGCGTGAGTCGCCCGCGAGCAGTGCGTTTTTACGCTGCCCTCGGAGCAACCCATCACGGCTGCCGCCTCCGCCACATTCATTTCCTCCCAATAACGCAGCAGGAAAGCCTGGCGTTGACGGGCGGGGAGTTGCTGCAGGGCTTTCTCAATTATCTCAAGCGTTTGCGACTGCTGAAGCTGGTCGGAGGGAGCTTCCTGGCGATTGGAGTCGGATTTGACCTGCAAAGTTTCCAGCGGGTCGTGATCGTCGCCTTCCTCACTGCTCAAGGACGAAACCTGCGTCGTCCACATCGACCGGACCTTCTGCCGCCGGAAGTGATCGCGTATTGTATTCTGAAGGATGCGCTGAAACAGCATGGGAAGCTCCGTACAGGGGCGTGAACCGTATTTGTCGGACAGCTTCATCATTGCGTCCTGCACCGCGTCGAGCGCGACTTGCTCGTCGCGCGCCGCGAACAGCGCCTGCTTATAGGCGCGCCGCTCGACCGCGGCGAGAAAGTCCGAGAGTTCCTTGCGGGTAGCCAACGCATCCGCCTTATGTTGAGCCTAAAGTGCGACCGGCTCTTCGTTGTGGTTACGTCGCGACCTTTCGGCGCTCCCCTCCCTTCAGCGCACGCCAGACGTATGCGGGTCATCTTAGCAAATCGTTTACGGAGCGCAAATAAAGTCGCTTGAGCGCAGCGCAAAAGTCACGGGTATCGTGCTGTTTAATCAGATGTTTGGCTTGACCGCTGCACGCGTAAAATGTATTGTCGAAAGTTCTGTCTTTTTTGTGGAAATCAAGCAAGGTCGATATGGAATTAAGCGGCGCTGAGATCACGGTACGTTGCCTGCAGGAAGAAGGGGTCGAGTATCTCTTCGGCTACCCGGGCGGCGCGGTGCTGTTCATCTACGACGAGCTGTTCAAACAGGACAAGGTCAAACATATCCTGGTGCGTCACGAGCAGGGGGCGATCCATGCGGCTGACGGCTACTCGCGGTCTACCGAAAAAATCGGTGTCGCGTTGGTGACGTCGGGACCTGGCGTGACCAACGCCGTGACGGGTATCGCCACCGCATACATGGATTCGATTCCCATGGTCATCATCACGGGCCAGGTTCCCACCCATGCCATCGGCCAGGACGCGTTCCAGGAGTGCGATACGGTTGGCATCACCAGGCCGTGCGTCAAGCACAATTTCCTCGTAAAAGACGTCAAGGACATCGCCCTGACGATCAAGAAAGCGTTCTACATAGCCTCGACCGGCCGGCCAGGCCCGGTCGTCGTTGACATTCCCAAGGACGTGACGACCGCCAAAGCCGAGTTTGCGTATCCGGCTACGGTGAGCATGCGTTCGTACAATCCCGTGGTCAAAGGACACACGGGCCAGATCAAGAAGGCGATCCAGCTGCTCGCGAAGGCCAAGCGGCCCATGATCTACACCGGCGGCGGGGTCGTGCTCGGCAACGCCGCGGTCGAACTCGCCCAGCTCGTGCGCCTCTTGGGCTTCCCCTGCACCAACACGCTGATGGGATTGGGCGCATATCCGGCAACCGATCGGCAGTTTCTTGGCATGTTGGGCATGCACGGCACGTACGAAGCGAACATGGCAATGCAGCATTGCGACGTACTGCTGGCGATAGGCGCGCGGTTCGACGACCGCGTCATCGGCAATCCCAAGCATTTCTTCGAAGAGCCGCGCACCATCATCCATATCGATATCGACCCTTCGTCGATCTCCAAGCGGGTCAAGGTCGATGTGCCGATCGTAGGTAACGTGCGCGAGGTGTTGCAGGAAGTCATCAAGCAGCTGCAGGCGTCCAAGGAACAAGCCGACCAGGCAGCGCTCGACACCTGGTGGACCCAGATCGAACTGTGGCGCGGCCGCGACTGCCTCAAGTACGACCGGGCGTCCAAGATCATCAAGCCGCAATTCGTGGTGGAAAAGCTCTATGCCGTGACCAAGGGCGATGCTTTTGTGACGTCGGACGTAGGCCAGCACCAGATGTGGGCCGCGCAGTTCTACAAGTTCAACAAGCCGCGGCGCTGGATCAATTCAGGGGGATTGGGCACGATGGGTTTCGGACTGCCGGCGGCGATGGGCGTGCAGCTCGCGCACCCGAAAGCGACCGTCGCCTGCGTGACCGGCGAGGCCAGCATACAGATGTGCATACAGGAATTGTCGACCTGCAAGCAGTATCACCTGCCCATCAAGATCGTCAATCTCAACAACCGCTACATGGGCATGGTGCGCCAGTGGCAGGAATTCTTCCACGGCAACCGCTATTCCGAGTCGTACATGGACGCCCTGCCGGATTTCGTCAAGCTTGCCGAATCGTACGGGCACGCAGGCATGCGGATCGACAATCCGGGCGATGTCGAAGGCGCGTTGAAGGAAGCGTTCGCGCGCAAAAAGGATCTGGTTTTCCTCGATTTCATCACCGACCAGACCGAGAATGTGTTCCCAATGGTGCCGGGCGGCAAAGGTCTGTCAGAAATGATCCTGGTGTGACGTGAGACATATCATTTCGGTGCTGCTGGAAAACGAATCGGGCGCGTTGTCGCGCGTCGCCGGTTTGTTTTCCGCCCGCGGCTACAATATCGAATCCCTGACAGTTGCCCCAACCGAGGATGCGTCGCTTTCGCGCATGACGATCGTCACATCGGGATCGGATGAAGTCATCGAGCAGATTAACAAGCAGTTGAACAAGCTCATCGAAGTGGTCAAAGTCGTCGATCTGTCCGATGGCGATCATATCGAACGCGAGCTGATGCTCGTCAAGGTGCGCGCCGTCGGCAAGGACCGCGAAGAGGTCAAGCGCATGGCGGACATCTTTCGCGGCCGCATCATCGGTGTGACGGATAAGGAATACACGATTGAATTAACGGGCACGGGATCGAAGCTCGATGCGTTCCTGAACGCGATCGACCGCACCGCGATCGTGGAGACCGTGCGCACGGGCGCTTCCGGCATCGGCCGCGGCGACCGTGTGCTCAGAGTGTAGTGAGGCCAGGCAAGTGTCGCGCGCGCCCGCTGCTCCGGGTTTTCCATGCACGCCGCTGATTTGCGTTATTTAAGAGGACATCATGAAAGTCTATTACGATAAGGATGCCGACCTGTCGCTGATCAAGGGCAAGAAGGTCACGATCGTCGGGTATGGCTCGCAGGGGCACGCCCACGCACTCAATCTCAACGAGTCGGGCGTCAAAGTGACGGTGGGTCTGCGCAAGGACGGCGCGTCCTGGGACAAGGCCAAGAACGCCGGGCTTACGGTAAAAGAGGTCGGCGCGGCGATAACCGGCGCGGATTTCGTGATGATGCTGATGCCGGACGAGCACATCGCCAAGGTGTACCGCGACGAGGTGGCGCCCAATATCAAGAAGGGCGCGACGCTGGCGTTCGCGCATGGCTTCAACATTCATTACGACCAGGTCGTGCCGCGCGCGGATCTCGATGTGGTGATGATCGCGCCCAAGGCTCCCGGGCATACCGTGCGTTCGACATACGCACAGGGAGGCGGGGTCCCGATGCTGATTGCGGTTCACCAGAACCCGTCCAAAAAAGCCCGCGACATGGCGCTTTCTTACGCGGCTGCGATCGGCGGTGGCAAGGCGGGCGTGATCGAGACCAACTTCAAGGAGGAAACGGAAACGGATCTGTTCGGAGAACAGGCCGTGTTGTGCGGCGGCTGCACGGCGCTGGTGCAGGCCGGATTCGAAACCCTGGTCGAAGCCGGATATGCGCCGGAAATGGCGTATTTCGAATGCCTGCATGAGCTCAAGCTGATCGTCGATTTGATGTACGAGGGCGGCATCGCGAACATGCGCTACTCGATCTCCAACAATGCGGAATATGGTGATTTCACCCGCGGGCCGCGTATCGTGACTGCGCAAACCAAGGAAGAGATGCGCAGGATACTCAAGGAGATCCAGACCGGCGCCTACGCCCAGGAATTTTTGCTCGAGAACCAGACCGGTGCGACTAAGCTGAACTCGATGCGCCGCATGGGCCGCGATCATCCGATCGAAGTCGTCGGCGCGAAGCTGCGCGACATGATGCCTTGGATCAAGCGCAACAAGCTCGTCGACCAGACTAAGAACTAGGACGCGGTCTACACGCGCAGCCCGCAGCGCGGGTAATCGTGCCACACCGTTGCCGATGATTTTTGCCCACCCCGCGCTGCCTGAGGGACCGAGATAAGCAATGTACGAGACGCGGCGCAAGCTGTTGGGCAAGGACGGCCGCATCCGCCGCCGCGGCATCTACTGGCTGCCGAATCTCTTCACCATCGCGTCGATGTTCGCGGGTTTTTTTGCGATCGTGCAGGCGATGAACGGCCGCTTCGAGCAATCCGCGCTGGCCATATTCGTAGCGATGGTGCTCGACGGGCTCGACGGCCGCGTCGCCCGTTTCACGCACACGCAAAGCGCCTTCGGTGCCGAATTCGACAGCCTGTCCGACATGGTGTCGTTCGGTGTCGCACCTGCGCTCGTCATGTACGTGTGGTCGCTAAGCTATTTTTCCTCCGCTACGAACATCCCTTTGCTCGGACCATGGCTCACGACCAAGCTCGGCTGGGCAGCGGCTTTCATCTACTGCGCGTGCGCGGCGCTGCGCCTGGCAAGGTTCAATACACAGCTCGAAGTTGCCGACAAGCGCTTTTTCCAGGGGCTGCCGAGTCCCGCCGCTGCCTGCGTAGTCGCCGGAACGGTCTGGGCGCTGAACGAGTACCAGATTCGCGGTGCCGATGTCAAAGGCCTCGCCTGGTTCATGACCATGTTTGCCGGGCTGTCGATGGTGAGCAATCTCCGTTATTACAGCGGCAAGGACATCAATCCCCGCAAGAGCGTGTCGTTTCCCGTCGTGGTCGCCATTGCGCTGGGTGTCGTCGCGCTGGTGGCGGTGTCGAGCACTTTGCCCGAAATGATGTTCATCCTTTCCCTGTGTTACGCAGCGTCGGGCTATGTGCTGGCCGCATGGGATATGGCCAGGCGCAGGCGCAACAGGGCACCGCCTGCCAGCCCGACCTGATCGTGTCTTGCCAGCGTCCGGAAAACGCTTTATATTTCCCACATGAGTTCCTTGCACCAGGCCAATGCACCATTCTTTTCCGCCAGCCTCCTGCTGGCCGGCCTGCTGCTGCGCCTCGCGCGCTAAATATCCCACTATTTCATTCATTGTTGTTGCGGTCGGGCCGATCAGGGCCCCGATAGTTTTTTACGGATGTGCGCGGGCACGCGCGGCGTCTATCCGGCTGACAGGAGAGGGTTATGAAAAAAGACAAACTGCTCATATTCGACACGACGATGCGCGATGGCGAGCAAAGCCCGGGTGCTTCGATGACGAAGGAAGAAAAGCTGCGCATCGCGCGTCAGCTCGAGCGCATGCGGGTGGATATCATCGAAGCGGGCTTTCCCGCGGCGAGCGACGGCGATTTCGAAGCGGTTAAGGCGGTTGCCGCGGCCGTCAAGGACAGCACCGTGTGCGGGCTGGCCCGCGCCAATGAGGCTGACGTGCGGCGCTGCGGCGAAGCGGTCAGGGGCGCGCGCTCGCCACGCGTGCATACCTTCATCGCGACGAGCCCGATCCATATGGAAAAAAAGCTGCGCATGGAGCCGTCGCAGGTGATCGAGCAGGCGGTGCGCTCTGTGAGATGGGCGCGCGAGTACACGGACAATGTCGAGTTTTCGCCTGAGGATGCAGGGCGTTCGGATATCGATTTCCTGTGCCGGATTCTTGAGCGCGTGATCGCCGCGGGTGCGACCACCATCAATATCCCGGATACGGTCGGCTACACCCTGCCCGAGCATTTCGGCGGAATCATCCGCACCCTGCGCGAACGCATTCCCAATGCTGACAAGGTAGTCTGGTCGGTGCACTGCCATAACGATCTTGGGCTGGCGGTTGCCAATTCGCTGTCGGCCGTCCTCAACGGTGCCCGCCAGGTCGAATGCACGATCAACGGACTGGGTGAACGGGCCGGCAATGCCTCGCTCGAGGAAATCGTCATGGCCGTGCGCACCCGCCAGGACGTATTTACGTGCGACACCGACATCGACACCGCGCAGATCGTGCCCGCCTCCAAGCTGGTATCCGGCATAACCGGCTACCCGGTTCAGCCCAATAAGGCGATCGTCGGCGCCAATGCATTCGCTCACGAGTCCGGGATTCATCAGGACGGCGTTCTCAAGCATCGGGAAACGTATGAGATCATGAGCGCCGAGACAGTCGGCTGGAGCACCAAACGCCTGACCCTGGGCAAGTATTAGGGACGCAACGCGTTCAAGAGCCGTCTGCAAGAGCTGGGAATCGAGCTCCCTTCCGAAGAGTCGCTCAACGCCGCGTTCAGGCGCTTCAAGGCGCTGGCGGACAAAAAGCGAGAAATTTTCGACGAGGACCTGCAGGCGCTGATCACCGAGGAAAATCTCGAGCACGTCGCTGACGAGCAATACCATCTCGTTTCGCTGACCGCCCACTCGGAGACCGGCGAGCAGCCCTACGCCAGCATCGTGGTCGCGGAGAACGGCAGGGAGAAGCCCGCTCGCGCGGAGGGCAGCGGACCTGTGGATGCCTCTTTCAAGGCGATCGAATCCATCGTCGGCAGCGGCGCGGAACTGCTGCTCTACTCCGTCAACAACATCACCAGCGGCACCGACTCACAGGGCGAGGTCACCGTGCGCCTGTCGAAATCCGGCCGGATTGTGAATGGTTTGGGAGCGGATACCGACATCGTGGTGGCATCGGCAAAGGCTTACATCAATGCCCTGAACAAGCTTCACTCCAAGCTCGAACGGCTGAATCCCCAAGTGTAAATGGCGCGTATTCGCGCGCTTTGCGCCGGCGTTCAGTCGTCGATCTTGATTCGCGATGCCATCGCGATCTTGAGCTGATTCTTGACCTCGGTGACACGCGGCACGCTCGCCGTCACCTCGGTCGCATGCAGCGGCTCGGCGGCGCGGTCGACGATGCCCGATAGCGTCACGCAGCCGCGCTCCGCAGAGATCGCGATCTGCATTTTCGCGGTGCGCAGATCCGCGCGCAGCGCGGCGCGCACGTGTGTCTCCAGAGCAAGGTTGGCGAGCATCTGCCGTGACTGCTCGGTCTCCTGGAAATGCGGATCTTTGACGAGTGTCATCACTTCGTTCGCGCATTCCTCGATCGATATGCGCTCCGTGTTCAGGACGAGGTCATACTCTTCCGGATTCTGCCAGTTGACGCCGAAGTGCCGCCGGGTGATCGCACCATGCGCTTCCTCGCTCATCCTGATTTCGTTGGCAACGAACTCTTCGTCGTCCGTGTTGAGCCGCTCCATCATGCGCTTGACGCGCACCTTGACCGGCGCGCAGACGCGCACGCAGATGATGTGCCGGATCGGGCGCAGCAGGTGCGCCGATCCCCAGCCGCGGATCACCGCCACGCCGTTGCTTTCCGCGAGGGCCAGCGTTTCATCCGCGGTATAGATGGAGAGGCTGGTCTGATCGGTGGTCAGGCGCTCCCAGATATTGGCCTTGCCGTCGAGAAAGCGGATGACATGGCTTCTCCTGAGGCGCATCTTGTTCGCCAGATGATCGATGATTTCGTGATGCACGACAGGCTTGCCCAGGCGCGCGGATATTTCCGTGGCCACGTCCTTACCAAGCGACCCCATCTCGCGGGTCATGGCGATCAGCGGCATTGCAAGACTCCAGCTAAAGCGGAGCGACAGAATAGCATCCCGCCATCGCTCATGTCACCGCGGCTCCGGCGCGGCGGCGGCGCGCGCAGCGGATGAAAAGTACACTGCCTGTGAAGAAGATCATCGCCAGCGCGATTTCGACGACGGCCAGACGCGCTGCGGCACCCGCATCCGAGTACGCGCGCACGATCCCTTCGGCGAAATAAGCGAGGATCAGCATCGCAGACCACTGGTAGGTGTAAATCCTGCCGCGCAATATGCCGAACAGCGGCAGCATCAGTGGCAGCGCTTTCAACGCCAATGCAGTTCCCCCCGGTCTGAGCGGTGCGAGCCAGAGCTCCCAGGCGAGGCACAGGAATATCAGGGCGATGAGGCTGACCACACTGCAGTAGTAGGCGACGGGCATCAGTCGCATGGAAAAGCTGCCGGACGCATCACAGCGACGAGTTCCATGCGCATGGCAGCCGCGTCGTAGCACGGCTGCGCGAAATCGAAGCGCAGCAGTCATCAGCGAGATCATGGCAAGTGTGCCCCGGCGATGAGCCACGCAAAAAGCAACCCGCAGGGTGACGCTCGTTCACAAGTGCGACGCGACGCCGGCGAGACGCTTGCCCAGCGCCACGCACAGTTTCTTCTCTTCGCCGGACACCGGACGATCGGCGCCTGCGCCGGCAACGTGGCTTGCGCCGTATGGTGTTCCGCCGCTCGCCGTGGAGGTCAGTTCCGGCTCGGAATAGGGCAGTCCGACGATCAGCATTCCATGGTGCAGCAGCGGCAGCATCATCGAAACCAGGGTCGTTTCCTGTCCGCCGTGCAGCGTCGCCGTCGATGTGAACACCGCAGCGGGCTTGCCGCTCAGTGCGCCACGCAGCCAGAGTCCGGAAGTCGAGTCGAGAAAGTACTTGAGCGGCGCTGCCATGTTGCCGAACCGCGTCGGCGATCCGAGCGCGAGGCCGGCGCAAGCCTCGAGGTCTGCCAGCTCCGCGTACGGAGCGCCCTCATCGGGCACGCTCTTCTCGACCGCGTCGCAGACCGGCGAAACGTTAGGCACGGTGCGCAGCCGCGCCGACACACCGGGAATTTGCTCGATGCCGCGCGCCACGAACTGCGCCATCTGCCTGACAGCGCCGTGTTGACTGTAATAAAGAACCAGCACTTCTTTCACTCTTAGTATTATATCAGCGCACCCACTTCTTCCCCTGCCATGGCCGCTTCACACGCTTCGGTTTCGGACCTGTTGCGCCTGTTCGGGGCGCGTTTCACCGAGGATCGCTGCCTGCAGATCGCGAGCAGTCTGACCTTCATGACGCTGCTGGCGCTGGTGCCGATGATTACGGTTACCCTGGCCGTCGCGGGTGCGCTTCCCGTATCGGAACTGCTGCTTGGCCACCTGCGCACGTTCGTGATTGAAAATATGCTGCCCGAGTCGGTCAACGCGGTCTCGACCTACGCGGATCAGTTCTCCGAGAACGCGGTGCGCCTTACTGCACTGGGAATAGCTTTTCTGGGAGCCACCGCGCTGCTCCTGCTGCTTACGATCGACCACGCCTTCAACAACATCTGGCGCGTGTCCCGGCCACGTCCGCTGGTGCGCCGGGTGCTCGTTTACTGGACCGTACTGACCGTCGGTCCGCTGCTCATAGGCGCGAGCCTGTCGCTCACGTCGTACCTTCTGACTCTCTCGCTGGGTGCGCTCGATGTCGCACCAGGCATCGGCCATGCAATGCTCAGATTCGTGCCGCTGGCGCTGACGAGCTTAGCGCTGGCGGTGCTCTATTTGACGATGCCGAATTGCACCGTCCTCAAGCGCGATGCGCTGACGGGCGGCATCGCCGCAGGCGCGGGCTTTGAGGTCATGAAACACGGCTTTGGCCTATACATCACGCATTTTCCGGCTTACGCGCTGGTGTACGGTGCGTTCGCCACCGTGCCGATTTTCCTGCTGTGGATTTACTTGTCGTGGCTCACGGTCATCGCCGGCGCCGTTCTTGTGGCGGCGCTGCCCGAGTGGCGGGAGCGGGCGGGGCAGGCGCAGCCCGTTCCCGGCGGCGATTTCTTCGATGCGCTGCAAGTGCTCAAGGTGCTGTGGCGCTCGCAGCGCGCGGGCGAGGTCGTGACCCTATCGACGTTGCATCCGACCGTAACAGTGCGTCTGAGCCACCTCGAGACCATCCTCAACAAGCTGGTGGGGGCGACGTGGGTGGCCCGCTCGGGGTCACGTGGCTGGGTACTTAGCCGCGATGTCGCGCAGATCAGGGTCGAAGATGTCTATCGACATTTCGTCTTCGACGCGGCGGCACACGTTCCTGCGCGCGCCACTGACCAGGCACTCGAAGCGCTGGTGCACGACCTTGCCGCGCACATCACGAACGACCTGCAGATGCCGCTGGGGCAGTTGTTCGAGATGTCTGACCAAGCTCACCCAAAGCGCGCAGCAACGCGCTAACGCCCCGCAGCACTGGCTCAGACGCGTCCCTCCGGGCGCGCCGGTCCACCGACCGGCGGCGGATAGGTCCAGATGTTGATCCAGGCGCGGACCACCGTGTTCGGATACTCCGCCTTGCCGAGGCTGCCGTTGTAACGGCCCAGCGCGCGAAAATAATCCCCGCGCTCGATGTCGAGATAATGACGCAGTATCGTGCAACCGAACCGCAGATTCGTGCGCAGGTGGAAAAGATTTTGCTCGGTGCTGCCGATCAGCTTGATCCAGAACGGCATCACCTGCATGTAACCCCGGGCGCCCGCACTCGAGACCGCGTACTTGCGAAAATTGCTTTCCACCTGGATCAGGCCGAGGACGAGCTGCGGATCGAGTCCGGCGCGCTTGGCCTCGTAGTGCACGGTGACGAGAAATTCCTCGCGCGAGCGGCGATCGGGAATACGGCGTTCGAGCTTTTTGGACATCGCTGCGAGCCAGGGCCGCGCTTCTTCGACGGTGCTGAAAGCGAGAAACGGCGTGGCCTGATCGCTGACGGCGGCGTGCAGCGCCGAGCGCACGCTGTCTGCCAGCGGCTCGTAGATCTGGTTGCCGGCGCGCGCATCCATCGCCGCCAGCACGAGTAGCAACCCCGTCAGCCGGCGCATACGCGGGATGTGATTTCCTCCAGGGCAGTGGCAAGTGCAATCTGCTGCGCAGTAGTGTCGCGCCGCCCCTGGTACTCGATCTGTCCCAGCTTGAGGCCCCGGTCGCCGACCACGACGCGGTGCGGAATGCCGATGAGCTCCATGTCCGCGAACATAACCCCCGGCCGCTCGTCGCGGTCGTCCAGCAGCACTTCGACCCCTGCGGCGTGCAGCTCTCCATAGAGCTTGTCGACGAACTCGCGCACGGGTCCACTTTTCCGGTAAGCGATAGGCACTAGCGCCAGCTGAAAAGGCGCCAGCGGCGGCGGCCAGATGATGCCGCGTTCGTCAAAGTTCTGCTCGATCGACGCCGCCACGATCCGCGATACGCCGATGCCATAGCAGCCCATTTCAATCAATTGCGTCTGTCCCGTCTCATCGAGAAAAGTGGCGTCCATCGCTGCGGAATATTTGGTACCGAGCTGGAACACGTGACCCACTTCCACGCCCCGGCATATTTCCAGCGTGCCTTTGCCGTCCGGACTGGGGTCTCCTGCAACCACATTGCGGATATCGGCTACGTGCTCGGGCTCCGGCAGGTCGCGGCCCCACATGACTCCGATGTAATGCGCGCCCTCTTCATTTGCGCCGACGCTGAAGTCGCTCATCGCCGCCACCGCACGGTCGGCGATAAATTCGACCCCGCCGTGCGGCGGACGTTCAGATGAGCGGGCCGCAGTGCCCGCTGGCGTTAAAAAAGGACCCAGGGAGCCGAATCCGGCGCCGAAGACGGCGCGCACGTCCGCCTCCGCAGCCGGTTGCAAGGGCACCCTGAGTTGCGCGAGCTTTGCAGCCTTGACTTCGTTGAGCACGTGATCGCCGCGGACGAGCAGGGCGACGAGGCCGTGCGTGCCCTGGTAAACGAGCGTCTTCACCGTCTTGTCGGCGCGAACGCTCAGGCGGCGGCAAAGTTCGTCGATGGTGCGCACCCCGGGAGTCGCGACCTTGGCCAGTGTGGCCGCGGGAGCGCCGCCCGGCGCCGGGGCCACCGCCTCCGCGAGTTCGATGTTGGCCGCGTAGTCCGACTGTGCGCAGAAGGCGATCGCGTCTTCGCCGGACTCCGTCAGCACGTGAAACTCGTGAGAGCCGGTGCCCCCGATCGCGCCGGGATCGGCCGCCACCGCACGGTACTTGAGCCCAAGCCGCGAGAAAATCCGCTGATAGGTTGCGTACATCACGCGGTACGATTTTTCGAGTGCCGGTTTGCTCACATCGAAAGAGTAAGCGTCCTTCATGACGAACTCGCGGGCGCGCATGACGCCGAACCGCGGACGGATTTCGTCGCGAAATTTGGTCTGGATCTGATAGAGATTGAGCGGCAGCTGCCGATAGCTTCTGATCTCGCGCCGCACGATGTCGGTGACGACCTCCTCGTGCGTCGGCCCGAAACAGAAATCGCGGCCGTGGCGGTCTTCGATCTTCAGCATCTGCGGACCGAATTCGTCCCACCGCCCGGTTTCCCGCCACAGCTCGGCGGGCTGCACGGCAGGCATCAGCAGCTCGAGCGCACCGCTTGCGTCCATCTCCTCGCGCACGATGTTTTCGACTTTGCGCAACACGCGCAAGCCGAGCGGCAGCCATGAATAAAGACCGCTGCCCAGGCGACGAATCATACCCGCGCGCAGCATGAGGCGATGACTGATCAATTCAGCCTCGGACGGCGCTTCCTTCAGCGTGGGTAGCAGAAATTGCGAAACGCGCATGGCTATCTGAAATCGGCAAAAGCACTTATTCTACCGAACACCCGCAGAATTCCGAAGCCAACGACCGCTGAACGCGCATGAAATTTTTCCAGAGTTGGCGCATACGCAAACCCGCAGCGGACGACGAGTCGGTCTACATCAGCGAGAAGTCCGGAGTACGCGCGCTGCACATCGGCAGCGACACCATACAGAGCGCGATGCGCATCGCGCGTCCGAATGAACTCGAGATTGCGTATACGCGCAGCATGATGGCGTTCATGCTGTTCAACCCCGAGCCGCTGCAGGTGCTGATGATAGGGCTGGGCGGCGGATCGCTCGCAAAATTCATCGGCAGCCGGCTTCCTCGAGTGCGCACCGTCGCCGTCGAGGTCAACCCCCGTGTCGTTGCGGTCGCCCGCGAATTTTTCCACCTGCCTGCCGATAACGCCCAACTGCAGGTTGTCGTCGGCGACGGCAGCGAATATATGCGCCAACGCAAGTGCTGTGCTGACGTCATCATGGTCGATGGCTACGATGCGCAATCGCAGGTGGCTGCCGTGTGTACGCCTGCTTTCTATCGCGACTGCGCGCGAGCGCTCGGCGAAGCCGGAATCCTGGTGGTGAATCTATGGGGCGGCGATCGCGGTTTCACGGCATGTGTAGACCGCATTTCGGCAGCCTTCGGCGGACGTGTCCTCTGTCTGCCCGCGGGCAAGCCGGGCAACATCGTTGCGCTTGCCTTCAAGCGCAGCCCCGGCCAGCCGCGCTGGGACGAGTTGCGGGAGCGCGCCCGCCAACTCGAGGGCACGCTTGGCCTCGAGTTTACGAGCTTCGTGCAGCAGCTTGCCGCGCTGACTCCGCACGATCCAGAACGTCTGCTGCTGTAGCGCCGCCAGCTTTCAATTCTGGCAATTTTATGAAAGAATCTAACCAGTTAGACACATTACAGGGTGATTCACATGATCGATCGTGACGGATATCGCCCCAACGTTGGCATCATCATCTGCAATGGGAAGAACGAGGTCTTCTGGGGCAAGCGGGTTCGCGAACATTCATGGCAGTTTCCGCAGGGGGGCATCAAGCCGGGCGAGACGCCCGAGCGCGCGATGTATCGGGAGCTGCAGGAGGAGGTAGGGCTGGTTGCGCAACACGTTCGCATTCTCGGTCGTACCCGGGACTGGCTGCGCTACGACGTTCCTGCGCAGTGGCTACGGCGCGAGTGGCGCGGGAATTACAAGGGTCAGAAGCAGATCTGGTTCCTGTTGCGCCTCGTGGGTCGCGATTGCGATGTGTGCTTGCGCTCGAGCCTAAAACCCGAATTCGATGCGTGGCGTTGGCACGATTACTGGGTGCCGCTTGAATCGGTGATCGAGTTCAAGCGCGACGTTTATCAGCAGGCGTTGAACGAGCTTGCAAAATATCTGCATCGGCATGCGCAGGAGCGCCGCGTCAGGGTAGCCGCAGAGGCAAGGTAAGGGGTGCGGCGGCTTTGCCGCGTCGAATCCAGCATCGAATAGCCAACGGAGCGCAGCACCATGCAGAGAGAATACACCGCCCTAAAAGCGTCCTACTTGCGTGCGGATGTGGGGTTCTGCGAGCCCAGCCAGGTACTTCCCTCGCGTGTCGCCGTCGATGACCCGGCGGTTGACGTGATGACCGATCTCACCCGCGTGAGCGCAGTCTTGACACGGCCGGGCGACGGCATCGATGAGGCCAACCGGCGCATGATACAGCGCGGTGTGCGCTTGCTGCTGGTGGTCGACGATTACCGCAAAGTGATGGGCATCATCACAGCGACCGATATTCTCGGCGAGAAACCGATGCAGGTCACGGCTGAGCGCGGCTGCAGGCGCCAGGACGTCGAGGTGCGCGATGTGATGACGCCGCAGCACCGCCTTGAAGTCCTGAGCATGGCCGACGTGCAGGCAGCAAAGGTGGGCCATGTCGTGGCGACGCTGAAAAAAGCAGGCCGTCAGCACGCCGTGGTGGTCGATACCGGTCGCGAGGGCGCGCAGATCGTGCGCGGGCTGTTTTCCGCGACACAGATTGCACGCCAGCTCGGTGTGAACATACAAAACAGCGAAATCGCGCGCACTTTTTCGGAGATCGAGGCGCTGCTCGCGCACTGACATGCAGCACCCGCTGCGCGCGATTGACACTTGAACAGCGCCGCTTTACACTGGGTTTACACATTAGATTTAGTCTAACTCCTATCGTGCGCAGGGGTTGACCAGCCCCCTATCCGATGACCGGTGCTGTCCGACCGTGTTTCACCCAAATCTTTGAAAACAGGAGGTTCGTATGCAACTCAAAGGATCGAAAACCGAGGCTAACCTGAAAGCGGCGTTTGCGGGCGAATCGCAGGCCAACCGGCGGTACCTGTATTTCGCGGCGAAAGCCGATGTCGAAGGCCAAAATGACGTTGCGGCCGTTTTTCGCTCGACGGCTGAAGGAGAGACCGGCCACGCCCACGGGCATCTGGAATACCTGGAGGCGAGCGGCGATCCGGCGACCGGTTTGCCCATCGGCGCTTCGCGTGACAACCTCAAAGCTGCGATCGCGGGTGAGACGCATGAGTACACCGACATGTATCCGGGCATGGCCAAGTCCGCCCGCGAGGAGGGCTTCGAAGAGATAGCCGACTGGTTCCAGACGCTCGCCAAGGCGGAGCGCTCGCACGCCAATCGCTTCCAGAAGTCACTCGACGCGCTCGCTGACTGAGCGCCGAGAGGCGCAATGCGAGAGGAGTGAGGCGCAAAACCCCCACTCCTCTCTTTTTGGCGCTCCAGCGCGACGCCTCTCCCCTATCTCCTCACGCCTTTCCCCCATGACCACCCGTGAAGGCAGCCTCGAGGCGCCGACCCGGCACGCGCTCGACTGGCAGGCGCCGGATTTTTACGACCAGGAGAAGACGTATGCGGAAATGCACCGCGTATTCGATATCTGCCACGGATGTCGGCGCTGTGTCAGCCTGTGCACTGCGTTTCCGCGCCTGTTCGACCTGATCGATGAAGCCAAGACCGGCGAGCTCGACGGTGTCGATCGCAAGAGCTATTCGGAAGTAGTGGACCGCTGCTATCTGTGCGACTTGTGCTACATGACCAAGTGCCCCTACGTACCGCCGCATCCGTGGAATGTCGATTTCCCGCACGTGATGCTGCGCGCCAAGGCGGTCAGGTTCAAGCGCAGTGGAGCGAGCTTCCGCGACCGGCTGTTGTCGTCCACGGACGCGCTCGGCAAGCTTGCCACCATCCCGGTGGTGGTAAAGTTTGTGAACGCAGCCAACAAAACTGCAGTCACCCGCAACGTCATGGAAAAAGTGCTCGGCGTGCACCGGGAACGAGTGCTTCCCGAATACGATAGCGCCAAGTTTCGCGCCACGGCCAGGCCCGTTGCTTCCTTCGCTGCCAGGGACGGCAAGAACACGCCCGGCAAGGTGGCAGTCTTCGCCACCTGCTACGTCAACTACAACGAGCCCGGCATCGGGCACGATCTGCTGCGGGTGCTCGAGCACAACGAAATCCCCGCCACGCTGGTCGAGAAGGAGGCGTGCTGCGGCATGCCCAAGCTCGAGCTCGGCGATTTGGACGGGGTAGCGCGGCTGAAAGAGATCAATATTCCGCACCTTGCCAAGTTTGCGCGTGACGGCTACGCGATCATGTCGGCGATCCCGTCGTGCACCCTCATGTTCAAGCAGGAATTGCCACTCATGTTTCCCGGCGACGACGACGTCAGGGCAGTGCAGGCAGCGATGTTCGACCCGTTCGAGTACTTCGTCGCGCGTAACAAGGACGGCCTGCTGAAAACCGATTTCAAGCGTGAGCTCGGCAAGATCGCGTATCACATTCCCTGTCACTCGCGGGTACAGAATGTCGGTCAGAAAACCCGCGAAATGCTGCAATTGGTGCCGGGCACCACGCTCAATACGGTCGAGCGCTGTTCCGGCCACGACGGCACGTGGGGAGTGAAAAGCGAATTTTTCGAGCAGTCGATGAAGATCGGGCGCCCCGTGTTCAGACAGATGGCGGCGACCGACTCCGACTACATCAGTTCCGACTGTCCGATCGCTGCCCGTCACATCCAGCAAGGCATGGGGGAGACCCGCGCGACGAAAGAGCATCCGATCACGCTGCTGCGCATCGCTTACGATATTTGAAATTACGGAGGAGAACACTGCTATGGCGAACGAAGGGTACCACGAACCGCTCGAACAGCTGTCGGACGCAACGCGCGACATGCACCGCGCCATCACTTCCCTGATGGAAGAACTCGAAGCGGTCGATTGGTATAACCAGCGCGTGGATGCATGCAGCGACGCTGATCTCAGGGCGATCCTCGCCCACAACCGCGATGAGGAAAAAGAGCATGCGGCAATGGTGCTCGAGTGGATACGGCGCAAAGATCCCGTGTTCGACGGGCAGCTCAGGGAGGCTCTGTTCAAGGACGGCCCGATTACCGGCGAGCATTGAGTCCTGCCTGCAGATCGCCAGCGCCATGCCCAAAATAACGGCCCACAGCCTGATGACGCTCGAAGCCTATGCCAAAGCCCGCAAGGATTATCGCGCCAAAGTCATCGCCCACAAGAAGACCCGCAGCCTGCCGCTCGGCGACCATGTGACGCTGGTATTCGAGGATGAGCTCACGATCCG
>JBKJZR010000052.1:0-33298 GCA_046715035.1 Burkholderiales bacterium | reverse complement strand
CCATCGAAGCGTTCTGGCGCGAGGTCGCCACCAGCAAGGCCAAGCTCGCCGAGGTCGTCAAGAGGTTTACGCAGCCGGCGCAGCAGGGCGCGCTCGCCGTAGGCTTGTTCCTCGGCGAAGGCGTCCTGCAACTGAGTCTGGCGACCTTTCTCGGATTTTTCTTCTACCGCGACGGCGAAGCACTGGTCGCAGCGGCGCGCTCCGCGGCGGTGCGTGTCGCGGGCGACATGGCGCCGGGACTGATACAGACTGTCGGCGGAACCATCCAGGGCGTGGTGTACGGCATCATCGGCACCGCGGTTGCGCAGGGCGTGCTCGCGCTGGTCGGTCTCGTCATCGCCGGCGTGCCGGCGGCGATGCTGCTGGCTTTCCTGACGTTCATGTTGTCCATCGTGCCGGTGGGCCCGCCGCTGATCTGGGGCGGCGCGACGGCGTGGCTCGCTTATCACGATCAGATGGGATGGGCGATCTTCATGGCGGTGTGGGGTTTTTTCGTGATCAGCGGGATCGACAACGTATTGAAGCCGCTCATCATCAGCCGCGGCAGCAGCCTGCCCTTCGTGCTCGTTTTTCTCGGCGTTTTCGGCGGCATACTCGTGTTTGGATTCGTCGGCATCTTCATCGGGCCGACGCTGCTCGCCGTCGGCTACACGCTCGCGCAGAAATGGACGCAGCCGACGACCGCGGAAATTCCCGCGCCGCCTGTTACGACGCGACTTGGCGCGTAACGAGCGCCTGCCAGCGACCGTCGATCAGCCCCTGCATTGGCCTGAAGTTCGTCTTGTAGGCCATCTTTCGGCTCTGCGCGATCCAATAACCGAGGTACAGGTACGGCAGATCGAGTTTTACGCACATATCGATCTGCCACAGGATGTTGTAAGTGCCGAAGCTCGCTGCGGGTATGCCGGGGTCGAAGAACGTGTAGACCGACGACATGCCGTCCTGCAGCTCGTCGAGTATGCTCACCATGCGCAGCACCCCGTTTTCGCGAAACTCGATAAGCCGCGAATCGACGTTGCTCTGCAGCAGAAAGTGGCGGTATTGCTCGCGGCTGTCCTGGTCCATCCCTCCGCCGGAGTGGCGCGTGGACTGGTAGCGCAGATAGAGCGCGTAGTGCTCGGCGCTGTACTTGAGGTGGAGAACGGCGGCTTGGAGGACCGCGTGTTTTTTCCAGACGCGCCGCTGCGCGCGGTTGGCGCGGAATTCATCGGCCAGAATGCGCACCGGCACGCAGGCGCGGCAATGATCGCAGTACGGCCGGTAGGTGAATGCGCCGCTGCGCCGGAAACCGGCTTTGACGAGTTCACTATAGACCGGCGCGTCGATGAGATGGCTGGGCGTGGCGACCTGCGATCGTGCCATGCGGTCCGGCAGATAGCTGCACGGATACGGCGCAGTCGCATAGAACTGCAGCACCGACAAGGGGAAATCATTGAGCAAGGTCATGGTCTAGTATCCACCGGCCAGCCACATCCGGGTATTTTACCAACTCCCGTAATTCTCGCACAAAGTCGGACCTGGTAATTTCGTGCGCGCCGAGCGAGGCGAGGTGCGGCGTGGCCATCTGACAGTCGACGAGGCCGAAATTCCACCGTTCGAGCTGGCGCGCGAGATGCGCGAAGGCGATTTTGGAAGCATCGGGGACGCGCGTGAACATCGATTCGCCATAGAAGACGCGGCCGAGCGCCACGCCGTAGAGTCCGCCTGCAAGCTCGCCGTCGATCCAGGTTTCGACCGAATGCGCGTATCCTCGCGCGTGCAATGCGCAGTACGCGGAAATCATCTCCTCGGTGATCCACGTGCCGTCCTGCTCCGACCGCGGCGCGGCGCATGCGCGCATCACCGCCTCGAAGCTCGTGTCCGCGCGAATTTCGTAATGGCGGTTGCGCAACGCCTTGCGCAGCGAGCGGTTGATTTTCGTCTCGCGCGGGAACAGCACCATGCGCGGGTCCGGACTCCACCAAAGTATGGGCTGTCCCACGCTGAACCACGGAAAAATGCCGTTGCGGTACGCCTCGAGCAAACGTCGAACCGACAGGTCACCGCCGGCCGCGAGCAGGCCGTTCGGACTCGCGAGGGCAGCGGTGACAGGGGGGAATGCATCATTGCGGTGCAGCCACGGCAGCATGCCGCCATTCTACGTGACCGGAAGCGACGCAAATCGAAGTGAGTCTGTGGACCACGGCTAACGTGAGCTGGACTCCAGCAGATTATCAAGGGGCTGCGGTTTCGAGACGCCGAAACCCTGCGCGCAATCGATGCCGAACTCGGCGAATTTGTTGAGGATCTCGTCGCTTTCGACGCATTGAGCGATCGTGCGTATGCCGATCACTTTGCTTACGCGGCTGATCGCCTTGATCTTGGCGAGGGCGACGGGGTTCTGCTCGATGTCGCGGATGCCTGGCGCAGGCGCGCCTCCGGGTTGCTCCACCCGGTCAGCTGCTCCGTCATCGAGTTGAGATAGAGGGTCTGGCCGCTGGCGTCGGTGACGATCAGTGGACGTCCGCCGAGATCCCGCTCTGCCGTGCTGTCGGACTCCCCGGCCGCGGCGGCGAGCGCCGCCACGTGCTCGCGCTCCGTGATGTCGTTCATCAGTCCGAAGAAGCCGATCACTTTGCCGAGAGCGTCGAAATGCGGCAGATACGCGATGTTGAGCCGGTAAATGGCGCCGCTCGGCATGGTCTGAGGATGCTCGAAGCTGACCTGCTCGCCGGACAGCGCCTTGACGACCTTGTCCTGGATCTCGGCATAGACGCCAGGCCCGATGACGTCGGTGAGCAGCTGTCCGTCGACCTGCACGTCGCGCAGCCCGAGCCATTCCCGATAGGCTCGGTTGTGGAACCGGAAGCGCTGTCCAGCGTCGACGTAGAACAGCATCGAAGGCAGGGCATCGGAGAGTCGAGCAGGGTGAAGTAGATCGCTCCCAGCAGCGCGGTGGCGAGCAGTATCGTCGCCAGTGCCGGGCCAGCGCGCGCAGCATACGCGGCATACGCATGCCGCGCTGGCGTGGAACTACGGGTTCGAGTGGAGCGTTGTCCGAAGCGGTCGCTTCGCTGCTCATGCTGCTCTCGCGTCCAGGCCCGGGGCCTGCGGCTGCGAGGGTGGATCTGTCTTATTTCCGCCGGCCGCCATCGGCAGCGTCAAAGGTAAACGCGGGCGCTTCGACGGGTTGCGCCGCAGGCGAGAAACAGTTACTCGATCACGCCGCATCCCACGCGGCCCCCGGCATTGCCAGCGGGGTCGCTCCTGAGATCATCGGGGTCCGCGTGCACCACGAGCGCCCTGCCGATCACCCCGTCTGCGCCTTTACCAACCGTCAGGCCGTCGACGAGGATAGACACGTTGGCTCTCCCGTACTCGTTCGCCACGAGGTTGCCGAAATCGCCCGCGTGCCGCGGGTTGGAGTTATGGGCGCCGTGCTTTCCGCCGTGAGGATTGAAATGGGCGCCTGCGCTCATTGCGTCCGGCGCACTGCAATCACCTTTTTCGTGAATGTGAAAGCCGTGCATGCCCGGCGTCAGCGCCGCGATTTCCGCGACGACGCGCACCCGGCTGCCGACCTGCGTGAAGGTGACGCTCCCATGCACCTGGGAGCCGCTCGCCGGGCGGACATTCGCTGTTGCCGAAGGTCCATCGGGCACGGTGGTCGCACATGCGGCAAGCAGCAGGGCGGCTGTCGCAACTAGCAGGCTGTTTCTCATTTCGGGTCCTCTCCTTTAAATAGCACGATTGTTATTGTGTGCGGGCAACATCGTCGTCGCTCGAACGGGGTCTGTCAACACTGCACCTGCTGCTGGCAGTAGCTGCGCAGATCGCTGACTACGGCGCTTGCCGTCACTGCCTGCTGCGCGCGTCCGCCCCCGTACTCGAGCGCGAGTTTGAACTCGTACTTGGTGAAAAACGCGTCGTAGACTTCGCCGCCAAGCGTTCCGACCGCATACAGTCCGTCGGACTTTTGATCATACTCGAGCAGTATGGCCGATAGCGGCTGTGGCGCCGGCCCGGCGACAACCCTGCCGCCGCTTGCAGGATCGTATTCGCTGTGCTCCGAGCAGCAATGGATGACATTCGTGCGCGCGCGGCTCGCCGGGGCTGGCTTGTCGCGGTAGCTGATGAAGCTGATCTGGCGCGTGGGGTAGGTGAGCCGGTGCGCGCAGATCGCCGAGTATCCCACGATCGCATGGGCCGGCCCCACGCCGCCCGGCCATTCATAGGTGATGCCGTTTTCGGTCTTCAGCGTGACCGGCTGGCGGGCCGGCTTGCCCAGATTCAGCAGGAAGCACGGGGTCGACGCGTAGGGATAATGAAATATGTAATTGTGATTGGGCGCAAGCTGCGCGGCGCGCAGCGGGCGCCGCGCCTCGTCGAGCAGGTGCACGCGCGCATAGAAGCGCGGCCGCAGGTCGGCCGCGCCAAAAGCGGGATGCGCGCCCAGCGCGCCCGCCGCGGCGCAAACGCCGATGAAATCCCTGCGCCTCACGAAGCCCTGCGAGCGGGCGTGGCCGCCGCCGGGTCGGTGCCGGCAGCGCTGCCGTCGCGCGCGCAGTCCGGCGCACTGCTGAAGGTGCGTTCCATCTCCCGGCGAAAGCGCGCAGCCTCGGTGTCGATCGCGGCAACGTCGTGCCACGTGACCGGATGGTGTTTGGCGACCGCACGCGTCAGCTTCACGCCGTGCGCCAGTCCCAGCGGCAGGCCCTGCGCAGCCAGCGAAGCGGTCGCCGGCAGGAGCCTGCCGTAGACCGTGTATCCGCCTTCGCCGTCGAGCGCCTCGCCCGCCTGCAGATCGCGTTTCGCGGTGGCGACCACATCGCCCCGAAACGCGATCGGACTGCCCGTCGCTTCGCGGCGCAAACCGACCGAAGCGACGCTGATGCCGAGCTCCAGGCCGATCAGGTGAAAGGGTTTGTACAGGGCCGAGTAGTTTCCCGTGGCATCGGTCACGAGGCCGTATTCGTGAAAGCAGCGGCGCACGTAATCGCTGTCCGCCGCAAACGTCACGTAGACGCCCCACCGCAGGTCGCGAAACACCGGGCGGCCGTCGCGCTCGACGCTCGAGATCACCTCGACCTGCCCGCGGTGATGTAATTGGCCGCCGTCGGCGAGCGGGCGCAAAACCCGCGCCAGGTCATCGACACCGCATGGCGGAAACGCGAGGCCGTCGGGGGCGGGCGTCAGTCCCGTAGCGTTGGCTACCGCCGCCATTTCGATCGCCGACTTGGTGCCGTCAAGGAAGGAATTGAACATCTGCGCGTTGAAGTCGCCGCGGGCGACCATCTCCGGCGTGAAGCCGTAATGTCCCCATACGGTATCCGGCGTCGACTCATGGTAGCTGGGCAGAAATTTCGTGCCTTTGCCGGCCGCCGCGACATCGAAGCCAGCCGCCCGCGCCCAGTCGACCATCTCGCAGATCAGCGCCGGCTGGTCGCCGTACGCGAGCGAATAGACGATGCCCGCCTGCGCCGCGCGGCGCGCCAGCAGCGGACCGGCCAGGGCATCGGCCTCGACATTGACCATCACGATGTGTTTGCCAGCCGCGCAGCACGCGAGCGCGTGGCGAATCCCCGCCGCGGGACTTCCCGTCGCGTCGATGACGATCTCGACAGCGTCGGATGCGATCGCCGCCGCTGCATCGTCGGTGACGAAAGTCGCTCCCGATTTGGCCGCGGCATCCAGCGAAGCAGCACTGTATTGTGCTTCCGGCCAGCCCACGCGCTGCAGGCTCGCGCGGGCGCGTTGTGGCGCGAGGTCGCACACCGCGGTCAGGTGCAAACCCGGCGTGCGCCGCACCTGAGACAGAAACATCGAGCCGAATTTGCCGGCGCCGATCAATGCGACGCGCAGCGGGCGGTTATCCGACGCGCGTTGCAGCAGCATTCGATGCAGATTCATTGGCGGGACTCCTGCAGGCCGACGCTACCCAATTCTAGCGCAAAGCAAAGCGAGCCGGCGCACGCCGCAAATGCACGGCTCGATGATAGTCGCCACCCTGGCGCGCAGCTCCACGCGTGTCAGATGGTAATGTCGAAACGCGCCAGCAGCGGCACGGCCGCCGCATAGCACGCCAGCATTACGGCGATCGACACTGCGAGGCTCGGGTAGAAGCTCCACCCCGCTTTGAGCAGCGCGGGGAGCACGAGAAACATCGGCAGCGTGGGCAGCACCAGCCAGAAGGTCGCTACCGAAAGCTCCGCGATCTTCGCGGTGTCCTGCGTGTCGACATAGAGCCAGATCATCGCCAGCACTGAAATCAACGGCAGCGATTTGATGAGCGCGCCCAGGCCTGCGTTGACCTTGGCGACTTCCGCCACCGCGACGATGATGCCGGCAGAGATCGCGAGCTTGACGATGTAGTAGAGCATGGGGCCTCCCTGCGCTCGAGTTTCAGCTCTGGAGCAGCTTCAGTCGCTGGACCTTGCCCGAAGGGCCTTTGGGCAGCGACTCAACGATGCGTATCGTTTTCGGTGACTTGTACTTGCCCAGCTCGCGGCCGGCGAACGCGTAAAGCTCGTCGAGCGAGCAGCGCTCGCCCGGCTTCAGCACGACGCACGCCATGATCTCCTGGCCGTAGTGGCGGTCCGGCACGCCGACCGCTGCGGCTTCGAGCACCGCAGGGTGCCTGAGCAGCGCCTCGTCGATCTCGCGGGGCGCGATGTTTTCGCCCCCCTTGATGATGAGCTCCTTGATGCGACCCGTGACGAACAGGAAGCCGTCGGCATCCAGATAGCCCAGGTCACCGGTGTGCATCCAGCCGCCCGGGGCGAAGGCTTTCGCGGTATTGGCGGGGTCCTTATAGTAGCTGGCCATCACATTGTCTCCGCGCACCATGATTTCGCCGGCGACTCCCGACGGCAGGGGCGCTCCAGAGGCGAGGTCGACGATTTGCGCTTCGTTGCCGTAAGCGGTCCCGGGGCTGCCCGGCTTGCGCGCGGCAGGGTCGAGCGGGTTGGTGAAGCACGGCGCGCAAGTCTCGGTCATGCCGAACGTTTCGATCACGCCGATCCCGAACTTCTGCTCGAAGGCGCGGTGCAGCTCGACCGGCAGCGGGGCCGACGCGGAGCGGCAAAACCTCACGCTGGAAATGTCGAGGCCATGTTCGGCTGCGCGCGGATCGGCGGCGTTCAGCAGGTACGAAATAATGGTGGGCACGACGTTGATCCACGTGCAGCGGTAGGCGGAGACGAGCTGCCAGAAATTGCCGGCGCTGAAGCGGTGGGGCATGACGACGCTGCCGCCATGGACGAGCGGGGCCACCGCCGTGACGATCTGGCCGTTGATGTGATACAGCGGCAGCGCGCACAGCACGCGATCGTCTGCGCCCAGTGCGTGCGCGCGGCTCGTGAACTCGCCGCCCGCGCAGACATTTTTGTGAGACAGCGCGCAGCCCTTGGGCACGCCGGTCGTTCCCGACGTGTACATGAGCAGCGCCGGGTCGTCCTCGGTGATTGTCGGTAGTAGGGCCGCGTCGGCGTGGCCCGCGTGCTCGCTCCCGGCGTCGGGATCGATGACGATGACTTCGACAGCGCGACCGGCGCCAGCCAGCGCGTCCTCGAGTCGTCCGGCGTGCTCGCTGCTCGTGAAGACGACGCGCGTGTCGGAGTGCTCGAGCACGTAGCTGAGCTGCGAAGGCTGCGCCAGCAGATTAAGGGGCGCGGCCACCAGGCCGGAATACATGATGCCCAGCAGCAGACGGCTGGTCTGGTAGCTGTTGTGCAGCATGAGCGCGACCTTGTCGCCTTTGGCGAGTCCCCGGGCCAGCAGGGATACGCCGAGCGCACGCGAATCGTGCTGCAGCATGGCGAAGCTCATCACGCGCCCGGTCTCAGGCGCGATCAGATACGGCGCGTCGGGGCGCTCGCGCGCCTGCAGATCGACGTAGTGCCGGATGGTTCGCATGCAGAACTTCCGGGATAAGAAGTGGAGGGATGAGGACTGACCAGCAACCGCGCGCCAGGGGCTACTCCTGATCGCTCCCGCGCGGGACGCCCGGGCTACACGCCGTATTTTCGGCGATAGGCACCGAAGATAGCGTCAACCGTGGGCTCGCGCGGCGGTATCGTGCGCACGATCCGCGTGACGTTCATGAAGTGACGGTAATTGAGGTTTTCGGAAAAGCTGTTGCCGCCCCAGGTGCCGCAGCCCATGGTCAGCGAGAAGGGCAGGCCATTGTCGAAGCTCCCGCCATTGGCGATCGCGTGCGCCTGTTTGACGATGACGCGGCACACCGTCATCTCCAGGCCCAGGCGGCGGATCTGCCCTTCGTCCTCGGTGTAAATGCCGCACGAGTGGCCATCGCCCATGTAGTCGTAGATCCTGCGCATCAGCGCGAACGCATGATCGAAATCGCGCGCGCGGTAAAGCGTCAGCACCGGGGACAGTTTTTCGCCGGAATACGGATGGTCGGGACCGGCGCCGGTCTCCTCGACGAGCAGGCATCTGGCGGCCAAGAGCTCGGCACGCGAGAGGCCGGCGACTGCGCAAATCTTGCGCACGGACTGCGCGGTCACGGCCGGGGACAATTTGCCGCCGGGAAACATGACGCTTTGCAACACCGCCTTTTCCTCCGGCGTCAGCAGCACGCCCCCCTCGCTGGTCAGCGCCGCCAGCATCGCATGGTAGACGCGCTCGTCGATGATGAGGCTGTTCTCGGACGAGCAGCTGGTCGCGTTGTCGAAGGTCTTCGACATCATGATCTTGGCTGCCGCATCGGCCACGTCGGCGCTAGCATCGACGATCACGGCGACATTGCCCGCGCCGACGCCGAGCGCGGGCGTGCCGCTCGAGTAAGCGGCGCGCACGTTGTTCTGGGATCCCGTCACCACGACGAGGTCTGCCTGCTGCATCAGCGCAGTGGACAGCTCACGGGTGACGGGCGAGGGCAGCATCTGCACGAGGTCAACCGGCGCACCCACCCTGCGCAGTTCGGCGTTGATGTAATCGAGCAGCTTTGCGCAAGTGGAGTAGCCCTTGGGCGACGGCGAAAGAATGATCGCGTTGCCGCATTTCAGGGCGTTGATCACATTATTCGCCGGCGTCGCGCCGGGATTCGTCGACGGCACGACCGCCGCGACGACGCCCACCGGACGCGCAATCTCGGTGAGGCCGAGGTCCGGTAGCTCGGCGATGACCCCGGTCGAAAGCGCGCCCTCGAGGTCGCGCATGAGGCCGAGTGTCTTGCGGTGATTCTTGACGACTTTGTCGGCCACGTTGCCGAGGCCAGTATCGCTGACCGCGAGCTCGGCGAGCGTGCGATTGTGTTCGGGATTGATGATCGCCCACCCGGCCGCCGTCACGACCTCGTCGAGCTCGCGCTGGGTAAAATGCGCATACGCCTGCTGCGCTGCACGGGCGCGCTCGACCAGCTGCGCGACCTGCGCGTGGGCTGGAGCGGATCTGATGGCGGCGTACACTTCGGCGGGCATGGTGTAGTGCAAGGGTCGGTGCCGCTAAAGGTAGCGGATTACCGACGCTGCCGCAACCGCGCGCAGACGCACGCCTGTCGCGCGGAGACGAATTCCCGGTAAACTCCTGCGCAGCGCTGGCCGGGCCTGCTGACCGTGCGCACAAGGAAATCATGAAAACCATTGCGATCCCTGCATTCGGCGGTGCGGAACAGCTGCGATCGATGGACGCACCGGAGCCGCTCCCTAAAGCGGACGAAGCCCTCGTCAGGCTGGAGTACGCAGGCGTGAATTTCATCGACGTCTATATGCGCAGCGGTCATTACGCACGCTCGCAGACGTACCAAACGCCGCTGCCGATGACCCTCGGCATGGAGGGGGCGGGAACGGTCGCCGCAGTGGGCGCGGAGGTCACCGGTCTGGACGTTGGCGACCGCGTCGCCTATTGCATCGTGCGCGGAGCCTACGCCGAGTACGCCGCCGTGCCGGCATGGAAGCTCGTCAAGGTGCCCCCTGCCGTGCCTCTTAACGTTGCGGCGGCACTGATGCTGCAGGGCTGCACCGCACATTACCTGAGCCATTCCGCGTATCTGCTTGCGCCAGGCAAGCGCTGTCTGGTGCATGCGGCGGCGGGTGGCGTCGGTCAATTGCTGACGCAGCTCGCGAAACTGCGCGGCGCGATGGTGATCGCTACCGTCGGCAGCGAGGAAAAAGCCCGCATCGCCGCAAGCTGCGGGGCGGACCATACCGTGCTCTACCGGCAGGTCGATTTTCGCGCCGAGGTGATGCGCATTACCGGCGGCGCGGGCGTAGACGTCGTGTACGACGCGGTCGGCAAGGACACCATCCATCAGAGCATACGCAGCCTGAGCAGGCGCGGGCTGTGCGTGAACTATGGCGGCGCGTCCGGGCTGGTCGCGGCGGTCGAGCCGCTCGAGCTCGCGGAGGCCGGCTCGGTATTTTTCACCCGCCCGCATCTCGCCGACTACATCGCCACGGCAGATGAGCTGCGGGTGCGTGCCGGCGATTTGTTTGCGCACTACGCCGAGGGCAGGCTGAAAGTGGCGATCGATCGCGAATTCCCGCTCGCGGATGCAGCGGCAGCGCACCGTTATCTCGAAGGCCGCAACACGAAAGGCAAGCTGCTGCTCAGGATTGAGACAACATAGATCAGTTAGGGAATGTCTGAACAAGGGGGCGATGCCCCCTTGTAAATCCCCTAAGTCAGGGGAAGCTGGAACTCGTAGAGAGGCTTAATCAGAGCTTCCTTTTGATTAGAGAAGCTGATTCAAGCCGAATTAAGAAAGCATCGTCATTCCAGCGCACGCTGGAATCCATCGATCGTTCTGTGAGTGGATGCCACGCCGCCGGCGGACGACTGACCTCGCTTAAGATGCTACACTCGCTGCCCGGAAAAACGCAGCATCGCGGATGCGCAGATGAACGAGAAAAAGCACGTCAAATTCGGCGGCCGTCTGTTAATGGTTGGTTTCGGCTCGGTAGGGCAGGGCACGCTGCCGCTGCTGCTGCGACACATCGACATGCCGCGCGAGCGCATGCGCATCGTCACCGGCGACACGCGCGGGGTCGAAGAGGCCAAGCAGCTCGGCATCAAGTTCATCGTCAGGCCGCTGACGCGCGAGAACTACCGTGCGGTGCTCGATCCGCTCGTCAGCAAAGGCGACTTCCTCCTCAATCTGTCGGTCGAGGTGTCGAGCGTCGCGCTCATCGAGTACTGCCACAAACGCGGTGTTATGTATCTCGATACCTGCATCGAGCCGTGGCTCGGCGGTTACACCGACACCAGCGTCTCGGCGTCGCGCCGCTCGAACTACGGCCTGCGCGAGGAGGTGATGAAGCTGCGCGGCAAGTATCCCGGCGGCGGGCCGACGGTGATTCCTACGCATGGCGCGAATCCCGGCCTGATCTCGCATTGGGTGAAGCAGGCGCTCGTCAACCTCGAGCGCGATATCAAGAAGCGCGCGGCCAAACCGGAGACCAAGGAAGACTGGGCGCGGCTCGCGATGGAGCTCGGGGTCAAGGTGATCCATTGCTCGGAGCGCGACACGCAGGTCGCCATTCCGGGCAAGCGCCGTCTCGAATTCGTGAACACGTGGTCGGTTGACGGATTCGTCGGGGAGGGCTCGCAACCCTGTGAGCTGGGCTGGGGGTCCCACGAAAAGCATTTTCCGCGCGACGCCAAACAGCACAGCTTCGGCAACAAGGCCGCGATCTATCTGACGCGCCCGGGCGCATCGGTGCGCGTGCGGTCGTGGACACCGATGGAAGGCCAATACCACGGTTTCCTGATCACTCACGGCGAAGCGATCTCGATATCGGATTACTACACGGTGCGCACGGGCAAGCGCGTGGTGTACCGGCCGACGTGCCATTACGCCTATCACCCGTGCGACAACACCGTGCTTTCGATCCACGAGTACGCGGGCAAGAACTGGGCGCTGCCGGAGAACAAACGCATTCTCATGGACGAGATCTACGATGGCATCGACGAGCTGGGGGCGCTGCTCATGGGTCACGCGCGCGGTGCCTATTGGTACGGCTCGCAGCTTTCGATCCACGAAGCGCGCAAGCTCGCGCCGTTCAACAACGCCACGAGCCTGCAGGTCGCCGCCGGCGTAATGGCAGGCGTGATCTGGGCGATGGAGAACCCGCAGCGCGGCGTGTGCGATCCCGACGATCTCGACTTCCATCGCGTGCTGCAGATCGCCACCCCGTATCTGGGAAACGTCGTCGGCACTTACAGCGACTGGACGCCGCTCGACGACCGGGGATTGCTGTTCCCCGAAGACGTTGACGCCTCCGACCCCTGGCAGTTCAAGAATTTTAGAGTTGTGTGATCCGCTGCGGACTGTCAGCAACGCGATGGTCAAGCACAACACATTGAAGCGAACGTATGCAATATGTGGCCCTGTGTCCGATCGTTGTCGGGGATACCGAACAAGCGAATAATTTTATTCTTGGATCGAACGTCGGAGGACGCAATGGGAACAACCGTGGTGATCGAAGGCATCATGGCAAGTGAATTGTCCGAGGCGTGGCGCCAGCTCGCGGCGCTCAGCGGACTAACACGGCTCATCGACTCCGGTTATTCCTCTTATTCTGTCTAATTCGTTCGCATAACTTCTCGGTTCAGACACTCCATTTGTCGCTGAGCAATCTGGACAGCGGCTCGGAAAGCTCGTAGACGCTTTGCACCGCGAGCTCGGGCCCGAACGCGACGCCTTCGCGCTGCGCGCGCCGCCGCAGACTTTCTGCGTGAATTTCCAGCACGTCCTGCGGAAACGGCATATCGGCAGCATCGAGTATGCGCAAGTAACCGTCGGCGTCGCGCGCCGGCATCACGCGGCTCTTCACGAAACGGTTGGGCGACCACGGGATGTCGAGCACGCCGGCCTCGAACGCGCGTATGGTTCCGATCGCAACGTCGCCGTCGCCCATTTCGAGCGTTTTGTCGACGATTGCGCGCACTTCACGCCGGATCAGCTCTTTCTCGCGTTCGAATTCCTGCATGCCGTCGAGCCGGATGTTGCGCGCGAGGTAGATTGCCATGCGCGTGGTGCGCAGGCCTTCGGCGTTCGCCTGCGGCGTCGGAATGCCGAACGCTTCGTGCGCGCTTTTGGTGGTGACGCTGACGGCGCCGCCGATTGCGGCAAGCGTGCCGCCGTAGGCGACGAGCGCGGCGCACTGCGCTTCGTCCTGCGGCCACGCGCCCATCCAGTGCAGCGAGGTGACTGGCGTGAACACGTCGTCGAAGCCGCGCTTCTTCAGGTATTCCTGGCACATCTCGCCGCATGCCTGGATCGCCGCGGCGTCCTGGATCAGGTGCAGCGTTTGGCCGAGCTCGAGGCCGTAATTCTTCACGCCCTGCTCGGCAGCGAGCAGGCAGTCAAGCACGGCGGTGATAATCGCAATCGACGGCGGAATGTTGGTGCCGGTCAGGAATCCCGGCTGGCGGCGGTGCAGCTCGACGCCATGTTCGTGGTACATCGCGGCGAGACGGTCGAGATACTGATAATTGCGGATGCCTTCCTCGATCGGCATTTCCTTGATATAGGACACGGTGTAGGCGATGCCCGAGCCCAGGTATCCCGAATAGCCGCCGGCAAAGCCGATTTCGGCCGTCAGCTTCGGCATCGCGGTGCCGGTCAGCATCACTGCGGGCTTGTCGATTGCATCAATCAGCTCGTGCGCGCACCGGACGCCATAATTGACGAGCGGATAGCCGTTCAGCATCGAGCGCCCGGCCTTTTCCGATTCCTCGACGCCTCGCTGCGCCAGATGGAAGTGTTCGTTGCGCGTGTAGCTGTCGGTGGTGGTGGGAATGATGTCGGCGAGCCCCTCGCGATCGAGAATCTGCATCAGCTGCTTGTGCAGCTCGAAGGTGCCGAACCCGCCGCGCGGCTGCGTCAGGCAGCGCTTTTCTGCAACCGCGCGGCGCATCACCCACGCGAGCTGCTTGTGCGGCGGCAGCGAGCGGTGGCGTTCGAGCGCCTGGTCGAAGTCGACCTCGGCGCCGGTTGGCCAGCGCGCGAGATTGTCAAGCCGCATCTGAGCGAATTCATCGTCAGGGATGCGCTGCTGGGAAAGCGGCAGGCGCGTGGCGTCAGGCGTGGAAGGTGCGTTCATTGCGTTGTTCCTCACCGGCGGGAGTCAGGTGTTTTAACGCGAGCTCGAGCGCGGCCTCCGGTTCGATCGCGCCGAGCAGTCCACAAGCATAGAGCAGATAGTCACGATCCACCAGCAGGCGCGGCGAGCGCGGCCGCAGCGACAGCGGCTCGGCGGGATCGGCGAGCGCCATGCGCAGCACCGCATGCGGATCGCGCCCATGCACCAGCGCGCCGCCGGTGCCGATCACGGTCGCGAGCCTCGACAAATCCTTGCCCTGCTGCACGGTGGCAGGTCCGTTCACCGTATATACGGTCTCGACGCTGCCGCAATGCCGTTGCACCGCGATCCTGACGGCGGCGCGCGCCAGTGCCTGATCGAGCCGTTGCTCGTCGTCGGTATCGGGCAAGTGCTCGACGTCGCGCGCAAAACGGTCGGTGAGCGTGATCACGCGCTGGGGTGTCAGTCCGCTGTCGCGTGCGATTGTCTCGGTTCCCGCAACTTCGACGATAGTCGCCGCATTGTGGCGCATGCCGAGGTCGCCTTCGACGCTGCGCTTGACGCGCGGCTCCGGCAACCCGCGCGGAATCACGCCTGGCGTCGCCGGCTCGCCGCCGGCGACCGAATGCACGTCGGTAGTCGCACCGCCGGGATCGACGACCAGCAGCTCCCCGAGCCCGCCCGCGTTCGCGCAGCCATCGGCAAGCAGCCGCGCGCCTTCCATCACGGCAGCCGGCGTCGGCATCAGCACCTGATCGAACATAGCCTGTGCGCGATCAATGCCCTTGGCATGCACGATGCGTTCAATGAACACTCGGCGGATCGCCGCGCGCGCGGGCTCGATATCGAGCACGTTGAATTCAGGCATGACGTTTGCGGTGATGAGTAAAGTCTTTGCGGACAGCAGCGTTTCGGCTTGGTCGGCGGCGGCACGGTTGCCGGCGTAGACGATCGGGCAGGCGAGCGTGCTATTGGCAAGCGTGAGTGCGTTGTGCAAAACGACCTCCGAGTTGCCGCCATCGGTGCCGCCGGCGAGCAAAACGATGTCCGGCGCCAGCGCAGTGATTTTCCCGATATCCGCGACGGTAAGGCGATACGCGAAAGTGCCGACCAGCCGCGCGCCTGCGCCGAGCGCCGCCTGGCGCGCAGCTTCGGCGGTGAGCTCGCGCACGAGGCCGATGGTGACCATGCGCAGCCCGCCGGCGGCACTGCTCGATGCCAGCCGGTATTTGAATTTGGGCAGCGCGCCGAGCCGGCGCTCGAGGTCGGCAAGCGCCGCCTTCATACCGACCGTGATGTCGGTTGCTACCGTCGAGGGGCCCTGTCCTGCACCCAGTATGGCGCGCCGTTCAAGATCGATCGCGCGCAGCTTGGTGTAGGTGCTGCCGAAGTCTATTAACAGCGCGGCGGCCATGGTTCTATCGGGCTTTGCATAAATGCTTGGTGCCCGCTCCCCACCCCTAACCCCTCTCCCGGGGGGAGAGGGGAACGTCGAGCAAAAATGGCCTGTTAGCCATTTCTGAAATACTCAGTAAGGCGAGATGAAACCAAAGATGAAAAGGGACGAACGACGATAAAGTCAAAATCAAGAGCCGCGAAGATCGCATCCATCCGTGTTTATCTGTGTGTATCCGTGGTTGCCGGTTTACCGCGCGCGGCGAAATCCTGAGCCAGCCATTCGACCACGGTTTCAGTGCGCGTGCCGGGGGCGGCGGCGCGGTCGAAGCCCATGTCGAGAAAGATCTTCTCGATCTCCGGCCACGGGTGTTTGCCGACGATCAGGTTGCCGCCTACATAGAGCAGCATGTCGTCGAGCCCGGCTTCGATGCACAGCTCGCGAAAACCGCGGCAGTCCAGCTCGCCCTGGCCATAAAGCGACGACACCAGAATCGCGTCGGCACTGGTCTCGATTGCAGCCTTGACGAATTCCGGCGCCGGCGTCAGCGCGCCGAGCGCGACTACCTTGTAGCCGGCTTTCTCGAGCGCCATGGTGAGAATGCGATTGCCGACGATGTGGGTGTCGGAGCCGATGACGCCGGTGACCAGGGTCTTCTGTTTCATAGTTTTGGACCGCCAAGAACTCCGAGGCGGGACGGGCGACTACTACTCGATACCCCGCTCGGTGAAGACTTCCTTGGCAACACGAAACCCGCCCCAGCCGGCAGGAACCCCGCAATACACGGTCACCTGCAGAAAAACCTCCATGATTTCCTCCTTGGTGACGCCATTGTTCAGGGCGCCGTGGACATGCAGGTTAAGTTCGTCGGGACGGTTGAGAGCCGTGAGCATGGCGAGATTGATCAGACTGCGCACCTTGCGCGGAAGCCCCGGCCGGGCCCAGATCTCGCCCCAGCAATACTCGGTGACGAAATCCCGCATGGGACGCGTAAACGTATCGGCAGTCTTCATCGCATGGTCGGTTTCATCGGCCCCAATCACCTCGCGACGAATTGCCAAACCTTTGTCAAACAAGTCTTTGTTCATCGTATTCCCCGTTTCTGTGTTTTGTTTCAGACTTTAAGGGCCAGCTGCGAGTGGCGATTTGGAGCTGCGGCTGCACGGTTGCACTTCCGTCCGTTCTTGGCCGCCTGTTCGCGTTTCGGTGCGGGCTTCAGTCGATGGCGACCTTCGCTTCCTTCGCGACTCGACGGTACTTGGCGATGTCGGTACGGATGAGGTCCCCGAACTGTTCGGGGGTGCTCCCCACGGGCTCTGCACCGAGGTCGGCCATTCGAGCCTTGATGTCTGGCAGTTTTACCATCTCCATGAACTCGACGCGCAGCTTTGCGATGATGTCGCGCGGCGTGCCGGTCGGCACCAGTACGCCCCACCACTGGCTCACATCGAGCCCTTGCAAGCCGGACTCGTCCAAGGTTGGCACCTCGGGAATCGCGGGCGTGCGCTTGACGCTAGTCACCGCGAGCGCGCGAAGTTTGCCTGACTTCACGTGCTGCGCCACTACTGGCAGCGCGGCGATCGCGCTATGCACGTGGCCACCCATGAGATCGACGAGCAGCGGGCCGCCGCCCCTGTATGGCACATGAATGATATCGATCTTCGCGAGCAGCTTCATCCATTCCCCGGCCATGTGGTGGGGGCCGCCTGCGCCGCCCGACGCATAACTGATTTCGCCCGGCCGCTTCTTCGCGAGCGCGATGAACTCCTTCACGTTCTTGACCGGTAGCGAAGGGTTGGCCACCAGCACCAGTGGCGAGACCGCGACGAGAGTCACAGGCGCCAGGTCGCGCTCCGGGTCATAAGGCATTTTGCGGTAAACCGCGACGTTAAGCGCCATCTCGGCCGAGGTTCCCACCAAGACCGTGTAGCCGTCTGGGGGGCTCCTCACGACGATTTCGGCACCGATCATGCCATTCGCCCCGCTGCGGTTGTCAACCACCACGCTCTGGCCCCATTTCTCGGTGAGGTTTTGCGCCATTGGTCGCGCAAGCAAATCCGTCCCCCCGCCGGGGGGATAGGGCACCACGAAGCGCACCGCCTTGACTGGATAGCTCTGTGCACTCGCGCTGCCAATCACGGCAAGGCTGAGCAACGCTGCCGTGATCCTTACCACGATCAATGCCTGGCCCATAGATTCCTCTTCGTTTTGTTGCGCGGCAATTCTGTTCAGGTGCCGTGTATTCAAAGTTGATTTCCGTGTCCTTGATGGGCATCGTTTCTTTTTCTCCCGGTCATGCCCGTCCGTCCGCTGCAGGCAGCGGGCTTCAGTCGACCCTGATGTTCGCCTGCTTGGCAATGCTGCGGAACTTTGCGATCTCGGTGCGCACGAAATCGCCGAACTGCTCAGGGCTGCTCCCTACGGGCTCCGCGCCGAGCTCAGTCATGCGCGCCCTGATGTTCGGCAACTTTATGATCTCGGTGAGCTCGGCGTGCAGCTTGGCGATGATGTCCCGCGGTGTGCCGGCCGGCACCAGCACGCCCCACCACTGGGTCACGTCGAGCCCGTGCAGGCCGGATTCATCCAGAGTCGGCACGTCGGAAATGGCGGGCGAGCGCTTGGCGCTGCTTACGGCGAGCGCGCGCAGCTTGCCCGATTTCAGGTGCGGCGCGACGACTGGCAGGACGAGAAAGCCGCTGTGCACGTGCCCGCCCATAAGGTCGATAAGCTGCGGCCCGCCGCCCTTGTAAGGCACGTGAATGATATCGATCTTCCCGAGCAGCTTCATCCACTCACCCGTGACGTGATGCGGCGAGCCGGCGCCCGCGGAAGCGTAGCCGATCTCCCCCGGCCGCCTTTTCGCGAGCGCGATGTACTCCTTCACGTTCCTGGTCGGGAGCGAAGGGTGGGCCGCCAGCACCAGCGGCGAGGCCGCGACCTGGGTCACCGGCGCGAGATCGCGCTCCGGGTTGTAGGACATCTTGCTGTAGACCGCGACGTTTAGCGCTATCTCGGCCGAGGAAGCCACCAACAGGGTGTAGCCGTCCGCGGGGCTCTTCACCACGATGTCGGTCCCGATCATGCCGGTCGCCCCGCCACGGTTGTCGACGACTACGCTCTGGCCCGCTTTCTCGCTGAGCGCTTGCGCCATCGGGCGCGCAAGCAGGTCCGCGCCGCCGCCCGGCGGATACGGCACGACAAGGCGGATCGGCTTTACGGGATAGCTTTGCGCGCCCGCGCTGCCGATCGGGGCGGCGCCGAGCATAGCTGCGATCGTTGCCACGATCGTTGTTCGTGCCATAGGTTCATCCTCCAGCTTCTGCTGCGCGACGGCCCCTCTTCTGGCGCCGTTCATTCAAACGTGATTCCCATTGCTGCGACGGAGTTGCGTAGGGTGCGCTCGCGCACCAATGTGATGGTGTCGCATGAATGCAGGCATCTTTTCTGCTTGGTGCGCAAGCACACCCTACGCTTAGTTATGGCGACGGAGTTCCGCGATTGATAATCACCGTCTTGCTGGAGGTGAAGTGTTCGAGCATGCTTTCCAGCGTCAGTTCTTTGCCCAGGCCACTTTGCTTCAACCCGCCATACGCGACGTTTGCTCGCGGCGTTGCGTATTGATTGACCTGGACGAAACCCGCCTGGATCCGCTCGGCGAACGTCAGCGCGCGATTCAGATCACGGGTCCAGATCGTGGCCGCCAATCCAAAGTCCGTGGCATTGGCTTGCGTGAGCACTTCGTCGAACTCTTTCCAACGCAACAGCACCGCCACCGGTCCGAAAATTTCTTCCTGGCATAACGGCGATTCGTGCGGCACCCCTTCGATCAATGTCGGTGCAAAGTAGAGTCCTTGCTGCAGGGTCCGGTCAGCCGGACGTCCGCCGCCGCACAGAATCCGGGTGCCGGGGGTATTGCGCGCAAGCTCAACGTAGCGCATGACGCGATCAAACTGCTCGCGGGAAATCATCGCGCCGACCTGTGTTTGTTCGTCCATCGGATCGCCGACGCGCAGCTTACTGATTTCCTCGATTACGCGCTCGGTGACCGTGTCGTAAATGCGTTCGTGCAGGAAAACTCGGGTACCGGCGGAACAGGATTGCCCCTGACGCGTAAAACGCATGCCGGTCAGGATGCCGGGCACTACCAGGTCGAGGTCCGCGTCCGGCATCACGATGTTGGGACTCTTGCCGCCGAGCTCCAGGGTAACCGGGCAAATCTTGTCCGCCGCATAACGCAGAATCTGCCTGCCGACCGGCACGGAGCCTGTAAAGCTTATTTTGCGGACTTGCGGGTGCCGCGCGAGCGGCTGTCCTGCTTCTTCACCATAGCCCGAGATCACATTTACTACGCCGGGAGGCAAGATTTGCTGCATGATTTCTGCGGCGCGCAGCACGGCAAGCGGGGCCTGCTCGGCTGTTTTCAGGACCACCGTATTGCCCGCAACCAACGCGGGGCCGATTTTTGACGCCATCAGGAACAGCGGCGCATTCCACGGGATGATGGCCCCGACCACGCCTAGCGGGTCGCGTGTCGTAAACATCAGCGTGTTGGCGTCATAGGGAACGGTGCTTCCCTTGATTTCGCTGCCGAACCCGGCAAACAACCTCAGTACATCCAGCATTCCCGCTATCTCGGGACGCGCCTGAGTCGAAAGCGCGTTGCCGGTTTCCAGGCACAGTAACCGCGCCAGCGGTTCCCGTTCCTGTTCGAGGCGATCGGCAGCCTGACTGACCAGTTTTCCGCGCTCACGCGGGGTGATGGCTGCCCATTCGGAAAATGCGCGCTGCGCCGCCTGAACGGCGCGATCAACATCGTTCTCCCGACAGCGTGGCGCCGTGCCGATAACGTTCAGGTCGGCGGGATTTTCGACTGCAAAGGTCTCAGTCGTTGTCGCCGCGCTTAATTGGCCGTCGATTACGACGCGATTGGAAATGCGCCGCGCCGTGTCATACGCCGCCTGTACCGTCGGCGCGAGGTGTCTTGACGTGTTTGCGGCTGCATTTTGCATCGGTTTTTTCCTCACGACGAATCAGGCGATGATGTATCAGTCTTCCGTTGCACGCACCATCGAGGAAGTCCAACCGCCATCGACGGTGATTACCGTTCCGGTGATGAAATCCGAGGCATCCGACGCCAGGAACAACGCTGCCTCTGCGACTTCCGACGGTTTGCCCCAGCGCCCGACGATCACCTCCTTGCCCCACGTGGGCGCAAGGTCCGCATCCTCGGAGAAGCCGGCATTGAAAGGCGTCTCAATGAGTGCGGGTGCCAATGCGTTGACATAGACATTTTTGCCCTTCATGTCTACCGCCGCTGCTCTGGTGAAGGCAATCAAGCCTCCCTTCGATGCGCAATACGCGGCGCGATTCGGACGGCCGAAGAAACCGGCCACTGAGGATACGTTGACGATTTTGCCTTTACCACCGCGCACCATGTAGGGTATTACCGCTTTGGCGCATATGAAAGGTGCCGTCAAGTTTACGTCCAGCGTCCGGCGCCATTCATCCTCGGTCTGCTCAAGCAGCGGTTTTATGTAGCGGATTCCCGCATTGTTCACGAGAATGTCGATACGACCGTGTTTTGCAAAAACGGCTTCGGTCGCCGAATTCACCGCACTGGAATCAGAAACGTCAGTGCCCAGCGCCATCGCTGACCCGCCATGTTTGGTTATGTCCTGCGCAACCTTTTCGGCCGCGCTCCGGTTGAGGTCAACGACGACGATCTTGGCGCCTTCCCGCGCAAACCTTTCGGCAATGGCCCCGCCTATTCCGGCGCCGCCGCCCGTAACAATCGCTACTCTGCCTGCAAGTTGCATTTCGACCGTTCTCCTGTTGGGGATGGTGTTAGGGAAGCTCCGATTAGCAGTCGTTGAAATTCTCCGTTCGCGCTGAGCCCCCTTCGACCCAGCTCAGGACAGGCTTCGGCGAGCTCAGGATAAACTGCACGCCGCAGGCGTGGAGTCGAAGCGTCCAAGTGTTGATTGCGCGCCGTTCATATTTCGACTCCGCTTCGCTAGCCTGTCCTGAGCCATTGTCGAAGCCTGTCCTGAGCTTCGTCGAAGGGGGCTCAATACGAACGGTATTACTGTAAGTTAGACGGGGATCGAACCTTTGAGCGTCGTGCGATGCATACGGCGAGTCTGCGGTAACGCGTAATCCTGCACTGCCAGATGCTGTACCGAGCAGTTGTCCCACATCAGCAAATCGCCGGCACGCCATTGGTGGCGATAAATGAATTCTGGCCGCGTGCAATGGGCATAAAGTTCCTCGAGCAACGGTTGGCTTTCGCTATCCGGCATGCCGACGATGCCGGTTACGCACAGTTTGTTCAGGTAGATGCACTTGCGCCCGGTCACCGGATGAGTGCGAATAATGGGATGAGCCTGATCTCGAATCGAGGTCCTTTGATCATCGTCGTATTTGATTCTGGTCGCGGGAGTCTCTTTATCGCTGTCGTAGCCCTTGGTCATATGGTGAGTTGCTCTTAGACCGGAGAGCTTTTTTTTCATGTTCTCCGGTAAGGCATCATAGGCGGCAAAGGTGCTTGCGAAAAGCGTGTCGCCCACGGCTACTCCAGCTTCGTTGCGTGGAATTTCAAGCGCATAAAGCGCGGACCCCGCGCTTGGTTCCTTTAGATAAGACATATCGGTGTGCCAAACGGCAACCCGGCCCGCATCGGCGAGACCGATCAGCCTGCCGTTCTCGACGATATTCGAGACCACCAGGATTTCGGGATGCTCGGGTAACAGGTATTGCTTGAGGACGTGAATCTCCAGCTCGCCGAAGCGGCGGCTGAAGCTCACCTGCTGTCGAGGCGTCAGCGTTTGATCGCGCAAGACGATTACGGAGTGTCGATAATAGGCCTCTTGTACCTGCTTAAAGGTTTCATCATCGAGTGCCTGCGCAAGATCCACTCCGGCGATTTCGGCCCCGATCGGGGCATCGCTGCGCCGGATGGCTATTTTCCTGTTCGAAACTGTCGCGGTCATTGCTGGTCTCCCATATTTCTTCCGGTTTCAAAACATCGGTGCTAAGCAGCAAAACGCCGGAAAAGGAACACGTCAATCCCGCGCACGGCTTACTCGAATTGCCGTGTCGCGACGGTGCAACTGGTAAGGGCGTCGTGATCGAGCACGGGCTGGAAGCCGGGTTCCAGCACAACGGCGCCAGCTTCGAACTTGAGCGGGTTTTTGAGCAGCCGCGCTGCCGGCTTGAGAAACCCATTCATCTCGCCGGCATTGGTGATGCGCCCCCGCGCCACGCACGCTTCCATCCAGCAGCCGATTTCCCCGGCGACGCCATTGCCGAGCACGGGCTCCATGCCACACCCGCGGATGGTATCGATCGCCGCGGCGAGCCGTTCGACGCCGCCGAGCTTCATCAGCTTGACCTTGATATATTGCGCGGCGCCGAGCGCTGCGGCGCGGCGGATATCGTCGATGCCGTAGATCGATTCGTCGAGCATCATCGGCACGGTGGCGACTTGCGCCACGGCACGCGCGCTGTCCCAGTCCGCCGCGGCGCACGGCTGCTCGAACAGCTCGATGCCCTCAGGGTCGAGCGCCGCTGCGAAGCGGCATGCGTCATCGCGGCCATAACCCTGGTTCGCGTCGAGTCTTATGCGGCAGCGGCCGTTGACGACGCGCTGAACGCGCTTCACCAGCGCAATATCGCCGCTGGCATCGAAGCCCACTTTCACTTTAAGCGTCGTATAGCCCTGGGAGAACAGGCTTGCCGCCTCGCGCTCGATGTCCTCGGTCTGCGTCGCATGCAGCAGTCCGAGCACCGGCACGTCGACCCGGCGCTCGACAGTCAACAGGCGGTGGTGTTCCAGCATCTCAACCGCGGTGTTGAAAGCTGTCGCGGTGAACGGGGCAGAGTCGAAATGCGGCGCGAGGTGCTCGCGGAGCGTAGTCGTCGGCAATCCGGCGAATCTTTCTGCCAGATCCCCGGCGAGCCGCCAGCCCCCGTCGATCGTTTCGTCGGTGTAGCCGGTCAGATAGGTAGCCTCGCCGTAGCCGCAGTGGCCGTCCTGATCGCGCGCCTCGACAATGATCGTGTCGAACGCATGCACGGGTCCGAACGACAGCCGGTAGGGCGTCGTAAGCGGAATCCGCAGGCGATAGAGGATAAGGTGGACGATCTTCATGGGCAGGGCGCCGGGAATGAGGGCGCCGCCTATAATACAACGCTGCCACGATCGAACGCGCCGCCGTCATGCGCAACTTCTCCGCACGCGTAGTCAACCTCATCTGCCGGCCAGAGACCGAATGGGCCGCGATCGCGCTCGAGCGCGGTACCGGGTCATGGGTCGTGTGGCGTTACCTCGCGCTGCTGGCGCTCATCGCGCCGCTCGCCTACGCGGGGAGCGTGCTCCTGGGAGGCGAGGGCGCACTGCATCGCTTTCGCGATTTCAGTGCGGCGGCGCGTTTTGCCGCGCTGGCTGCGGCCGGGGCATACGTGGCGGTGCTGCTGTCGGTCGGAGTGACCGCGCTGGTGGTATGGCTGGTAATACCGCTTTACCGGGGACGCCGTGACTTGGGCGCGGCTTTCGCGCTGGTCGCCTACGCGGGCACTCCGGTGTGGCTCGCGGGTTTGGTGCTGGTGGCGCCGCTACAGCGCCTGCCTTTGCTCGTCATCGTCATCCTGATCGCGCTCATGCATGCCCTGTACCTGTTTTACTTGGGGCTGCATCACCTGGTGCAGGTGCCGCAGCGCGACGCCGCGGAGTGCGCCGCGATCGTCGTGGTCGCCAGCGTGATGCTCTCGACGGTCGCGGGTTACCTGGGCAGCGCTGCCGGGTTGTTTCCCCACATGTGATGGCTGCAGCGTCACACCACGATCTCGAGCCTTCCGCGTGGGTGTGCCGGTTTGCTCCGCTCATCCCCGTGCGCGGACGGGTGCTCGATCTCGCGTGCGGGACGGGCCGTCATGCCCGATTCCTGGCGCATAGGGGCCATCCTGTCGAGGCCGTAGATCGCGACGCAGAAGTGATCGCCGGCCTGGCCGGCAGCGAGCGCGTATGCACGCGCGTCGCCGACCTGGAGGGCGGTCCGTGGCCGTATGACGGCGCGCAGTTTGCGGGCATCCTCGTCGCGAACTACCTGCACCGGCCGTTATTTCCTCGGTTGCTGGACGCCCTAGGGCCGGGAGGGGTGCTGATTTACGAAACTTTTGCCAGCGGAAACGAACACTTCGGTCGTCCCACCAATCCGGCTTTCCTGCTCGAGCCGGGCGAGTTGCTCGAAGTCGTCCGGTGCCGGCTGCGGGTCATCGCGTATGAGGACATTTACGTCGACCAGCCGCGCCCGGCGAAGGTGCAGCGCATTTGTGCGCGTGACCCACGCGAGCCGGGCTGACGCACCGATTCAACCCTTCATGCGGGTCGCGCGTTAACGACAGCATGGACGCCAGAGACAAAACGCCGCCGCCGCAGACCGGGTTTTACGCGGACGAAATCCTGCGGGCGAACTGGCATCCGTTGGTCTCGACGCTTGCCGATCCTCCGCCACGTGCACGCACTGGCATGCCGGATAGCGTCGACATCGAGGCTCTGCTGTCGCGCTTCTACGAGTTTCAGCAGGGTTGATTCCCGCGCGCGGCCGCGCGCGGCGATTTCCTTTCGGCGTCCCGCGCCCGGCGCGCGTTGAACCCCCTGGCTGCGCACGAGTCTCAAGGAGTGCTGAGAGCTTGCCGATTGCGGTAAAATAGCCGTTTGCTGCTACCACGGCTTCGCCGGAAATTTCAGGAAAAACCGTTACATGGCTATGCCGACCGGCAGTTTGGTGGCAATCGTCACGCCGATGCACGAAGACGGCAGTCTCGACCTCGATGGGTTTCGCAAGCTGATCGACTGGCACATCGGCGAAGGGACCGACGGGATCGTCGTCGTGGGAACCACGGGCGAATCGCCCACCGTGGATTTCGACGAGCACCACCTGCTGATCAGGACGGCGGTGGAGCACACCAACCGACGCATTGCGATCATTGCCGGCACGGGCGCGAATTCGACGCGTGAGGCGATCGAGCTGGCTGCCTACGCCAAGCAGGCAGGCGCCGACATGAGCCTGTCGGTGGTGCCTTATTACAACAAGCCGACACAGGAAGGCCTGTACCGGCATTTTCGCGCCATCGCTGAAGCAGTAGACATTCCGCAGATCGTGTATAACGTGCCCGGCCGCACGGTCGCGGATCTGCACAACGACACGATGGTGCGGCTCGCGCAGGTTGCCAACATCGTCGGCCTCAAGGACGCGACAGGCAACATGGAGCGCGGCGCTGACCTGGTGCGGCGCCTGCCCGCCGATTTTGCGGTCTACAGCGGCGACGACGGCACGGGACTCGCGCTGATGCTGCTCGGCGGCCGCGGCGTGATCTCGGTCACCGCCAACGTCGCTCCCCGGCTGATGCACGAGATGTGCATGGCAGCGCTCAAGCCCGAGCCGCTGCGCGCGCGCGAACTCAACGATCGGCTGCTCGGACTGCATCGGCAGTTGTTCATCGAAGCTAACCCGATCCCCGTCAAATGGGCGGTCGCCCAAATGCGGCTGGTCAAACCGGGCATCCGACTGCCCCTGACTCCGCTCGCCGATGACTGTCACGAGCACGTCGCCGCGGCGATGCGCCAGGCGGGAATCAGCCTGTAGCAAAGGATCGATACATGAAAGCACTGCGCCCCATTTCGCTGGCGGCAGCCGTGGCTGCCGCCACGCTGACGGCCTGCAGCTACCTGCCCAAGATCGAAGGCGACAAGATCGACTACAAGTCGGCGGGCAAGTTGCCGTCACTCGAAGTCCCCCCCGATCTGACCCGTCCATCGGCCGATGACCGCTTTGCGGTCCCCGATATCGGCGCCAAAGGCCAGGCGACTTTCTCGGCGTACAACAAGGAGCGCGCAACGTCGAGCTCGGTCTCGACGGTGCTGCCGTCCCAGGACAATGCGCGCATCGAGCGTTCGGGCAACCAGCGCTGGCTGGTTGTGCGCGGTGAGCCCGACGCCGTCTGGAACGTGGTCAAGGAGTTCTGGCAGGAGAGCGGTTTCATCGTCAACGTCGAGAACCCGGATGCGGGCGTCATGGAAACCGATTGGGCGGAAAACCGCGCCCGAATTCCCGACGGGTTGATTCGCGGCATCCTGGGCAAGGTGCTCGACAGTGTGTACTCGACGAGCGAGCGCGATAAATTCCGCTCACGCCTCGAGCGCGGCACCGAATCCGGCACGACCGAGGTTTACATCAGTCACCGCGGCATGGAGGAGGTTTACACCGCGCCCAATCAGGACCAGACGAGGTGGCAGCCCCGCCCCGCCGATCCGGAGCTGGAAGCGGAAATGCTGCGCCGCCTGATGGTACGCCTGGGCGTCCAGCAGGAGCGCGCGAAGTCCGAGGTGACGAGGGCTGCTGCAGCATCCGGAGTTCCGGCGCGTGCCACGCTATCGCGCGACCAGAGCGGGAGCACGCTGGCAGTGATCGATCAGTTCGATCGCGCCTGGCGCCGCGTCGGGCTCGCGCTCGACCGCGTCGGGTTTACGGTGGAAGACCGTGACCGCTCGAAAGGACTTTATTACGTACGCTACATCGACCCTGAGATCGACAACAAGAGCGCGGAGCCGAAAGGGTTGTTGTCACGGCTCAACATTTTCAGCAGCAAGGACAGCAAGCCGAAGGGCACCGAGCAGTTTCGCATCCACGTCAGGGACGCCGACAGCGTGAGCCAGGTCAGCGTGCTCGGCAAGGACGGCAGTCAGGAGAAATCGGCGACCGCAAATCGTATACTCGCGCTGCTTTATGATCAGCTCAAGTAGCCCGTGAGGCGGGAGGGGTGAGGCGAAGAAACCTGAAGTCATCCGTTGCGCAGGGCGTTGCGCCTGACCCCTCACTCCTTACGCCTCGCGCGAACCCGTGATGCGCTTCGCCTCGCTGGGCAGCGGCAGCGAAGGTAACGGCCTGCTGGTCGAGGTCGACGGCACGCGCATCCTTGCCGATTGCGGTTTTACCCTCGCTGACACTTTGCTGCGCCTTGCGCGCCACGGCGTCGAGCCGGACTCGATCGATGCGCTGCTCATCACGCACGAGCACGATGACCATGTTGGCGGAGCGGCGCGGTTTGCGCGCAAGTTCGGCGTGCCGGTATGGCTCACGCACGGCACGCTCAAGTCGACCGGCGCGCAGTTCAGCGACGTCGATCGCATCGAGATATTCGACTGCCAGCGCCGGTTTGCTGTCGGCGCGATCGAAGTCGAGCCATATACTGTTCCGCACGACGCGCGCGAACCGGCGCAGTTCGTATTCAGCGATGGCGCAGCGCGGTTGGGGCTGCTGACGGATGCGGGCTGTCTGACGGCGCATATGCAGGCGGTGCTGTGCGGTCTCGACGCGTTCGTGCTCGAATGTAATCACGATCTGGACCTATTGTGGAAGGGGAGCTATCCGCAGCGCCTGAAGGAGCGCATCGCGGGCAGGCTCGGCCATCTCGATAATGGTGCGGCGGCCTGCCTCCTCGCTTCGATCGATTGCAGCCGGCTCGTGCACATGATCGCCGCTCACCTGAGCCAGCAGAACAATACGCCGGAGCTCGCCAGCGCGGCGCTCTCTCAGGCGCTCAACTGCGCACCGGGCTGGATCGGCGTGGCGACCCAAAGCGAGGGCTTTGCCTGGCGACAGGTCTGAGCGCGTTTGCTGCAGCCGTCCCTCGCGCGCACAAAAAAGCCGGCCCGATGGGGCCGGCTTTTCAGGATGCAGCGAAGCTTACTTTTTCATGCCGTCTTTGCCGGGCGCCGGGCCGACCGTCTCGTTGGGGGACGTCGGCGCAGCGCTGGTCGGTGCGCTCTTGTCGGGCTCGGACTTGGCCGGACCGGACATGGACGAGCCAGGCGTGGTTGACGGGACGGGTGCCGGCGCGGGGGCGGCCGACGGGGCGGGCGCAGGTACCGGGGCGGGTTTCGGCGCGGCAGCGGGCGCGGGTGCCGGTGGAGGTGAAGTCTTGGGCGGAGGCGGGGGCGCGGGTTTGTCGCCACACGCCACGAGTCCGATCGCGAGTAAGGCGCTAATCAGAAGCGAGCGATTCATCATTGTCCTTTGATTGTGGGTTGACCGAAAACGGGACGGCCCGCAGCGTGGACCGATTATGTCATTGTAATCTTTCAGGGGACTGATTTCCAGCGCGGGCGTCATAGCCCGATCGTCGTTGCCGTGACGGCCTGCGTGGACGCCTGCCAGATCTCTTCGAAACGCTTGAGCAGCAACTGCGTGGCGGCGACATCGCCGATCGTGGCTACGCCCCGCGCATCCGCGTGATGAAAGCGGTGCACGAAACGCGCGTCATCCGCGACCGCAAAGGGATCGTAAACGCCGCGGGCCGCCTGCAGCGTCTGGTGGATGAACAGGCTGTGGCTGAACTGCCTGACCAGCATCATCAGCCGGGGGCAATCGCGCACGATATTCGTGGTTCCGTGGAGTACGATATAGACGCGGTTCGCGCGGCTCGCGAGCAGCAGCCTGCGGATGAGCTCATAGCGCTGCGGCGTATTGAAGTCTCGCCCTATGCTTTTGTCGAAGACGCGCACGGTGTGGGTGGCGTGCGCAATCAGCTCGTCGAGCGCGGCTTCGTATGCGACGAGACCTTCGAGCTTGCGCTCGCCGGGCATGCGCTCGGGGGGCACGGGTTCCATGATTTATCGTGTCGTCTGCTACCTGCAAATCGGCAAATCAGCACGCCAATGGAATTGCGGTGCTGCCACTTTTGTTTTCTCGTGCGCCCGCAGCGAGCTCGATATAGCCGTCGCAGTACCAGCGGTAAAGCAGCGCGCCCGCGCGCGCGCCGTATGAGCCCGGCCGCAGCTCGCGGCCGTCGGCGAGCGCGAGTAATGCGCGCGCCGCGGCTTTTTCGACCACTACGCATTCGCCATTGATGAAGACCATCTGTCCTGCATAGAGCATGCGCGTTTTCAGCGCAAGTCGCAGCCCGCGTTGCGCTGCGGCGCGCCGGAAGCGGTCCGCGCTTATGCGCTTCGGGCGCTCGAACACGACGTTCGCGCGCGGCTCGCTCAGGTATTCGCCCAGGCCCCGCGCGACATCCGTGCCATTCCAGCGCACCGCGCGAATCGCGGCGTGCGCGTGCTCTATCATCCGTCGACTGATTGCCGCCGGATGACGGGTAGGCGTGAGCTGCGGATCACGGTAAAGGCCCTCGAGGTGCAGACGATCCTGCACGTCGTCGAGAAAGCGCGTCGCCAATTCCTGTTGCGTGGGCGCCCGACAGCCGATCGACCACGTGATGCAGTCGCTGGATGCGATGCCGTGGTGCGCGTAGCGCGGCGGCAGGTAAAGCAGATCGCCCGACCGCAACGTCCAGGCGTGCTGCGGGCGAAATTTCTCCAGGAGTCTGAGGGGCGCGCCCTCAACGAGCGCGAGATCGCGTTGAGCGCTGACCTGCCAGCGCCGCACGCCGGCGCCCTGCAACAGGAACACGTCGTAACTGTCGAAATGCGGGCCGACGCTGCCACCGGGCGCCGCATAGCTGATCATGACGTCATCCTGGCGCGCGTACGAAACGAAACTGAAAGCCTGCTGGACGTCGCGTGCAGCGGGCAGCACGTTCTCGACGCCGTTGACGAGCAGGCTCCAGTCACGCGCCGGGAGCCGCGCCAGGTCGCGCCGCTGGAATGGGCCGTGATCGACCCGCCAGCGCCGGCGCGTGCCGATGACCAGGCGCGACTCCACGTCACTGCGGCATGCAAGCCCGATGAGATACGCGCGGTCGACGAGCCCGGCAACCTGTGGCAAGGCATTGCGCAGCAGCAGTGGTTTCTTTTGCCAGAATTCCTTCAAAAAGCGACGCGCGCTCAGTGGAACGTGCTTCATGATTCGATTATAACTTGCTGATTCCAATTGCAGCCGCTTCGTTCAGCATGAAGCGCGCGCGCTCCGGTATTGACGCCACCGTTACTTTGCTACAATCAGCCGCGAGTAGATCGGGCATCTTCCGGGGTGGACATGTTGCAAGCGGGGCAAGTGGCGCCAGGCTTCGATTTGCCTGATGCCGACATGGAAATCGTCAGTCTGGCCGGTTACAAAAACCGCAAGAACGTCGTGCTGTATTTCTACCCGAAAGACGACACGCCAAGCTGCACCATGGAAGCCACGGACTTCAGCGACATGCACGATGAATTCACGGGCCTGGACACGGTCGTATTGGGCGTCAGCATGGATGACTGCCTGAGCCACGGCTCTTTTCTCGACAAGCACGGACTCGCCCTGCAGTTGCTCTCCGATGTCGACGGCGAGGTGTGCAGCAGCTACAGCGTGTTGCAGGAAAAAGAGCGCGACGGCCGCAGGAAAACGTGCATCCAGCGCTCGACATTCATCATCGACAAACGCGGCACGGTGAAACATGCCCTCTACGGAGTGAGCCCGCGCGGCCACGCCGCCGAGGTTCTGAACCTGGTCAGGGACATGAAGAAATGCAAGTAGCGCAAGACACCGTCGTATCGCTGCAGTACGAGCTGCTCGGATCGGCAGGCGAGCTGATCGAGAAAACCGATGACCCGATCGACTATCTGCACGGCGGATATGACGGCATCTTTGGGGCCGTCGAGCAGGCGCTCGCGGGAAAGCGTCCCGGCGAGACGTGCGAGGTGTACCTGCAGCCGGAAGAGGCCTTTGGCGAATACGACGCGAGCCTCGTGCAGATCGAGCCACGTGCCAAGTTTCCCGCGACGCTCGATGTCGGCATGCGCTTCGAGGGCGACGCCGAGCGTGCCGGCACCGCGATGATTTATACCGTAACCGACATCACGGATGAGAAAGTCGTCGTCGACGGCAACCATCCGCTTGCCGGAAGAGCGCTGCGATTTCGGTGCACCGTGGATGCGGTGCGCAAGGCGACCGCAGAAGAGCTCGAGCACGGTCACGTGCACGGCGCGCACGGTCACCATCATTAGTTGCGGGTCAGCGGCCGGGACTGATTTCGAATTTGATGCCGGTTGCATGCTCCGCCACCCGCACGCGCACCCACGCAACGCGCGGACTGCCAAATACTTCGACGCGCGTCAGATTGCGCAGCGTTTCGCGGGTGGTGGGATGACGCAAGGGTTGATCGACGCGGTAGAAATGCGTGTCGCCGTGCACGAGCAGCACTTCGCCCCGATAGTTCGCGGTTTCATTGACGAGCAGCTCGATGAATTCCGTGTAGCCACGGCGGGGCTTTAGCGTCAGTGAAAACGGGTTGGCGTGGAACATCACCACGACGCCGGCGGCTTGCTCGGCACGCGCGGCGGCGAATGCTTGCCTGAGCCACGCACGCGCCGCGGCGTCGCGCCGCGCATGCTCCTCGGGCGTGCGCTGATTGTTGTCGCCGCCGGGCACGTTGAAGCCGGCGAACACGACGCGGCCCCGCGACCAGCGCACATGCTCCGGATAGTCCGGCGCGCCGGCTGCGTCGCTCTGGCGGATCAGCGCCAGCGGTTGCATGCCCAGGCTCAGCCCGGTGCTGAAAAACAGCTCGCGCAGCCTCGCGAGCCGCTCCAGCGGGTCGTACCCGCCAGCCGTGCGCCGGCGGCAGTCGGTCCAGTCGTTGTCCCCCGGCAGGTAGATCAGCGCGTGCCGCGAGGCAGCGAGCAATTCGCGCCGGTGCGCGAATACCGGGTCGCCGCACGACGTCCAGCCATCCTTGAAATCGCCGACATGGACCACGAACGCGAGATCCTCGAGGTCGATCTCGCGCAGCATCGCGATGAAGCTAGTCTCCTCGTCCGCTGAGTACGGGGTATCGCCCAGCAGCGCGAAGCTGAAAGGCGCGGCGGCAACGGCGTTGCAGCACCACAGCACGGCGACCAACCACAGCCGCAGTCTCACGATTTTTCGAGCCGCTTGAGCGCGTAGAGCGTCTCCAGGGCCTGCCGGGGCGTCATCGCGTCGGGGTCGAGGTCGCGCAGCGCGCCGAGCAGCGCGGACTCGGTCGCCGGTTCCGGCACGGCGATCACCGGCGCGGCGAACAGGTCGCGCTGCGGGCTGCGTCCTGCTGCCTCGCGCTCGAGCTGCAGCAAGTGGGTGCGGGCCGCGCGGATGACCATTGCCGGAACCCCGGCCAGCTGCGCTACCTGCAGACCGTAGCTCTGGCTCGCCGGTCCTTCCTCGACGCTGTGCAGGAAGACGATGTGATCCTTGTGCTCGACGGCGCCCAGATGCACGTTGGCCAGATGCGCGAACTCCTGCGCGAGCCGCGTGAGCTCGAAGTAATGCGTGGCGAACAGCGTCAGGCTCCTGTTTCTTTCGAGCAGGTGACGCGCGATCGCCCACGCGAGCGCGAGCCCGTCGAACGTCGACGTGCCGCGGCCGATCTCGTCCATCAGCACCAGGCTGGCGGGCGTCGCATGATGCAGGATGTACGCGGCTTCCGTCATTTCGACCATGAAGGTCGAGCGGCCTCCGGCGAGATCATCGGCGGCGCCGATGCGCGTGAAGATCTGTTCGAGCACGCCGATCTTCGCGCGCCGCGCCGGCACGAACGAACCACAGTGCGCAAGCAGCGCGATCAGCGCGATCTGGCGCATATACGTCGACTTGCCGCCCATGTTCGGACCGGTGACCAGCAGCATCTGCCGCGCGGATCCGAGACGCGCGTCATTGGCGATGAAGTTATCCGTCTGCGCCTCGACCACCGGATGACGCCCGGCATCGATCTCGATGATCGGCTCGTCGCTGAGCTCGGGCTGGCTTAAATCCAACGCGCACGCGCGCTCGGCAAACGTGGCGAGCAGGTCGAGCTCGGCGATCGCGCCGGCGATCTGCTGCAACGCCGGTATATGCGGCGCGAGCGCTTCGAGCAGCTCTTCATACAGCAGCTTTTCCCGCGCGAGCGCGCGTTCCTGCGCCGACAG
>JBKJZR010000051.1:0-18847 GCA_046715035.1 Burkholderiales bacterium | reverse complement strand
AAGCTGCTGCTCGCGGTGATCGAGAAGTTCGGCGGCGGCCCCGTCGGCGTCGACAATCTTGCCGCCGCGCTCAGCGAAGAGCGCGATACGATCGAAGACGTGCTCGAGCCCTATTTGATTCAGCAGGGCTACCTGCAGCGCACGACGCGCGGCCGCATCGCGACCGTTTCGGCGTACCGGCATTTCGGGCTGGCGCAGCCCCGCACTGCCGCCACACCCCAGCTCTGGGACGAAAAGGATTCGACTGAATGAATTGCAGTTTCAAGTTTCAGGTTTAGCAGGTGGCGGCTTCCCCGTTGTTGAGCGAACCTTGAAACCTGAAACTTGAAACCCGTAATTTGAGCTCCGCACATTTCAGCTGGCCCGTGCGCGTCTACTACGAAGACACCGACGCGGCGGGCGTCGTCTACTACGCGAACTATCTCAAGTTCATGGAGCGCGCCCGCACCGAGTGGCTGCGCGCTTTGGGATTCGAGCAATCCGCGCTCGCAACCGGGCATCAAGTCGTCTTCGTCGTGCGCGCACTGCAGGTCGAATATCTGCGGCCCGCGCGTTTCGACGATACGCTCGACATTACGCTGGAACTTGGCTCGGCACGCGGCTGCCTGATTCTTTTGGCGCAGGCGGTGCGTCGCGATATGCAAACGCTGGTGACGGCCGAGGTCAAGGTGGCTGCGGTGCACACTCAGACTTTCAGGCCCGTTAGAATACCGCGGGCGATCCTGGAGAAACTGGCAATGAGGCAAGCATGAACGTCACGCATGATATGTCCGTCCTGAGCCTGATCACCGGCGCGAGCCTGCTGGTCCAGCTCGTGATGGCCGGGCTGCTGCTGGCGTCTTTGGTTTCGTGGTACTACATCTTCGTCAAGGTGTTCACGTACAAGCGCGCGACGAAGCAGGCCGACAAGTTCGAGCGCGAATTCTGGGGGGGCGGGGACTTGAACGAGCTCTTTCAGCGCGCGGTCAATGCGCGCGATTCGTCGGGATCGCTCGAGCGCATCTTCGAATCCGGTTTTCGCGAATTCACCAAGCTGCGCAAGCAGTCCGCGCAGGACATCGGCGCCGTCATGGACGGCACGCGCCGCGCGATGCGCGCGACGTATCAGCGCGAGCTGGAGAACCTCGAATCGCATCTGTCGTTTCTCGCCTCGGTGGGGTCGGTCAGCCCATACGTCGGGTTGTTGGGCACGGTGTGGGGCATCATGAATTCGTTTCGCGGCCTCGCCAATGTCGCCCAGGCGACTCTCGGCTCGGTCGCCCCCGGGATCGCGGAAGCGCTGATCGCGACCGCTATGGGGCTGTTCGCGGCGATCCCGGCGGTGGTCGCCTACAACCGCTTCGCGGGCGACGTGAACCGGCTCGCCACCCGTTGCGACTCGTTCATGGAAGAGTTCTCCAACATTCTGCAGCGCCAAAGCTGAGGCGCCCGCCAATTGCCCGAGACAAGTCCGTCATCACAGCTTAGGGACCTCTCACCATGACTCGCGACACAGCCGTCATTCCAGCGCAAGCTGGAATCCACTCCAACCGACGGCTCCTGGATGCCAGCCCCGGCTTGTTGCCTACCAGGGCAGGCTTCACGCGCTGGCATGACGATAACAAGACTTGTAAGCAGTTACCCTGCTCGTGAACCCGAGACGGGAAGGAGAAACGGCATGCTGATCGAACGACGCACTAACCGGCGGCTCATGAACCAGATCAACGTCGTGCCCTATATCGACGTCATGCTCGTGCTGCTGGTGATATTCATGGTGACCGCCCCGCTGATCAACCCGGGCCAGGTCGAGTTGCCGTCGGTAGGCAAGACGTCGAACCCGCCGGTCGCACCCCTCGAAGTCTCGATCCACACCGACCAGACGCTGTGGCTGCGCGATCGCGCGCTCGGCAGCGACGAGCGCAAAGTGACGCGCAACGATCTGCTCGCGGCGATACGGCAGAAGCAGTCCAAGAACCCCGAGCAGGCAGTGGTGATCGCGGCCGACAAGGATGTGCGTTACGAAGCGGTTCTCGAAGTGATGGACATGCTCCAGCAGAACCAGGTCAAAAAGGTCGGTCTGCTCGCCAAGCCGCGCAGCCCTTAAGATCCGTCCGCATTCCATGCACTTCGCCCACGACTATCTGAGCCGCCGGGAAAAGGTCATGTCGGGCGCGTTCGCGCTCGGCATGCACGCGCTGTTTCTGCTGCTGCTGCTGTTCGGCGTGACGTGGCAGAAGAAGGTCGAGCCGCAGGCCAACATCGTGGATCTGTATGCGCGCCTGCCTGCACTGGCGAAACCGGAGCCGCCGCCGCGGCCCGAACCGAAGCCCGAGCCTCGAGTCGAGCCGAAGCCTGAGCCGAAACCGGTAGCGCCGCCGCCCAAGGCCGTGCCGCGGCCGGAAGTGAAACCGGATATCGCCCTAAAGGAGAAGGCAATAAAGGAAAAGGCAGAGAAAGAGAAGCGTCAACTCGACGAAAAGCAGAAGGCGGAAAAGAAGCGGGCGGATGAAGCGAAGGCCGACGCCGCGAAGCAGCAAAAGGCGAAAGAGGCCGAAGCGCAGCGCGCATTGAAGGAGCAGGAAGATGCGCAACGCAAGATCGCTGCCCAGGCTGCCGCGGCGCGGAAAAATCAAATGGACAGATACGAAAAAGCGATTAGAGACAGGATCAAGCGCTTCATCGTGCTGCCGCCGAATTTGCAAGGCAACCCGGAAGCCGAATTCGAAGTCATTCAATTGCCTGGCGGCGAAGTGCTCGGCGCAAAGTTGAAACGCAGCAGCGGCAATGCCGCGTACGACAGCGCGGTCGAGCGCGCGATCCTCAAGGCCCAGCCGCTGCCGGCACCGCCCGATCCGAGTTTATTTACGCGGGAACTTAATCTCGTGTTCAGGCCTCAAGAGTAGTAGCAAGCGGTACGACGGCCGAATGTCGCCCTGAATGTCGCTATAATTACGGCGCCGATGAAAATTGCGAAGCACGTACACCTCCTCATAGCAGTGTTCATGTGCCTGCTGGTCAGCCCGGCGGCGCACTCCCAACTCAGAATCGAGATCATCGGCGGCGGCGCGAGCCAGATTCCGATCGCTCTTGCGCCGCTGCGGGGCGAGCAGACGCTGCCCCAGCAGATCACCAGCATCGTCGCCGCCGACCTGCAGCGCAGCGGCCTGTTCAAGATCGTGGACAGCGGCGGCGTGACGCCGATGCCCTCCGAGCCTGCCGAGATTCAGTACCCTGGATGGAAAGCGCGCGGCGCAGAAGCGCTGGTGATCGGCAGCGTCGCGCCGCTGCCCAATGGCGCATGGGACGTGCGCTTTCGCCTGATGGACGTCGTCAAGCAGGCGCAGCTGACGGGGTTTGCCTACCAGGTTACGCCACAGCAGCTGCGCAACACCGCGCACAAGATCGCCGATGCGATCTATGAAAAGCTCACCGGTGACGTCGGCGTCTTCAGCACCCGCATCACCTACGTCGTCAAACAGGGCGGGCGCTTCGAGCTGCAGGTGGCCGACGCCGACGGTTTCGGCGCGCAGACCGTGCTCGCCTCCAACGAACCGATCATTTCGCCCGCGTGGTCGCCGGATGGCACACGCCTCGCCTACGTATCGTTCGAGCGCAAGAAGCCCATCGTCTATATTCAGTCGCTGCTGACCGGTAGCCGCACGGTGGCGGCCAACTTCAAAGGCAGCAACAGCGCGCCCGCATGGTCTCCTGATGGCCGCCGCCTGGCGGTGGTGCTCACCAAGGACGGCAATTCGCAGATCTATCTGATCAATGCGGATGGCAGCAACGTCACGCGGCTGACCCATACCAGCACCATCGATACCGAACCGAATTTTTCGCCCGACGGACAATCGGTAATTTTTACCTCGGACCGCGGCGGCAGCGCGCAGATCTATCGCATGGCCACGACCGGCGGCTCCCCCGAGCGCCTCACCTTCGAAGGCACCTACAACGTGAGCCCGCGCTACGCGCCGGACGGCAAGTCATTCGTCTTTATTCAGCGCAACGGTAACCGCTTCAACGTCGCGCTCCAGGATTTCGGCAGCCGCCAGTTGCAGCTGCTGACGGAAAACGGCATCGACGAGTCGCCGAGCTTTGCGCCCAACGGCCGCATCGTCCTCTACGCGTCCGAGGTGCGGGGGCGTGGTATATTGGCCGCGGTATCGAGCGATGGCCGCGTCAGGCAACGCTTCAGCGCAGAGATCGGCGACGTGCGCGAGCCCGCATGGGGCCCCCTTTCAAAATCCCCGTAAGAAGGAGTGATACCGATGAGGAAACTGATTTTCAGCATGGCGGCGTTGGCGGTGCTTGCCGGGTGTGCGAGCACCGATACCAAGGAGCAGCCTGGCGCCGCAGTCGAAGACCGCAAGCCCACGGTCGGCGACGTCAAACCTCAAGTCACCAAACCGCCGATCACCATAGCCCCTCCGGTGGTGGTGAAACCGATCGAGAGCAAGCCGATCGGCGGCAATCCGCTCAAGGATCCTGGCAACATCCTCTCCAAGCGCAGCGTCTATTTCGATTACGACAGCACGGTGGTCAAGGACGAGTACAAGCCGATCGTCACCGCGCATGCGCGCTATCTGACGCAGAGCCGCTCGGCCAGAGTGACCGTGCAGGGCAACACCGACGAGCGCGGCAGCCGTGAATACAACATCGCCCTCGGCCAGCGCCGCGCCGACAGCGTGAAGCAGATGATGATATTGCTGGGCGCGCAGGAAGTGCAGATCGAGTCGGTGAGCTTCGGCGAAGAGAAACCCCGCGCGACCGGCAGGGACGAATCGGCCTTCGCGGAGAACCGCCGCAGCGACATCGTTTACGATGGAGAATAACGGGCCTTAGGCCGTGAAGAGTGAAGAGTGAAGAGTGAGGACGTAACCGTTCGGATCGTTCCGGGCCGCGCCCCACTGCGAATTTGGTGCGGCGCGATTTTGCTTTGCGGTGCCCTGGGCGGGGCGCATGCCGCGCTTTTCGACGACACCGAGGCGCGACGCCAGATCGCCGCCGAGAAGCGGCGCATCGACGAGCTCGGGGCGCAGCAGCAGGCGATGGGAGCGCAGCAGCAGGCCATCGACGCGCGCATCGGCAGGCTCGAGGAAGCGCTCAAGAACCAGGCGTTGCTCGATCTTTTCACGCAGCTCGAGGCGCTCAAGCTCGAGATGAGCAAGCTGCGCGGCCAGATCGAGGTGCTCAACAACAGCCTCGAGAACACCGGCAAGCGCCAGCGCGACATGTACGTCGATCTCGATACGCGGCTGCGCCGGTTCGAGCAGCAGGGCGCGCCGGCGGCCGTTCCGTCGTCTGCCCCCTCCGGCACCGCGACGCCCGGGGGCGCAGCCTCCACGCCCGCCCCAGCGGCGCCAGGGACCCCTGGGGCTTCCGCCGCCGCGGCTGCCGCGGGTGCTGTCGCCACCATCAAGCCGCCTGTCCTGACTCCCGGACCCCCTGCGCCGCCCCCCGCGGCAGCGATCACCGGCGTCGTCGACCCGGCCGCCGAAAGCCGCGTTTACGAGGCCGCCCAGAGCCAGCGCAGAATCGGCAACTACCAGGGCGCGATCGTCGCGCTGCAGAACTTCATCCGTCAGTATCCGCGCAGCAGCCTCGCACCCCGCGCCCAGTACTGGATCGGCGATTCCTATTTCAACCTTCGTGATTTCAAGCTGGCGATCGCGGCGCAGCAGATCCTGATCAGGACCTATCCCGACAGCCCATCGGTTCGGGAGGCGCTGCTCAACATCGCGAGCTCGCAGATCGAAATGGGCGAGTCGATCGCAGGCCGCAGGAGTCTCGAAGATCTCGTCGCGAAATACCCGACGAGCGAAGCCGCCGATAAGGCGCGCCGCCGGCTCGCGGGGATGAGCGTACCCGCTGCGGCCAGGTAGCAGCAGACGCCGCTTTTCCCGGCGGCGTATAGCCCATGGCGCAATCCGCGCCAGTGCTGCACCGGAGAGATCATGGCGTTCTGGCTCGCACTGCTTACCCTCATCGTAGTGATCGCTTCGATGATCGAGCTCGCGCGGGGCAACCGCGCAATTCGTTATCTGCGCGACATTCCGTGCTCGCTGCCGGAGCAGCCACCGCGCGTGTCCGTGGTGATCGCCGCCCGCGACGAGGAACGCAATCTCGAAGTTGCGCTCGATTCGCTGCTCGCGCAGGACTATCCCGATCTCGAGCTGATCGCGGTCGATGACCGTTCCGCCGATGAGACGCCGGCCATACTGCGGCGCAAGGAGGTCGGCAGCGCCCGGCTGCGCGTGGTGCGCATCGACGAACTGCCTGCCGGCTGGCTGGGTAAAACGCACGCGCTGGAACAGGGGGCGCGGGTGGCGTCGGGAAGCATCCTCGTCTTCGCCGATGCCGACGTCGTCATGCGGCCCGATGCGGTCAGTCGCGCCGTGAGCCACGCGCTCACCGCAGGCCGCGATCACATCGCCGTCGCGCCGGAAGTGATCGCGCCCGGCAGGATGCTCGCCCTGTTCATCGGCGCGTTTACGATGTTGTTCTCGTTGTATGCGCGTCCCTGGAAGGCGCCCGATCCGCGCAGCCGCCGCTTTATAGGCATCGGCGCGTTCAACCTGGTGCGCGTTGCAGCCTATAGAGCGGCAGGCACGCATCGCCGCATCGCGATGCGGCCGGACGACGACATCAAGCTCGGCAAGATCATCAAGGATGCGGGGTATTCGCAGGAAATGCTGTTCGGCCGCGGGGTCGTGAGCGTGGAATGGTATCCCTCGCTGCACGCGCTCGTGCGGGGGCTCGAGAAAAACTCGCTTGCCGGAGTCGACTACAGCATCGCCGCGATCGTCTTCGCCACGCTTGCCCAGTGCGTGTTTTTCGTCTGGCCGTTCATCGCTGTGATCGTCACTTCCGGAACGACCGCGCTGATCAACGGCGCAGCGTGCTGCGCGCTGCTCGCAGGATATGCCGAGACCGCACGTGTGGTGGGTATTCCGCGCTGGTATGCGGTGGGGCTGCCTGTTGCGGTGGCGATCTTCGTCTGGATATTGTGGCGCGCCACTTTCCTGACGATCCGTAATGACGGCATCACCTGGCGGGGCACGCGCTATCCGCTCGCCGCGCTCAAAGCCAACCGGGTTTAGGGGGGCAAGCTGGACAAGCGCGCCGTGGTACTGCTGTCAGGGGGCCTCGATTCCTCGACAGTGCTCGCCATCGCCCGCGAAGAGGGGCACGAGTGCTATTGCCTGTCCGTCGACTACGGCCAGCGTCATCGCGCCGAGCTTGCGGCAGCGGCGCGGATCGCCACCGCGCTCGGCGCGCGCGAACATCGAACCGTAGTGCTCGACCTGGCCACGTTCGGCGGCTCTGCGCTGACCGACAGCGCCATCGCCGTACCGACTGACGGCGCGACCACCGGGATTCCGGTTACGTACGTGCCGGCGCGCAATACGATCCTGCTCGCGCTGGCGCTGGCGTATGCCGAAGTCAGCGGCGCACGCGATATCTTCTTCGGCGCGAATGCCGTCGATTATTCAGGTTACCCCGATTGCCGTCCGGAATTCATGCAGGCGTTCGAGGTGCTCGCGAACCTGGCCACCAGGGCTGCGGTCGAAGGCGCGAGGCTCACACTGCATACCCCGATCATCGGTTTGAGCAAGGCGCAGATCATCCAGCGCGGCGTCGCGCTGGGGGTCGATTACGCATTGACGGTTTCATGTTATCAGGCGAGCGGGGACGGCGGCGCGTGCGCAGAGTGCGATGCCTGCCGCTTGCGCAGGAAAGGGTTTCTCGCCGCGGGCGTTCCCGACCCCACGCCTTACCGGTGAGCGCAGCAGTGCGTTACGCAGTCTGTCCGGCAAAATTGACCGGTTATAGAGTAAACGGTAGAATTCGCACCTTTTTGGGGCGGTTAGCTCAGCCGGTAGAGCAGCGGACTTTTAATCCGTTGGTCGGGAGTTCGAATCTCCCACCGCCTACCAAAATCACCAGGGCTTGCTTTGGCTGACCCGTGGTGCTTTTGATCCGGTGCTGCGTATGGATCGTTTTTTGGGGCCGCGCTAACCTGCGCATGCCTCGCGAACACGCTGGCGCCGGATCGCCACTTCTCTGAACAGGGTTTATATGTCTATGAGCATGAGCAACGCATGGCTGCGCAGGACGCTGGTCGCGGGATTTCTCGCGCTGGCGGCGACATCGCTTGCCGGCTGCGGAGAATTTCGCGAACGCGGCGACTTCCAAAAGCTGGTCGAGAACAAAAACGACGACGAGGTCCGCAAGAGCGTCGGCAAGCCAACCGCCATCGACAGCAGCGATCCCCAGCGCGTAACCTGGGTCTATGAGGCAGCCACCTTCGATATCAGTAACAAGAACAAGAGAGACGGCAAGACGATGGTCGTTTTCAAGCCCGACGCAGGGAGCGGAAAGCTGCGCGTGAGCGAGGTTCGTTTCGAGTAAGCCCTCACCCACTCACGGGGAGTAAACATCGCGCAGCATTCGGCCGATTTCCTGCGCCTCGCAGCGGAGGCAACGCCGAAATAGGCTATCGGCGTCAGCGTCACTGCCATAGCTCGCTGGCGGGCTTGGGTCTGCACAATAGATATCCCTGCGCTTCGTGGCAGTTTTCAGCCTGAAGAAACGCGCGCTGCTCCTCAGTTCGACACCTTCGGCGATGAGCGTGAGATCGAGGTTCGTGCCGAGCGCGATGATCGAGCGCACGATGTTACGGTCATCCCTGTCGCCCGGCAGCCCGCGCACGAACGACCCGCAGATGGTCGTCGCTGAGCTCACCACGCGGGCGTCCGCAGCGCCGGCAAGCGGCTCCAGCACGATGGCGAACTCGTCACCCCCGAGACGCGCGACCGTGTCGGTGCTGCGCACAGCGCGAACCAGGCGCTCGGCTGCGGTTGGGAAGACCGGTCATCGTCACCGAGCATCGCGCCCCGCTTGCCGCTGAGGTAGACGTCGCCGGTGGTCATGTCGAACTCCCGCAGCGCGAGCAGCGCAAGACACAGCGCGGTATTGAGCACCATGACACCCAGCACCGGCTGCATTGCAACCAGCCAGAGCGGGCTGACGAGCCACGCGACCGACACGGCCGTGCGCAATACGATCGGGACCAGTGCGGTCAGGCGTCGCGCGTCGACCCGGCTCCCGAGAACAGACGGGCGCTTAGGGGCGAGATTGGAGGGCTCGGCTGAAGGAAAGCCTTGCATAATGGGGGCGTGGGCAGATATGGGACGATTATTGTTCTCTGTTAGACGGAACTTGTTACCGGATTAGGCAGCGTAGATCGCACGCGCAGCGGACTGCCTGCTCCCCCGGCCGCATAACGCGTAAAGATGGGCATTGCGGGCGCGGCGAAGGCCGAATGTCGCCGTTACTCACTCGGGCGGGACGTGCGAATCAGACGAACACTGACAGCGCAGCCGTCGAAAACTCACTACTATGAGACGCGTAGCCCTTGGCGAGTGGCTACTTGAGCTCGAATTTACGGCTCGCGCGTACCGCGCGCATGCTCGCCCGTCATGGAAAGCCCGTCCGCGCAATCGGGAAGGCGCAGACGGATCGAATAGGAGTCAACATGAAAACGCTTGGTTTATTCGCAGGTTTACTGGCATTTCTCCTGACGGCAGGCTTGCCTATCACGCCGGCGCATGCCGACAAGCCGGAATGGGCGGGCGGCGGCAAGCATCAAACGAAGGTCAAGAAGGAAAAGAAACATAAGAACAAGGGCGAGAATCGCGAACACGCGGAACGCGGCGACCGCGACAGGCACGGCGACCACGCGCACATACCGTTTGCCCACGAGCACAAGGTTGTGGTTCGAGAGTATTACGACGAACGCTTCCACACAGGCAAGTGCCCGCCGGGCCTCGCCAAGAAACGCAATGGCTGCATGCCTCCAGGGCAGGCTAAGAAGTGGGCCGTGGGCCGGCCGCTGCCACCCAACGTCGTGTATTACCCACTGCCCGCCGTGCTCGTCACGCGGCTGCCGCCGCCGCCTCCCCAGCATCGGTACGTGCGGGTGGCGGGAGATATCCTGCTCATCGCCATTGGCTCAAGCATGGTCGTCGATGCGATTCAGGATCTGGGCAGAATTTGACCACCAGGTGTTCCTGCGCTCGTTACGGACCCGATTAGGTCCGTAAACGAGCGCAGCTTCCATGCTCTCCCTGTCGCTTCGCGGGGGGAGGTTGAATTCCGCCCACTCGTGAAGGCTCATCCCGTCGCCAGTGGATACGCAGTTGCGCCTGCGCAGTACTGCGGACAGCCATCGCGCGAGGGGAGTGGGTTTCACTCGCTTTAGCCTATACGCGAGATGTGACAACAAGATGATCGCTGCCTTTCTGTAAGACTTTCGCCTGCTCGTCGTCGGGTCGAAGTGCCCGCCAGCAGCTACCCGTGTTCTCCGTCAGGCTTTCACCCCCCTAATCGGCCGCTCCGCTCCGCCTCGCCTCGCGATTCGCTGGTTGATCAAGCCTGCTTGAGGTTTGGCGCGCATCGGCTACCATACTGGGTCCGTGTCACACGCCAGTTCCGCAAACCCACAAAATGGAGAAACCGCAATGCCTCATGCAATCCGCATCAATGAAACCGGTGGTCCAGAAAAAATGCGCTGGGAGGAGGTTGAAGTCGGCAAGCCGGGTCCGGGCGAAGTGCGCGTGCGTACGACGGCTGTCGGACTCAACTTCATCGACACCTACCACCGCAGCGGGCTCTATCCCATGGCGCTGCCCCTGACCCTGGGTATGGAAGGTGCCGGGAGCGTCGAGGCCGTTGGCCCCAGGGTCAAGGAATTCAAAGTCGGCGATCGCGTCGCCTACGCGAATCCGATCGGGGCTTATGCCGAAGTATGCCTGCGCCCGGTTGACCGGCTGGTGAAAATCCCCGCGGGGGTGGACGACAAAGTCGCGGCAGCGATCATGCTCAAAGGCATGACCGCCTGGTATCTGATCCACCGCACGTACAAGGTCAGGCCCGGCGACCCCATCCTCATGCATGCGGCTGCGGGCGGGGTGGGGCAGATACTGTGCCAGTGGGCGAAGCATCTCGGCGCGACCGTGATCGGCACGGTCGGCAGCGACGAAAAGGCCGCGCTCGCGAAAAAACTGGGCTGCAAGCACGTGATCGTCACGGGGCGCGAGAAATTTGTCGATCGCGTCAAGGAAATCACCAAGGGCAAGGGCGTGCCGGTCGTTTACGACGGCGTCGGCAAGGACACGTTCATGGATTCGCTCGACTGCCTGGCCCCGCTGGGCATGATGGTCAGCTTCGGCAATGCCTCCGGCGCGGTCACGCAATTCAATCCCGGTATCCTCGCGCAAAAGGGCTCGCTCTTCCTCACGCGCCCGACGCTGTTCAATTACACCGCGAAGCGCGAAGACCTAGTGAAGGCGGCGCGCGACCTCTTCGGCGTCGTCAAAAGCGGCAAGGTCAGGATCGCGATCAATCAGACCTATCCGCTGAGCGAAGCCGCGCAGGCCCACCGCGACCTCGAAGGACGCAAGACGACCGGCTCGACGGTATTGCTGCCGTAGTCTGCGTGGGCGTTCGCCATTGCGCGGCTCCCCTTCTCATCCGTGGAGCGCCCAAACAGGAATCCAGGAACTTGGGAATCGGTGAAAAACACTGGATCCCAGTGTGCGCTGGGATGACGAGCGAAGCGATGCTTCCTTCCGTATCATCGTCATTCCAGCGCGTGACGACCTGCCCCGGCAGGCACTAAGCCGGGGCTGGAATCCAGGAACATACGATGATGTAAAACCGCTGTTGCCGCAGGAGTGCCGATTTTTTGCGTCAGGCAGCTGGATATCCGGAGTGAGCATGCGATCGATGAGCGTAATTTTGGTTTCTGTTGCGAGCGGATTGATTGCGGGGAGCGCCTTTGCACAGCCCGATTACCCGGCCAAACCGGTGCGCATGGTGCTCGGCTTCCCGCCCGGCGGGATTTCAGACGTGCTGGGCCGCGCGCTCGGCGCGAGGCTTTCCGCGCAGCTCGGGCAGCAGGTGGTGATCGAAAACCGCGCGGGCGCCGGCACGACGATCGCCTCCGACCACGTCGCCAAATCTGCGCCCGATGGCTACACGCTGTTCCTGCAGGACATCACGACGCACGCGATCAACGCGAGCCTCTACAAGAAGCTGCCATACGACACCGTCAGGGACTTCACGCCGATCACCCTGGTGGGGTCGAGCCCGCTGATGCTCGTCGTGCATCCGTCGCTGCCGGTCAAGTCGGTCAAGGAACTGATCGCGCTCGCGAAGTCGAGGCCGGCGCAGATTCCTTATGCGTCGTCCGGCAACGGGACGATCCTGCATCTGTCCGGTGAAACGTTCAAAACCATGGCGGGTGTGGACATGATTCATGTTCCGTACAAGGGCAGTGCACCGGCAGTGCAGGCGCTGCTCGGCGGGGAAGTGGCGCTCGTGTTTTCGACCATGCCGCCGGCGGTCACCAACGTCCAGGCCGGACGATTACGCGCGCTCGCCGTCACGACGCCGAAGCGTAATTCCGCGGTGCCCGACGTCCCCACGCTCAGCGAGGCCGGACTCAAGGGCTTCGAGATCGTCCTTTACAGCGGCATCCTCGGCCCCGCGGGACTGCCTGCATCGATCGTCAGCCGGCTGAATGGCGAGCTCGTCAGGGCTGTCAATGCGCCGGACGTGAAAACCGTCTACGCCAATCTCGGCGTCGATCCGCTCAGTAACACGCCGGCGGAGTTTGCTGCACACATCAATGCCGAGATCGACAAACTCGGCAAAGCCGTGCGCGCGGCAGGCGCTCGCATCGATTGAGGGCAGGATCGAGGATCGAGGATCGAGGATCGAGGATCGAGGATCGAGCAAAGATAGAATGGAAAGCGACGCGAAAACCCAATCCCCAATCCTAAATCCCCAATCCCCAATCCTCAATGATTCTGCCGCACCATAACCGCTACGACTACTCGCCGATCGCCGGGCGCAAAACGTACGATTGGCCCGGCGGCAAGCGGCTCGCTTTTTGCATCACCACCAACGTCGAATGCTTCGCTTTCGGCAAGGGACGCGGCCACGACAACGCGAAGCACGGCGAACCGCAGACGCAGCGTAACTATTCGTGGCGCGACTACGGCAACCGCATCGGGATCTGGCGGTTCTTCGACCTGTTCGACGAACTCAAGCTGCCGGCGGCGCACAACACCAACAGCCTGTTGTACGACTACGCGCCGCAGATCTTCGAAGCCATCCGCCGGCGCGGCGATGAAATCGTCGCCCATGGCCGGACCAATTCGGAGAACCTGCATGATTTCCGTTGGGAGGCCGACGAAGCGCGCGTGATCAGGGAAGTGACCGAGACTTTCACGCGCCACGAAGGCCGGGCGCCGCGCGGCTGGATGGGGGCAGGCGCTTACGAGAATTCGACTACGCCCGATCTGCTCAAGGAGGCCGGCTATACATACGTCATGGACTGGCCCTGCGACGATCAGCCGATCTGGCTGCGCACCCGCTCGGGGCCGCTCCTGTCGGTGCCGTATCCGGTGGAGATCAACGACTCGCCGGCGGTCGTGCATCGCCAGCACACGGCGCGGGAATTTTGCGACATGGTGGTCGACCAGTTCGACGAAATGGTCGAGCAGTGCGCGCAGCAGCCGCTGGTGTGCAACATCTCCATTCATCCGTACGTGTTCGGCCAGCCCTTCCGGCTGCGCGGCCTGCGCCAGGTGTTGCGGCACTGCGTCGAACACCCGCAGAAGGATCGCGTCTGGTGGTGCACGCCGGGCGAGATCGCCGACTATTGCCATCAGCTGCCGGCCGGAACCGTTCCCGGCTCGTGATCGCCTGGACTGCCGGTCAGCGCGCCGTCGCCGGGACCGCGCCGTCCTCCATCAGCAACGTGGCGATATCGTTGAGCACCACCTGCGGATGCAGGAAGGCGGAGGTGTAGATTTCGCGCACGGCACCGGTGCGGTCGATCAGGAATACTTTGAGCACATGGGAGAGCTCGCGCCGCACTTGTCCATTAGCGCGGTCGACGGCGTAGCGCACGTCCTGACCAAATCCTTCCACGAGCGGCATGAGCTCGCGCGCCGAGCGTGTCGTGAGAAAGTACCACGGCAGTCCGCCGTTCTCGCCGGTCACGCGGCTGCCGGCGTAGCGCCGCATGACGATGTGCGTGTCGCGTGCGGGGTCGAAGCTCAGGGTCACCAGTCGCACCTTGCCGGCGAGCGCAGGGTTACCGGAGATGTTGCCCTTGAGCTCGTCGAACACCCGATAGGCGAGCGGACAGCCGTCAGGATCGACGCAGGTGGTATAGATGAAACCCAGCAGCGTGATGCGCTCGCGCAGATAGTGCGACAACGGCCGGTTGCGACCGTCCAGGTCCACGACCGTGCCATGCGGCGCCGCCATGATGCGCTGCAGCCGGTAGCTGCCCGGCGCAGGCGGCTCGTAGTCGAGCGGCGGAATCGGCGCGGCTTCATGGGACGCCGCCGGATGGACGAAGGCGAGTGCGGCTGCGCACGTGAGTGCGCGAATCCAGGGCGCTGCTTTTTTGGGTCTCTGCTTTGTGCGCGCCATGCGCCGCGATCAGCGCATCGCTACACGCACGGCGCTCGCGGATGCCGTGCGCAGCGCCTTGGAACCGAGCTTCATGTGATGCGCGCGGCCGAGCTTCTCTTGGGTGAAATCGACCTCGAACGTCTTCTTGAGGTCTTTGCCGTCCCAGCTGAATCCGCGCAGGAACTGCTCGTTGTCCGCCCCGCTCTTGTCCCAGTTGGCGAGCAGCGACGAGGTGATATACAGGCGCTTGCCGTCCCAGCTCTGCGAGACCATGTTGACCTGCCGGCCCGTGACCTTTTCGTACGTCTGCTTGGGCGCCTCCGGATTCGACAGATCGAAATAACGCGTCTTGCCGTCCATGAACGTATTGACCCACAGGCCCTTGCCGTCGCGGGTGATGCTGATGTCGACGGGCAGCGGGATCTTCGCCGGGTCGCCGATCGTGCCAACCTCTTTGGCCTGCCACGTGCTCTTGCCATCCTGCTTGATCAGCCACAGCTTCGACGTCAGCGCCGTGGCGGTGATCGCCCAGTTGTCGCCCGGCTTCAGCGACCAGCGGATCTCGAGCGGCGCCCCCGGGACGCTGAAGGTCTGCTTCGGCTGCATCGCCTTGAGGTCCCACAGCACCATGGTGTTGCCGAAGTTCTTCATCGCCTCTTTGTCGGCGATCAGATCGCCGAGCGGCCGCATGTAGTTGGCATGGCCCGTGAAGCTCGAGGTCAGCAGGACGTTCTTGCGCGGATTAACCGCCAGGTCGTAACCGTAGCCATCGCCGCCGCCGGTCGTGGGCATCGGGTACGATGCAATGAATTCGCCCTTGTTGTTGTAGACCGCGATGCCGGTGACTCCCCCTTTATCTTTAGTGTTGGAAAGCGCCTGCACCAGCATCCGCCCGGGCAGGGCGTAGTACGTGTGCGGGCCGAGATAGCCGCTTTTTTCGCCGAGATCAGCGACGGTGCTGACGATGCTGGGCTTGGCGGGGTTGGTGGCGATGTCGAACACCCAGATGCGGTTGTCGGCGAGGCCCCCTGCCCAGATATGACGCCGGTCGTCGGTAAACCCCATGTGATGCGCTTCGACGCGCGCACCTACGGAAGTGCTGTGGAGCACTTTGCCGTAAGTCTTGGACTTGGGATTGACGTCGACGGTGACGAGCTTGTCGAAGCCGTCACCGAGGCCGGCTACGCCCAGTGTCCACACATAGACGTAGTCCTCCTGGCCCTTGATGAGCTTGGAGATATACGGCGAATTGCACGTCTCGTCGGGGTGCGCCGCGCCCGTCACGATTGCCAGACTCAGTGCGCAGATGCCCAGCCAGTATGGTCGCTTCATGGTGTCCTCCCTTGATTCGTCCATGCGTCCCGGCATACCCCCGCCGGCCCCTGATCCGCTCATGGCCTGTGAGCATGTTACGCCGGCGTGCGGCGGCCGTACAGCAGTTTTGTATTTGGCGCCGGCGCGCATAGAATTGGGCCTGCTCCTGGATCAGTGGCTATCATTTATTCGCGTGAGGTTGCGATGCGTCTCCGGTTGGCGCCCATTTTTATCATGTTCTGTCTGTGCGGCAGCGCCGCCGCGCAGGAGTATCCGAGCAAGACGGTGCGGGTCGTCGTGCCGTGGGCGGCCGGGGGGTCGACTGACTCGATCGGGCGCATCCTCGCTGCCAAGCTGACCGAGTACACGGGCCAGCAGTTCATCATCGACAACCGCGCCGGCGCGACGGGCACCATCGGCCATGGCCAGGTTGCGAAGTCTCCGCCCGACGGCTACACCCTGCTGTTCGGCTCGAACAGCACCTTCGCGATCGCGCCGCACCTTTACAAACTCCAATACGACAACGACACGTCGTTCGCGCCGATCGCGCTGCTCGCGGTGAGCCCGCAGATCCTGTCGGTGCATCCGTCGATCCCTGTGCGTAACGTAAAGGAGCTTATCGCGCTCGCCAAATCGCGCCCCGACCAGCTGGTGTTTTCATCGGCGGGTCCGGGCAGCACCAGCCATCTGGCTACCGAGTTGCTGATGTCGATGGCCGGCATCAGGATGACGCACGTCCCGTACAAGGGAGGTGGGCCTTCGGCGCAGGCCTTGCTCGGCGGCGAATCGATGCTGTCGTTCGTCGATGTCATCACGGCGCTGCCGTTTGCGAAGGCGGGCAAACTGCGGCCCCTGGCGGCCAGCACGGCCAGGCGCGCGGCGATGATGCCCGAGCTGCCGACGATCAGCGAATCGGGGCTCAGTGGCTTCGAGTCTTCGACGAGCTTCGCCGCGTTCGCGCCGGCGGGCACTCCGAAAGACGTCATCGCCCGGCTCAACCGCGACGTCGTGCGCGCGCTGGCCGCCTCCGACGTCAAGGAAAAACTGTTCAATCAGGGCATCGAGACGGTGGGCAGCACACCCGAAGAGTTCGTCGCGTACAACAAGGCGGAAACGTCGAAATGGGGCAAAGTCATCCGCGCGCAGGGCATCAAGCTCGAATAGCGCCCCGGTCTAAACCAGCGCGGCTTGCCGGCGCCGCGCCGCCGGCAGAACGAAACCCCACACCGCTATAGGGCGGACCAGGGCGGACCAACTCCATACCGGGATTTCATCCATGAGCTTTTTCGCGCCGCGGCTTGCCCGCATCAAACACTCGCCGAGCAACGCGGCTACGCAGAAGGTGCGCGAGCTGCGCGCTCAGGGCCGCGACATCATCGGACTCACGCTCGGGGAGCCCGATTTTCCGACGCCCGACAACGTCAAGCGCGCGGTCATCGAGGCGATGGCGCGCGACGAAACCCGGTATACGACGGTCGACGGCACCGAAGCGGTGAAGGAAGCGGTGCGCGCGAAATTCAAGCGCGAGAACGGACTCGTTTACGGGCGCGATCAGGTTACCGTCGCCAACGGCGCGAAACAGATCGTGTTCAACGCCATGATGGCGACCCTCACGCCGGGCGACGAGGTGCTGATCCCCGCGCCCTACTGGGTCTCGTACCTCGACATGGCGCTGGTCGCGGACGGCACGCCGATCGCCATCGCGTGCGGGGAGGACAACGGCTTCAAGCTCACGCCGGCGCAACTCGAGGCGGCGATCACGCCGCGCACCAAGTGGCTGATGCTCAATTCGCCGTGCAACCCCAGCGGCGCGGTCTACAGCGCCGAAGAGCTGAAGGGGCTCGCCGAAGTCCTGCTGCGGCACCCGCACGTATGGATACTCACCGACGATATCTACGAGCACCTGCTGTTCGACGACCGCGAGTTCGCGACCATCGCCCAGGTGGAGCCGCAGCTGTACGAGCGCACACTGACCGTCAATGGCGTGTCCAAGGCCTATGCGATGACCGGCTGGCGCATCGGCTATGCCGGCGGCTCGGCCGCGCTGATCAAGAACATGGCCAAGCTGCAGTCGCAAAGCACTTCGAACCCGTGCTCGATCAGCCAGGCCGCCGCCGTGGAGGCGCTGACCGGCCCGCAGGAGTACGTGAAGATGCGTGCGCTCGAGTTCCAGGAGCGCCGCGACGTCGTCGTGGCGATGCTCAACGCGGCGCCCGGCCTGACATGCCGCAGCCCGGAAGGCGCGTTTTACGTATTTCCCAGCTGCGCAGGCGTGCTCGGCAAGACCACGCCGGCCGGGGTCAAGCTCGCGTCGGAGCAGGATTTCGCCCTCTACATGCTCGACAGCGGCGTCGCGGGCATCCAGGGCGAAGCGTATGGCCTGAGTCCGTATCTGCGCCTTTCGATCGCGACCGATCTTGCCACCCTGCAGGAAGCCTGCCGGCGCGTTCAGCGCGCCTGCGCTGCTCTCGTTTAGCGTGGCGGCGGTAACTTCTGCGCAAGCCGGCGGCACGGCGCCGCTGCTGTTCACGCCGCTCGCATTGCGCGCGCTGCAGGCGCGCAATCGTGTCGTGGTGTCGCCGATGTGCCAGTATTCCTCGGCGCAAGGCGGACCGACCGATTGGCATCTCGTGCACCTGGGCAAGTTCGCGATGGGCGGCGCCGGCATCATTTTCTGCGAGGAAACCGCGGTCGAGGAGCGCGCGCGCAAGACCTATCGGTGCGCGGGCATATACGCCGACCGCTGCACGCCGATGTACCGGCGCATCAACGATTTTTTGCGCGGGCAGGGCGCGATTCCCGCGATTCAACTCGGGCACGCCGGGCGCAAGGCGTCGTGCGGGCCGCCATGGACCAACTTCGCGCCACTGACCGAGGACGACGCGAAGCGCGGCATGGCGCCCTGGCGCGGCGTCTCGCCCAGTTCGATTCCGGCGCGCACGGGCGCGCCGGCGCCGCTCGAACTGTCGGTCGGCGAGATTCAGCGCGTCCTCGATGCGTGGCGCATCGCGGCGCTGCGCAGCCTCGACGCCGGATTCGACATCTGCGAGATCCACGG
>JBKJZR010000050.1:0-3322 GCA_046715035.1 Burkholderiales bacterium | reverse complement strand
CCGGACGGCTACGCCATCGTGATCGCGACGGTCGGCACCTGGGCGGTCAATCCAAGCCTCTACAAGCAAATGCCTTTCGACGTCGTCAAGGATTTCTCGCCCATCGTTCAGGTCTCCACTTCGCCGGGCGTGCTCGTAGTGCATCCGTCGGTGCCCGTGAAAAATGTGAAGGAGCTGATAGCGCTCGCCAGGTCGAAGCCGGGCAAACTGGACTACGGCTCATCGGGCGTCGGCGGCTTCGGCCATATCTCCGGCGCATTGTTCTGCCTCATGACCAAAACCGAAATGGTCCATATACCCTACAAGAGCTCGGCGCCCGCATTGACCGAGCTGATCGCGGGTCAGATCCAGGTGCTCTTCAATAACGCCATCTCGACCGTCCCATTCATCAAGAGCGGTCAGGTGCGCGCGCTCGCGGTAACGAGCCTGAAGCGCATGCCCGCCCTGCCGGAGCTGCCGAGCATCGATGAATCCGGGGTCAAAGGCTACGACAACTCTTCGTGGTCAGCCGTGGCCGCACCTGCCGGCACGCCGAAAGAAATCATCGCCAAGCTCAATAGCGAGTTGAACCAGATTCTCAAGCTTCCCGACATCCAGGAGAAACACGCCGCCGTTGGCGCCGTGATCATAGGCGGCACCCCCGAGCAGTTCGGCGAATACCTCAAGTCGGAGATCGCGAAGTTCGCGCGGGTAGTGAAGGAAGCCAAAATTTCGGCGCAGTGAACCACGGACTGGAAACGACGCAGTATTTGACGCAGGCCGGCGTCACGAATACCTTCGTGCGCCTGCAGGACGTCAGCATCCGTGGCAACGGTCATATGATGATGCTCGAGAAAAACAACCTCGAGATCGCGGCTTTCCTACAGGGGTGGGTCGAGAAAAATGTCCGGTGACGGTACGCGCCAGACGCGCGGGGAGGAACGTAGCATGTCCTTAGGACGCAGCCTCGCAGCCGGAAAGCTGATCTCCGTTGCGTGGTGCAACTCGCGCTTTCGGCGGGAGCTCCTGCAACATCCGGAGCAGGCCCTGCAGCGACGCATGGGCATCGCGATTCCGCAAGGAATCTCCATCAAGTGTTTGCGCAATACGCATCGGCTGGTGCATCTGGTGGTAGGCGCCGCAACAGCCGCAGCGCCCGCGTCACTGCTGCTCGATCTCAAGCGCTACTGGGAATCGTACTCGGATCCCAGGCTCGAGCCCCTGACGTGGTGCGCCCGGGATCCTGTCATTACCCATCGTCTCGTCGCCAGCCCGGGCCGGACGATGGAACAGTGGGGGATCGCGCTGCCGCGCAGCACCCAGATCCGGGTTGTCGTCAATTCGCCTTCAGTGATCCACATCGTACTGCCACTACCCCCTGCAAGCGCGCGGCTGCGGTCGAAGTTCGCCCGCGCCCTCGAGCGGCTGGGCGCACCGACCACGCTGAAATACGCAGGACTGGTCGGTTTTCCGGACTATCGGGCGCTGTTCGCCGAAGACTGAAGCTTTACTCTTTGCCCCATGAAGATCCACAGCGGCACTGTCGTATACGGCCAGGTATCCGGCGCTGCGCTCCTGGCCGACTTCGCAATGCCTCGCGCCACACGGGCGCTGCCGGTCGTGCTTTCGGTGCATGGGGGCCGCTGGTATTTCGGTACCCGCAGGGATACCGGCGCCATCGACGTGCGCGAATGGGCGCGCTACGGCTTTTTCTCGATGAGCATCGACTACCGGCTGGTGACCTGTTCACCCGCGCCGGCGTGTTTTCAGGATATGCAGTGCGCGATCCGCTGGGTGCACGCCAACGCGCACAAGTACCGGCTCGATCCCGAGCGTATCTACCTGGTCGGAATGTCGGCGGGCGGGCATATGGTGTCGCTCGCAGCGATGATCGGCGACGGCACGTTTCCGCGCTGCGGCGGCTGGGAAGATTTCCCCAATCGTTTCCGGGCTGCAATCAGCATCTCCGGCGCCTACGACCTGGTGAAGCTGGACTGGGGCAGCGGCTGGTGCCCGCCCGGCGAGCCGTTCCCCGCTGCACGCGAGTACGCGTCACCGATTCATCACGTCAATCGCAGGAGCCGTCCGCTGCTCGTGCTGCATTCCGACAACGATCCGTCGGTGCCCATAGATCAAGCCGAAAGAATGGTCGCGGCGCTGCGCGCGGCCCGCGCGCCGCACCGATTCGTCCGTTTCAAGGACAAGGGACATTTGTTCACGCCACCGGAATGTGTCGAGGCAGCGCGAGCCTTTATCGCCGTCCATTCGAAGTGATCCGCCACCTTGTGCGCGTGTGCACCGAGGAGCTGGTGCAGCGCAACTTCGTCGGCCTTCCCACGGAGCAGCTTCTGGAGCGCATGGTGGACCTCGATCGGTGCGTACCGAGGAACACCTATGAGAATGGCTATGCAGTCTTGAAAAGCAGACGCCTCGACACAGCGACCGCGCCGAGGCGCCTATCCTGTGGCGCCACGCAGCCAGGCACGACACTGCCCGGTTGCCAGCGCCTAGCGCGCCAGATGCGAAGGCCCCTTCAACTTAGCCGCAAAATCTTCAATCAAAATGGCCGGCAAGGTGATGAACGTGGCGGTGCGTCGAGAACCGAGGTCTACTGAGAGGTGCGCGATGGTCTCGTTGTCAGGCGCATCTATCACGGTGATGAAATCGTAGGCTCCAAGAAGCGCGTACTGGGAGATCACCTTGCAACCCAACGCCTCGATTTCCTTGTCCACGGCCTTCAGCCGATCGGGGTTCTTATGAAGCGTATCGCGACCTTCGGGTGTAAGCGTGCTTAAGAGAACGTATAAGGGCATGATTCCTCTCCTCGTGGATTGAACGTCGCCGCACAACGGAATTTATTGTGGGCGCAAAGCCGGGCAAGCACAAGGCGAACGAGTCTATGCAAGGAGTTGCCGTCTGAGCCCGCGCCTAACGGTGCACCGTGAAATGCCGCTTGGCTACAGCGTCGTCGCAGTGGAGAATCACCGTATTCATTTTGAGTGATGATCTGCTTGCCCCGCCCGTCAAGTCGTGCCCGGGGCGGCGTAGGCGCGCGGCGGGGGACACCACGGATTTCTTGTCCTGCGCCATCGTTGCATCAGGAATCCTTCCCCAGAAAGCGCAATTGTGACGGCCAGGAAAACCTCGGGAAACCGCGCCGGCGAGCGCGGCAAACTGCGCATCGGCGACGACTGGAACGCGATCACCATCATCGCCCTTTCGCAGTCGAACCCGCTCAAGGCGATCGCCGAGCTGGTGGAAAACGCGATCGACGCGCGGGCGAGCCGGGTCACGGTGACCCGGGGCCGGGAGCATGGCCAGCATTTCCTCGCGATTCGCGATG
>JBKJZR010000049.1:0-10028 GCA_046715035.1 Burkholderiales bacterium | reverse complement strand
CGTCGGTCCATACCGCTTCGGCGTCGGTCTTCTCGGTCGCGAGCGGAGTGATGTCGAAGTCGACGAACTTCTTGCCGATCTTCAGCACCTGCATTCCCGCTTCGTGGTCGACGAGCTCCCAGTCGTCCGGGATGTCGAGCTCCGCAATCAGTTTGACGGTCAGTTTCTTCATGGCTGTCTTTCGTTCTATGCCCTGGATGGCATGGTGCAATAAGTCTAGATCGCCCGCAGCACGCGCGGAAAATACAGGTGCAGCAGCAGGCCGCGGCCGCCCAGAAAAGCCGCCACCGCGGCCCACAGCCCGGCGTTGCCCGCGATGGGCATCAGCGTGTACATCACTGCCAGAAACGCGAGAAACGATACGAGCATCGTGTTGCGCATGATGCGTGTGCGCGTTGCAGCGAGATAAATGCCGTCATACGTGTACGCCCATACCGAAACCAAGGGCATGAGTATAGGCCACAGCAGATAGTCCGCGGCTGCTGTGCGAACTTCCGCGATGCTGGTCAGCAGCGCGATGATCTCCCGGCCCAGGAGCGCGTAGATGAGCAGGTTGGCCACGCCGACCACGCCCGCCCACAGGAACACTACGCGCATCCCTGCCGAGAATGCCGCCCGGTCGCGCCGGCCGACCGATTCCCCGAGAATGGCTTCCGCGGCATGGGCGAAGCCGTCGAGTCCAAAGGACGTGAAGATGAGGAACGTGTGGAGCACCGTATTGGCGGCGAGCGGCAGATCGCCGAGCTCGGCACTCTTCGCCATGAAGAAACCCAGCACTGACACGACGCACAGGGTTCTGAACACGATATCGCTGTTGATGGAAACCATGCGCAACAGCTGATCGCGATCGAGCAGCGGCGAGCGCGTGCCGTCATGCGGCAGCGTGCGCAAAGTCCGGCGCACGCACCAAACGCCGAGCAGCAAACCCGCGTACTCGGCGATCAGCGAGGCTACCGCGACGCCAGCGACGCCCCAGCCGAAGCCGAATACGAAGAGGAAGTCGAGACCGATGTTAACGCCGTTGACGAAAACCTGCGTGATCAGCGGCACGCGCACGTTGCGCAGCCCGTAATACCAGCCGATGATCGCGTAGCTGCCGAGCACTGCCGGCATCGCCCAGACGCGGATCAGAAAATATTCGCGCGCGTAGTGCTCGACCTGCGGGCTCGCGTCGATCACCCAAAGCGCAAACGTGACGATGGGCAATTGCAAGGCGACGACCACCGCCCCGATCGCCGCTGCCAGCAACAGCGCGCGCCCTATCATGGCGCGTACCTCCGCGTAGTTGCCGGCGCCGCGTGCCTGTGCAGTCGGCCCCGTGGTGCCCATGCGCAGGCAGTTGAACAGGTGATAGATGTAATTGAACAGCATCGCACCGATCGCCACCGCACCGAGGTAATAGGCCTCCGGCAGATGGCCGACGACGGCGGTGTCGACCGCCCCGAGCAGCGGCACCGAGATGTTGGCGAGTATGATCGGCACCGCCATCGCCAGCACCTGGCGGTGCGGGCCCTGCGGAGCCGGGGAGGGCAGCGGCGTGGCGGTCAAGCGCGACGTTCCGGGATACCGTGCGCCACGCGCGGGTCGGCAGCGCTAGGACGCGTAGATGATGCCGGCCGCGTTGAATCCGCCATCGACGTTGAGCACGTGGCCTGTGGTCATCGAGCATTCGTCGGAGGCGAGAAAGACGGCCGCTGAGGCGATTTCCTCCGGGGCTGCAAGACGCGGAATCGCCATTCGCGAAAAGGCGACCTGCTGCTGAGCCGGCGTGTTCGCCGAGCGGCCGACATCGGTAGGACCCGGGGCGATCGCGTTGACGAGGACGTTGTGCAGGCCGAGCTCGACCGCCATGACCTGCGTCAGATTGATGATGCCAGCCTTCGCAGCGCCATAGGCCGCGCGACCGCTGCCGCCGCGCTGCCCGGAGATGGAGGCTATATTGATGATTCTGCCGCCGCCGGCCTCCACCATGACGCGCGCGGCAGCCTGCCCGCAGACCATCGCCCCCGTCAGATTGATCCTGAGCACGCGCTCCCATTGCTCGAGGCTCATCGTGAGAAACGGCGCGCGGTCGGTGATGCCGGCGTTGTTGACGAGAATGTCGAGGCGGCCGCAGCGGCGAACGATGTCGCTGATCACGCGCTGCGCCGCAACAGGATCGGTGACGTCGAGATGCTGCGCCGTCGCGCGCCCCTGCGCCTCGCTGATCGCGGCGGCTGCCGTTTCCGCGTGACGCAAATCGATGTCGGACACGACAACCTCTGCACCCTCCTGCGCGAAGCGCGCGGCGATGGCCTTGCCGATGCCGCGGCCCGCGCCCGTGATCAGTGCAGTCTTTCCGTGCAGCCTCATGCCTGTGCCTGCTGTCGAATTCCGCCGGTTGTCCTAGATTGACCCGCCATTACCGCATGTCTACACTGCGGGCTCGCTGTTTACCGTTTCAAGCCGCTGCAAAGAGCGGCCATCACTCATCCAGGGAGGGAGTCGAATGATATCAGGTCGTTTTCGCGCGCTGCTTGCCGCGCTCGCGCTGCTGGTGGCGGGTCAGCCCGCGGCGGCGGAAACCGCGGAGCTGCGCGTGGCCATTCAGGATGGGCTCGCCTACCTGCCGTTTCTGATCATGGAGAACGATCGGCTGATCGAGAAGCACGCCAGGGCCGCCGGTCTGGGTGAAACCAAAGTCGTGTGGATGAAATTCGCCAGCGGCGCGGTCATGAACGACGCGCTCCTCTCTGCCAGCCTCGATATCGCCACCGGCGGCGTGCCGCCCCTGGCCACGCTGTGGGCGCGCACGCGCGGCAACATCGACGTGCGCGCGCTGAGCGGATGGGTGTCCGTGCCGGGCTACCTGATGACGCGCAATCCGAACGTCAAGACCATACGCGACCTCACCGAGAAAGACCGCATCGCGGTGCCGGCGGTGCGCTCGTCGAACCAGGCGATCTACCTCGAGATGGCGGCCGAGAAGGTCTTCGGCGCGGGGCAGCAGGGCAGGCTCAATCCGCTCACCGTGTCGATGGCGCATTCCGACGCCGCTGCCATGATGTTGTCGCCGGGCGGCGAGATCACGACGCACTTCACCATCGAGCCGTACGCGTCGATGGAGCGTGCCAAAGGCATGCGCGCGATTCTGACTTCGTACGAGTTGCTCGGCGGCCCGGCCACCACCAGCCTGATCTGGACCACGGCGAAGTTCTACAAGGAAAACCCCAGGCTCAGCACTGCGTTCGTGGCCGCGCTGCAGGAAGCGTTCGCCACGATCGATCGCGACCGCAAGTCGGCAGCGGAGCTGTATCTGCGCCTATCCAAGACCAAAGACTCGATCGAGAGCATCACCGCGATGCTGAACGACCCGAACATGGTGTTCAGCGCGACGCCCAAGGGCATCGGCCCGCAGGTCGAGTTCATGCACCGGTCGGGCTTCATCAAGATCAAGCCGGAATCGTGGCGCGATTTGTTTTTCCCCACCGTTCACCAGCTGCCCGGCAGCTGATCGGGACTGTCATGGCCAAAGACGAAATGCTCGAAAAGGGACTGCGCATACGCAAGGAAGTCATGGGCGCGGGCCACGTCGAGGCGCGTCTGAAGGCTGCGACAGATTTCATGATGCCGCTGCAGCACATGATTTCGAAATGGGCATACGGCGAGCTGTGGGGCAGCGAGGATATTTCGCGTAAAACGCGCAGCATGCTCGTCGTGGCGATGATGGCAGCGCTGCACCGCCCGGAGGAGCTGCGCGTGCACGTGCGGGGGGCGCTCAACAACGGCTGCACCCCGGATGAAATTCGCGCTGTCCTGCTCACCGTGGCCGTTTACGCGGGCCTGCCGGCCTCGCTGGACGCCCACAACATCGCGCAGGAAGTGCTGGCGGAAAGCCCCAGACCCGCATGAGGCTGGCGGGGAAGGTCGCGCTCGTCACCGGAGCGGGGCGCGGCATCGGCAGAGAGATCGCGCTCGCCTTCAGCCGTGAAGGCGCGCGCGTGGTCGCAGTCGATCGCGATGAGCAGACCGTGGCGCAGACGGTTGCCGACATCGTCGCTGCCGGCGCGCAAGCCCTGGCAGTGCGCGCCGACGTAGGAAAGCCGCCCGATGTCGAACGAGCGATGCACTCGACCCTGGACGCGTTCGGCCAGCTCGATATTCTCGTCAGCAATGCAGGCGTGGGATTTCATCGCGCGATACTCGATCTCGAGCTCGCGGACTGGAACCGCGTCCTGCAGGTCAACCTGACCGGGACTTTCCTGATGGTCCAGGCCGCGGGCAAAGCGATGTCGCCCCGGAAATCCGGCAGCATCATCGTCATGGGCTCGACCTCCGGCCAGCGCGGCGCCATGGCGCGCGTCGCCTATGGCGTCTCCAAAGCCGGCGTCATGCAGCTCGTCAAGGTGGCCGCGGTCGAGTTCGCACCGCTGGGCATACGCGTCAACGCGCTCGCTCCCGGACCTATCGTTACGCCGCTTTCGATGGGCAATCACACGGCGGCGCAGAAAAGCGCCTACCTGGAGCGCATTCCGCTGGGGCGCTACGGTGAATGCGCCGAGGTCGCCGCCGCGGCGGTGTTCCTCGCCTCCGACGACGCGAGCTATGTCAACGGCCACACGCTCAACGTCGATGGCGGCATGAACGCCGCCGGGCTCATGTTCAGCCACGCAGAGATGCGCCGTTACGCGTTGCGGCAGGCGGGCGACGATCCGCAGTAAGTTCCCAGAGGGGCGCAGCAGGCGCACAGTCCGGTGCGTTCACGCCGGCACGGCAACCCCCTCCTGCTCGCACGAATTGGCGACATCGCTGATCGTTACGCGCTGCATGTCGCGCACCCAGCGCAGATCGTCGTAATCGGTGCCGCGGTGCATCGTGCAGCGGTTGTCCCACATCACGAGCTCGTGTGGGCGCCAGCGGTGGGTATAGACGAACTGGCGCTGGGTCGCGTGCGCGATCAGCTCGTCGATCAGCGCGCGGCCTGCGCTGTCGTCCATACCGAATATGCGCCCCGCGTGTGACGCGACATAAAGCGACTTGCGGCCGTTTTGCGGCAGCGTGCGCACGAGTATCTGGGGCACCGGCGGCAGGCGCTGCTTTTCCTCTTCGGTAAAGTCGCTGAAACCGCTGCGACGCCGCGAGTGGGCGATCCAGTGCTCGACGACAAGCCCGTGCAGCCTTTCCCGGGTGGATTCCGGCAGGGCGTCGTACGCGGCGCGCTGGTCGGCGAATTCCGTGTGACCGCCGATCGGCGCCACCGTGCGCGCGTAGAGCAGCGAGCACAGGGCGGGCAGACGCTTGAACGAGCTGTCCGTGTGCCACAGCTTGTTGCCGGCCTTGTACATGCGCTGGCGGCTGGTCTCGCCCCAGATGGTGCCGTCGGCGGCGAGATTGGAAATGTCGGCGAACGCGCCGCCGTAGCGTGTCGGTGTGGTTTTCGGATCGAGCGTGCGCTCTTTTTCCACCGGTCCGAAATTTTCCGAAAAGGCGAGGTGCTGCGCAGGCGTGAGGTCCTGTCCCGGGAAGATCAGCACCGCATATTGCCAGAACGCGGTCCTGATCTCGGCCATGTCCGCGGCGCCGATCGGCTGCGTCAGATCGACGTCGGCGATCTCGGCGGCAAAATGCGGCGTTACGGCACAAACGGTGATGGCCATGCGAACCTCCGGGCGTCGGCAGAAGAATATTATCCACCGGTGCGCGGCGACTGGCGCGAGCCCGCTCAGATCGAGGTAACCCCGTCAGCGCACCTTGATCTCGACGCGCCGGTTGCGAGGCTCGGGAACGCCGTCGGAGGTGTGGATCAACGGCTCGCGCTCCCCGCGCGCCGCGACTTCGATCACATCGGCCGGCACCCCGGACATCACGAGCCGGCTGGCAACCATCTGGGCCCGTTTCCGCGACAGCGTATCGTTGTATTCAAGGCTCCCGATGCGGTCGGTGTGACCGATCACGACGACTTCGGCGGCCAACCACGAGGAGACCTGCCTGCGCGCATCGTCGAAAGCGACCTTCGACGCGGTCGTGAGCTCGTCCGTGCCGAGTACGAAAAACATCGTGAATGGACGCGGTTTTTGCGGCTGCGCGGACAAGAGTCCCTGGTAGCGGCGTGCGACTTCGTCGGCGGTGGTGGAGCTCGACACCAGCGCGGTGCCGCGGATTTCGACGCCGGCGTAGGGCGTGTTCAGAAGGACTTCCCCATCGCGCGTTTTCACCACGACGGCTGAGGGCCGGTCGGTGTCCGAAGGCAGCAGGATGACGCGCTCCGACACGCGCGCCGGAGGCTGCACGACGGGTTGCGACGCGCAGCCGGCAAGCACCAGAGCGATGGCGGCAGCGAGCGCAGCTTTCATATTAGTCCTGCCCTTCCAGATCGACGACGAAATCCGTGCCGCGTATGCCGATCGTCATGGTCGGGGTGCTGAAATTCACGCGTTCGGGCGTGTGCTTGGCGATAATGCCGGTGATGACCCGCGCCGTGCCTTTGAGAAACGCAACGGCGAGGCCGCCCGCGTACGAGCTGGGGTTGAATTCGAATTCGCGAATCAGCACTTCGCTGCCCGGTCCGATCGTCAGCCGCGTGTCGTCGTGCAGCGTGATGCCGACGTAGCTGCCCGGCGACGCCGAAATCCGGTCGCCCGGGAAAATGCGCTGTCCCGTGGCGACAGCCACCACCGCTGCATCACGGGTCACTGTTGCCGATCCCGTGAGAGTCTTGACCGTTCCCGCGCTTTGCGACGCCCACGCGCCGCCCGCGAGTGCGCACAGCGCCGCTACCGCGATGCCCCTTCCAAACGTCGTCCAAAACTGTGCCGCCTGAGTCGTCCAATTCATCGCCCATCTCCAGTTATGTGAGAGACACGGCCGGGCAGTTTCTGGAAACGCCCGGGCTGGCGGCGACGCGAGATCGAAGGGGGGAGCAAAGTGCGGACTGTGCGATGTGCGGATCGGATCAGCATCCGCACTGTTTCGGCAATCCCGCTGTCGTAGGGCGAGGCCCCTTAGACCGGTAACTTTGCGCCCCCGCCTTTCGGTCGGGTTCGCCTTTTCGAACAACACCCGACGTGCAGGATCTATGCCAGCGCCGGTGCGTAATCATTTCAGAGACTTGCAGCGGTTACATCGCTGCCGACCGCCGGAATGACGACACGATAGACGTCGTGTCGACACCGGGCGCACCCCACGTGCAAAGAACCGATTGGCAGCGATCGTCGGGACGACCGACATCGTCATACACTCATGGGGATACGCGGCCAAACGCGCCTGGATGGGAGGAAGGCTCATGACCAAAGCCGTGCTGATCCATTGCGTAGGTAAGAGCTACGCGTCCATTTTCAGCGAGTATCAGGCGTTGATCATCCCGCCGCAACGCCGGCTGCTCGCGGTAGGCGACTCGTGGTTCAGCCTCTTTCTCAACAAGCCCGCGTTCACGCTCGGCAGCAACCTGCTCTGGCATGTCGACACCGCGCAGCCCGCGGCAATCTTCAATCTGGCGCTCACCGGCAACCGCCTTGCCGACATGATCGCGCAACCCCAGCACCGCGTTTACAAAGAGATTCTGGAGATCCGCCACGGCTATGCGTTCGACTGCATCCTTTTCAGTGGCGGCGGCAACGACGTGCTCGCACGCATGAGCGAGATTTTGGTTACGCCGGCAGCGGCAAACTATACCTACCGCGACTGCATCGACGAGACGAAGCTCGATGCGCTGCTGGCGGAACTCCAAAGCGACCTGCTGAGCTGGCTTGCACTGCGCGATGCTTCGTCAGCGAACGGCAGCACGCCGATCATCATCCATACCTACGATTACATCACCCCGCGCAACCTGCCTTACGAATTCTTCGTCATCTCGGCGGGCCCATGGGCCTGGGCGGCGCTGCAGAACGCGGGGATACTCGACGTCGTCGTGCAGCAGGAAATCACCGATTACCTGCTCGAGCGCTGGGCGCTGCTGCTGACCGATCTGCAGGCCGCCGGGGCCGACAATCTGATGATCCGCAATTTTCACATTGCGCCGACGCTCGGCACGCTGACGCCGGCGTCATCGACGTCGCTGCAGACCAAAGACGACTGGCACGATGAGATACATCCGACGCCGCAGGGCTATGCGAAGCTCGCCCAGCATCTGAACCCGTTGATCGAGTCGACCTTCGTTTGAACGACCTGCGCGCGCGTCTGGCCTGCCTCGCGTGCTGACCGCGCGTGCGCAATGCCAGCGTCCGCTGGGCGTCGACGCCACCGGCAGCCGCAGCTCGAACGACGCTTTGAGTCGGAGCGGGCGCGCCGGTTGCGCTATCATCGGAGCGGTGCGCGTCGCAAGGGCCCGGGCGGGATCGAACGCCGCGGCGCGCTGGCACGTTTCTGGCTGCGGATCGGCGGCAGACTTGCGGCACGCTTAAGTAAGCCGGAGTTTCGACAGGGAACGGGTGCAACTGGCGGCGCTCCGCAAGAGACTTTCCATGCATACAGGCTGATATTCGATGGCAACTGTTCGCCATCCACCCGTGAGGTTGCCGTGCGCACGCTGCCGAATCTGCGGCAGTGGCGGCGGCGGGTATGGTGATCCAGGAATCCAATGCTCGAACGCATAGGCAAATACGATCTGATCCGGGTGCTCGGGAAGGGCGCTTCGGGAACGGTATACCTCGCACGCGATACTTTTTCGAAGGCCGAAGTCGCGGTCAAAGTCATCGACGCGGAGATTTTCGCGGACCGCGCCAACGGCAAGATCCTGCGCACGCAGTTCCTCAACGAGGCATCGCTTGCGGGGCAGCTCAACCATCCGCATATCGTCTCGATCCTCGATGCGGTGGTTACCCCGGAGTCAGGCCACATCGCGATGGAGTATGTGCCGGGGGGCAATCTCTCCAAACGCACGACCGCGCCGAACCTGTTTTCCATCGAAGATGCGATTCAGGTCGGTTTCAAGTGCTGTGGCGCGCTCGACTACGCATTCCGGCAGGGCATCGTCCATCGCGACGTCAAGCCCGCCAACATTATGGTGGTCAAGGGCACGGACGTAAAAATCGCCGATTTCGGCGCTGCGCACCTGCGCAAGAACGACGTGAAGACGCTCGTCAACATCGGCTCTCCGGCATATATGTCACCCGAGCAGATCAACGGTGAGGTGCTGACCCACCAGAGCGACATGTTCTCGCTGGGAACCGTGCTCTACGAGCTGTTGACCGGTCAGCGGCCTTTCATTGCCCAGACCGTGCCGGCGATGCTCGACAAGATTCTGAACACCGAGCCGCTGCTGCCGAGCCGGGTGCGGCCGGAGCTGCCGCCCGAGGTAGACAGAATTTTGCTGAAAGTTCTGACCAAGAATCCGGCCGCGCGCTTCGCGACGTGGGCCGAATTCGCGCTCGAGCTCGCCAAAGTGGGCAGGTTGAGCTCGTACCAGCAGACGATCCCCGACAGCGAGAAGTACGACGCGCTGCGCCACGTGGACATGCTGAAAAGGCTCGACGACGCGCAGATCTGGGAGCTGGTGCTCGCGGGACGCTGGATGCGTCTGCCCCCGCACAGCTCGATCATTCGTGAAAACGAACCCGGACAAAGCCTGTTCTTCCTCGCCAAGGGCAAAGCGAAAGCGACCCGGCAGGGGCGCTTGCTCAACCTGATCGGCACCGGCGAATGCTTCGGCGAGATGAGCTATATCCGCGAAGGAACGCCGCGGGGCGCCTCGGTCGACGCGCTGACCGAGGTGACATTCGCGGAGTTCGAGTCGGTGACGCTCGATCAGATGAGTCCCGGGTGTCAGCTGCACTTCACGCGCGCGGTGGTGCGCACGCTCGTCGAGCGCCTCGAATTCGCGAACGCGAGAATCGCCCAGGGCAACGCTTAGGCGGGCGCTCCGGGGCTGCAAACACTTACGCCCCGCGTATACCGAACGATCCGTTTTGCGCGAGCCAGGCCGTTCTTGGTTAACATGGTCTCCTTCCCGAGTGCTGCGGAGAAACCATGAAAAAGTTTGCGGTGGCGCCCGCCGATTACGCGGAGATACTCAACCTGTATGCGGCTTATAACCTGTCGAGCGATGCGGGGGA
>JBKJZR010000048.1:0-8348 GCA_046715035.1 Burkholderiales bacterium | reverse complement strand
ATAGCCAGCATGCGGCAAACCAGCGTGCGCGAAATCGAGGTTTTCATGTCCGATCCCTCTTTTCAGAAGGCGCCCCCTCTACCCGCTCGTCGTCTACTTCAGCGCTTCGGAGATGAGCTTTTCGATTACTTCATTGATGTTCTTCACGTTCGAGGCGGCGCCTTTGATCGCGTAGCGCTGGTCCAGGTAGCTACCGTTCGTATAGCTCACCCACACCTTGCCTTGAGTGTCTTCCCATGCAAGCGCTTTGAACGGCATGTCCAACCCCGCGAGCGGCGCTTCTTTGACGATGTGTGGCCCGGCAGCACCCCGTCCGAAAATGATCAACTCGTTGGGTCGGACATCAACTTTCACTTTCTTGGACATTTCCTGATAGTCGATGCGGTTGAAAATGTGGGCGCCAATCCCCTTGGCTGCAGCCTCTACGCGGTCGATGGTTTCCTTCACGGGGTACTTGCTCGCCTTCGTGACGATCCCCGTGTTGCTGCTCAATGCTCCGCCGTCCTGTGCGGCGGCGGTGAACGATGCTGCGAGTAGCGCGATGGCTGCGAAATTCCCGAGGGTGATGGCACGCATGGTTTTCTCCTTGTGTCGAGCCTTTAGCTCGGCTGCAAGCATGGGGGGAGCGCCAGCGCGGGTAAATCCGCCTGAAGTCCCGGGACGAAAGTCCTGTATTGCATGCACACGGGCGTCTCCGCTATCCTGTTCGAGTGAAAGTGCTTGTGGTCGACGACCATCCCCTCATACGCGAGGCGTTGCGCAACGTGCTCGCAGAGCTCGATGCAGAATTCGAGCTGCTGGAGTCCGCAGACAGCGCAGGAGCGCTCCGCATCGCCGCAGCACGCCCCGACATCGACCTCGTGCTGCTCGACCTGAACCTGCCGGACTCCGAGGGATTTGCCACGCTGGAAGAGTTGCGCCGGCGCCGTCCGGCAACGGCGGTGGTCGTCTGCTCTGCTCAGCATGACCATCAACTCGTTACGCGCGCCGTCGCACTCGGTGCCGCTGGCTACATTCCGAAGTCCACCTCACACGACATCATGGTCAGTGCATTGAGGCTCGTGTGCTCGGGCGGCATGTATCTGCCCCCGGAAGTGCTGGCTGCAGCCCATCCAGGCGCGGCGGAGCCGCAGCTCACCGCGCGCGAGAGCCAGGTGCTCGCTTTGATGCTGGAGGGCAAATCGAACAAGCGCATCTCCGGTCAGCTCGGCATGGCCGAGGCGACCGTCAAGAATCACGTGACCGCGATCCTGAAAGCGCTCGGCGCCAGCAATCGCACCGAGGCGGTGATTGCGGCAGGGCGCCTAGGCTGGAAACCGGGCGGCAGCCTGGGGCACTGAGCGCGCCTTGAGCATCTGACTGACGAGCGCGCGCAGCCGCAGCGGCGCAACCGGTTTGGTGAGCGCGTGCAAACCCGCGCATTCGATTTCCCCCAGCACGTCAGTCGACGTATCACCCGTGACGAGACATGCCGGAATTTGAGCGCCGAATGCGGAGCGCAACTGCGCGATCGCCTGCAGCCCTGTGCCGCCGCCCGCCAGGCGGAAATCGGAAACGATCAAATCCGGCATGCGGCGGTAGGCAGCGAGCTTGAGCGCCGCCTCGGCTGCTGACGCTGCTGGAACGACTTCGCATCCCCAGCTCGACATGAGGCCGCGCATGGCCTCGCGTGCGAGCGCATCGTCGTCGATGAGTGAGACGAGCGCGCCGCGCGGAATGCCTGTTTCGATCCCTTCAGGGGGCGCCGCGGTGCTGCAGGGCGCGCCGCGCGTGACGGTGAGGGAAAAGCGCGACCCGCGGCCCGCGCGAGAAGCGATTTCCACCCGATGGTCGAGAAGCCGGGCGAGGCGCTCGACGATCGCCAGTCCCAGCCCCAAACCTTTGCTCCGGTCGTGCTCTGGATTGGCGAGCTGATAGAACTCGCGGAAGACGTGCTCGCGCTCTTCCTCTGGAATGCCGGGGCCGCTATCGATGACATCGATGCGCACGGCTGCGCCGCGACGGCGGCATCCTACGAGCACGCTGCCCCGCGGTGTATAGCGAACGGCATTCGAAATGAGATTCTGAACGATACGTCCGAGCAGGACCGGGTCGCTTCTCAGCCATACACTCGTCGACGCGATGCGCAACTCGAGGCCCTTCTCCTGCGCGAGCGACTCGAATTCGGCGCGCATCCGCGCGAACAGACGGTCCAACGGAAAATCGATCGCCCGCGGCGTAACTGCGCCGGCATCGAGGCGCGATATGTCGAGCAACGAATCGAGCAGCGCGTTCATGGCCTGCGACGACGCGTGAATGCGATCGACAAGACGGCGCTGCTCGACGGTCTGCGGCTTCGCCAGCAGTTGCGCGACGAACAGGCCGAGGGCGTGCATGGGTTGACGAAGGTCGTGGCTCGCTGCGGCCAGAAAGCGCGATTTTGCGCTGTTGGCGAGCGCGAGCTCGCGGGTGCGCGCCTCGACTTTCTGCTCCAGCTCTTCATGCGAGCGGCCGATCGTCTCGGCCATGGCGTTGAACTGATCCGCGAGTACTTCGAGCTCATCCCCGGTCCGGACATGCACGCGATGATCGAGCCGGCCCGCGGCGAGCTGCATGGCGCCTGTCTCGAGGGCCTTCACCGGCGCCGCCATCCTTCTCGCCGTCACGAGCGCGCCTAAAGCAGCCAGAACAAACGACAAAACCGCCACGATGGCGAGACGGGTCAGGCTCGCGTAGACCGGCGCGTAGGCCTCCGCGATCGGCTGCTCGACGACCACAATCCATCCGGATGCCGCCATCGGGGCGGATGCCGCAATAATCTCGGTCCCGGCGTGGCTCCGCGCGCGCACCGCACCATGCGTTGCGCGAGTCTGGCCGAGGCGGGAGAAATCGCTGTTCTGCAGCACGAGCTTGAGATCCGGATGAGCGATCAGCCGGCCGCTGCCATCGACGACATAGGCGTATCCCGTGCGTCCGAATTCGATGCCGGAAACGCTGTCCCATACGAACTTCAGATTGAGGTCGGCAAGCGCGACCGTCTCCGCACCCGGGCGCGCCGGGACCGCGATGCGGGTATAAGGCTCCGTCCCCTTGCGAAAGGAAACGGGACTGAAGTGTAGTGCGCCCGAGCGCGCCGCGAGGAAACCCGCGTCCTGCGAATGATCGGTTCCCGCTGCCATCACGTCGAGCTCCGTGTGCGAGACGAGCAACTCTTCCCGGCCCAGCCGGTCGAGCTGCCGGATATCCGTGACCGCCGGGACTTGCTTCAACAGGTTGCGGTATTCGAAGCGACGCTGTAACAGCGCCTGCTCATTCTCGTCGCGCAGGGGCATGGTCACCCACGCAACCTGATTCACGACGCTCTTCACGTAATCGTCGATGCGCAGGGCGGTGGCGAGCGCTTTTTCCTCGGTGAGCGCGGAGACTGCGGCACGGCTGTCGCGGTACGAGAAATACGCCTGGACGATTCCCGCGAGGAAGAGCGCGCCGACGACCAATCCACCGACCAGGACGGCGTAATTTCGAGACAGCGTGCGGGCCGCGCTCACTCGACCAGCCGGTGCGCGCGCAGGCGCAGTTCGCGTGGAAGCGAAAGCCCGATGCTCGCTGCTGTTTTGGTATTGATTGCGAATTCGAAGGCCGACGGCTGCTCGATGGGAAGATCGCCGGGCCGCGCCCCTTTGAGAATGCGGTCGACGTAATGTGCGGCGCGCCTGAACTGATCCCCGAGGTTCACGCCGTAGCTCATCAGGCCACCCGCATCGGTGAATTCGGCAAAGCCGTAGATTGCGGGCAAACGCATCGCATTCACGGCGTGCACGATGTGCTCGCGGCGGCTGACGAAAACGGGGTCAGACAGCACCACCAGCCCATGGGAACGCAGCTCTGCCACTTCGCGTAACGCGCTTTCGACGCCGTCATAGTCGGCGACCTGAAGTCGCTGCAGCGTCAGCTTCAGTCGCGCTGCGGCCGCCACGGCGCTCGCCCACTGGCTGTCATGCCCGGGATTGCCGGTTCTTGTCAGCAGGGCGAGGCGCCTTGCGGTGGGGACGGCTTCCCTGAGCAGCTCGATCATCTTCCCCGCCACATCTTCCGACTGATTGGAGAGCCCCGTCGCGTTACTTCCGGGCCGTGACAAACTCGCCGCCAGCCCGGCGCCGACAGGATCGGAGACCATCATGAATACGACGGGTATGGTACGCGTGGCTTTGATTGCCGCAAGTGCCGCTGGCAGCGGCGGCGCGACGATCACGTCCACGTTTGCCCTGACCAGCTCGGCGGCGAGAACGGGAAGCAACTCGAGGCGGCCGTGCGCTGCGCGCTTCTCGAAGACGATGTTCCGGCCCTGCACGTACCCGAGGTCCTCGAGCCCGTGCAGGAACGCAGCCGCGAGCGGGTCGTCGTCCATCGCGTGGCTCGCCGTGAGATAGCCGACACGCACGACTCTCGGGCCCTGCTGTGCTGAAGCCGCCTGCGCAACGAGGACGGCGACCATGAGTACGGCGAAGCGGATAGACATGGACGAACCCCGCCTTTTGACATGGGTTACAGCTCGTGACTCTACTCGCTATGTGTGCACATGCCTGCACAGCCTGATGATGAGCACGCCACCGGATTTTCCGGGTTGTTGGCAGCCGCCAGGAGCCCCTGACGAGTGGATCTATCGGCAGCGTCTAGGGCTTTCGCATTTGTTTGTTGCGGCTGCGGCTTGTGGCTGCCGGCCAAAAGCGGCCGTAGGTCATGGCGACATAATTCCCGATTATTATGTGCGTCCCTGTTTATCTCGTTCGAAGCGCTCGAAGAAAGGCACGTGACTGGTCAGGTGCGGGACGTCGCCTGCAGTGATGCCGCTGCCCCGGTTCATGCCGGAGAGATCGTAGATGCTGTCCTTGCCTTTGCTGCGCACCCGCTCGCCAACGAGATGCCGGGCGCGCAGCATGCGCTGTACTTCCTCGTCGGTGCTTTTCAGTATGCTGCCGCGCGCATAGCGGACGATGGGATCGAGAGGATTGCCGAAGCGGTCGCACTGAGGGGTGTCTGCACGGTCCATGGGCATCTCGGCGGGAAAGCGCGGCGACTAGATGATGTGGTGGACAGGAAGCTTCGTCATGTGCCATTCACCCGTCTTCGCGTCGTACTTGGATCCGGTGAACACATGCCACTCGGCGTCGTCGAGCTTCGGGTGGTCGGCACGATAGTAGTAACCGGGCCACCGCGTCTCCTTCCTGAAGAGCGTGTGCCTGGTCACCGACTCGGCGGTGAGGATCCTGTGCTGGAGCTCCCATGCCCTCTGGAGTTGGTGTAGGTCCTGCGCACCGATGCTCTCGAAATCCTCGGTAAGCATCTTGAGAAGCTCCAGCCCGCGGTTGAGCAAGCGGCATGGCAGTAGCATAATTATCCATCGCCACCGTTGGTATCCCAACGTCGCCGGCAAGCTTACGTGAATTGGTTTGGAAAAAAAACAACTAAGGCCAATATGGCCCTACGAAATCGATTAAGCTCCGATGTTATCACTGGTCGACACGTGTATTCTCGTATCTCCCGAAATTCATAAGCCATCGGGGTAACCATTATCTGGGTGAATACTACGCTCGAGTCCTTCCTAGAAAAAGGGGCGGCCCGGCGAAGCCCTCCACAGGCTTGAGGCGGGCACAGCCAATTGGCCGCTGCGAGTCGTTAGCGGTGATTCAAACCGAGACGCCCCTGCGCAGACACTTCGTGTGCGCGCGAACGCAATTCGTTTGATACAGAGCGCCGTATGCGTACGCTGAATATCGTCGGTGCGGGAAAGCTGGGACGCACGCTCGCGCGGTTGTGGACCGAAGCCGGCGTTTTCGCCGTCCAGGATGTCCTCGCGAGGCACGACGCGAGCGCTTCGGCGGCTGTCGAGTTCATCGGCGCCGGCCGCCCGGTGACGTCGCTCGACGCGATGCGCAGAGCGGCCGTATGGATGCTCACGCCGCCCGACGGTCGCATCGCCGCAATCGCCGGGGCGCTCGCGCAAACGGGTCGTATCGGGGAGGGCGACATCGTCTTTCACTGCAGCGGCGCGCAAACTGCGGCGGTCCTCGACCCGGTTACCCGGTGCGGCGCACACGCGGCGAGTATGCATCCGGTCAAGAGCATCGCCGACCCGAGCGCTGCAGTGCAGTCGTTTGCCGGCACGTGGTGCGGCGCCGAAGGCGATCCCGCCGCGCTCGCAGTGCTCGCGCCGGCTTATGCCGCGATCGGCGCGCGGTTGTTCGACATCGATCCGCGCTCCAAATCGATCTATCACGCGGCGAGCGTCATCGTGTGCAACTATCTTGCAGCGCTCCTCGAAACCGGTATCCAGGGCTACGAAAAAGCCGGACTCGACCGCGATACCGCGCTTCAGGTGCTGGAGCCGCTGGTTCGCGAAACGCTCGACAACGTGTTCAGGCTCGGTCCCGCAGCGGCGCTGACGGGGCCGATCGCGCGCGGCGACTGCACGGTGGTTGCCGCGCAGCTCCAGGCACTGGCGCAATGGAAACCCGAGGTTGCACAAATCTACCGCGCCCTCGGGGCGGTCGCGGTTGAGATGGCGCGTGCGCAGGGCGGGGCCGATCGCGCTGCGCTCGCCGCGATCGAGCGCACCTTGTCGGGCGACGGGTCACCCCCGCCAGCGTAGGGTGCGCTTGCGCACCATGCAGAAAAGATGCCCGCGTCATGCGCCACCATCACATCGGTGCGCAAGCGCACCCTACTCAGCTATAGCGACAAAACGAGGCGGGGGATCGTGCGGCCACGCAGCCGAGTCGCACGGTGACAGCGCAGCGTATTCTAGGTCACGGGGGTGCGCCCTCCAGCTGCACGGGGATGCGCACCGGCACGGCTCGGGCTCGCACACTGGCGAGTGCTGCACGCCGGCTTTCGTGTCATATTTACAACGGATGCCGGCCTAATTTTCAAGAGTGCTGCGGGGCGGCGCGGTAAGTGCCGACAGTCAAAAAGAAATAAACTGGCATGCGCGTTGCTCGCGGAAATCTCACAGCGCACGCATCATGCCGCGCGTCATCGCCAGGAGAACACCATGGGATTCGATCAGCAGGGCAGCACGAAGTTTACGGTTACCCGCAACTCGCAGGGCAAGTGGGACGTTTGCGAGCAGGGTTTTACGAAAGCGCTCGCATCGTTCGACGGCGAGCAGGATGCGCAGAAGTACGCCAAGAGCCTGTCCGACGTCAAGGAAGGCTCACCTCCGAAACCCGGAAGCGCTGCCCCCAAAGCGTAGCAGGCTGAGCTCAAGGGCGCCTGCGCGGCAGCGCGGAGGCCGGCGTTCCGAACCTCTAACTCTCGACCCGCGCCAAGCCGCGCGCAGGTCGTTACTTCTGAGTCGCCTGGGGCGTAACGTTATACACTCGAGCTCCCACATGCGGCGCAGCCGGAGTATGTGTGTAGCCTGGACACAGGACCTGTCCAGGCTATGTGTTGTCGGATTGCAAGTGTTCCGCGAACCAGTCGCGCGCCGCGGTGCTTGCCACCGCAAACCCATTCACATACGCGTCAAAATGGCCGCCCGGTACCAACACGAGTTTCTTGGGCTCCAGCGCCTGGTTGTATGCCGCGATGGCTTCGTCGGCGACGGTCAGGTGATCGTCGCGGGCCACGACCAGCAAGAGCGGTGTGGGACTCAGCCAACCGATGTAGACACCCGGTTCATATTCCATAAACATCTCGACCGAGCGTAAGGTGACCTCGTTGCGCCACGCTGGCGCCCGGGTGCGGCCCATCTCGGTAAACCACTGCCAGGCGTCTGCCGTCGGCAATGCACAGGGCGCGAAGGGATTCTCTGCCACGACCGGGATCATCGCTGGAGGTTCCCCAGCGAAGCGGCGGCGGCGGTCCTCGTCACATTGGGCCTGCACCGGGGCGATAAAATCCGCCCGGATCAGTCGTCGCGCGTTGCGGTGGCCACTGATCAAGGGCACCTGCGCGACCACGCAGCGGACCCGCCGATCGATGGCACCGACGACGAGCGCATGGCCGCCACTATAACTCGACCCCCAGATCCCAATGCGGGTTGCGTCGACCGTCGGGAGGGTGCAGGCATAGGTGATGGCATGCCGGTAGTCACCTACCTGTTGCCAAGGGTCGATCTCCTGGCGTGGTTCGCCGTCACTGGCACCAAAATTGCGATTATCGAAGACGAGCGCCCCAAGCCCGGCGTGGGCAAAGACCTCGGCAAAGGCGTCGAGATACATTTCCTTCACCGCAGAAAAGCCATGCGCCATGACGATCGTTGGCACAGGTCCCGCCGTGCGGTCTGGCAGGTAGAGCCAACCCCGTAAAGTCACCCCTTCGGCATTGAATGCGATCTCCTGTCTCATAACGCTTGCTCCTTTCCTTGG